>JAJYZF010000166.1 GCA_021800165.1 Planctomycetota bacterium | reverse complement strand
TGTTCATGACGGTGTACGCCAAGCCGCGCTGGACAAATTCAAAGGCGGCGGGCGGAAATTCCGGCTCTGCCGTCGTCTCGCAGGGTAACTGCTTTTTGACTGTTTCGTCCATATAACCAAACCTAAACTCAGTTTCACCTCTCAACCGCGCATTATAGTTTATTCGCGGAGCCTACGCAGCCTGCGGCCTTCCGGGCGATTTTTTACTCATTTTGACCGCCGCCTTCACAGCGCGTAGCGCCGGGCAAGGGGCGACATCCCACTGCGGAAGACGCACGGGGATGAGAAAATGGGCAACCGCCACCGTATTTTTTCAAGTAAAATTTGCGGTCGAAGCATCCGCAGACTATATTTATCGTTTGTCCGCATCGCCTTGGGCCCGGACGCACCACCGTGGGAACTTTAACTCGTGCACCGTTGGGAGGAATTTTCATGAAATGTCGTGGGGTTGTTGGGCTCGCGGCTGCTGCGGCAGTCGTGGCCATGGGCGTTCACACTTCTTCGGCTACCGTCTATAACTTCAATACCACGACGGGCGCGATGACCACCACGGGCGGTACGGCGACCGGGGGCGTGATGACGTCGGGCACTACGCCTGACGGGGAGGTGTTCACATTCAGTGGAAACGTGTCGTTTAATACCGGGGATGTGATCAATGTCACCGGCTCCAGACCCATTATGATTGCGTCCTATAACGATATATCCGTCGCCTTAGGCGTCAACATCAATCTTTCAGCCAGTGGCACGTATGCCGGCCCCGGAGGCGGGGCAGGTGGCATCGGAGGCACGGGTGGTACCGGTGGCGCGGGCGGGGTGCCGCCGGACGTTGGCCCGCTGGCATCGGCTGGGGCATTAAATGGCGGCGCGGGCGGGGCGGGCGGAGGATCATATTCATCCGGGAGCAATGGCCAACCTGGGCAGAGCGGTGCCGGGTTTGATGGCACGGGGGGATCGGTCGGAATCGTCGGCGCTCAAGGCTCGGCGGGCTCCGCAGCATTTGGCTCGCCGGTCGCGGCGGCGGGCGGAACCGGCGGCAGCGGGTTTGGCCAAGGGGGCCTCACCGGCATAAACGGCCAAGCAGGCGAAGGCGGGGCCGGAGGACCAGTGGGGTACGCCAATGGTGTGGAGGTCAGTGTGAACCCCGGCCAAGATGGCGGGGGCGGACAGCCCGGAGCCAACGGAGGCAATGGAATTGCCGGCGGGTCGGGCAGTGGCGGTGCCAATGGACTTAATATTGCATCATTTACCCATCTCACCGGCGGGGCCGGTGGGGCGGGTGGCGGTGGTGGCCAAGGCGGTGGGGGCGGCGGAACGGGGGGAGTGGGTGGCGGCGGTGGCGGTGGGGGTGGCGGTGCGAGCACACTCCTTGGGGGCGGTGGTTCCGGCGGTAATGGCGGGGCCGGGGCCTTGGGCGGTTACGGCGGAGCCGGAGGAGCTGGCGGCTCGGGCGGCAATGGTGGCGGAGGGGGCGGAGCCATCGAACTTTACGCAGCCGGTCGGCTGACCGTAAATGGATATATTGAGGCTCAGGGAGCGGGCGGAAAATCCGGCATTGTTGGTGCCGGTGGTGGTTATGGCGGACAGGGCGGTAATCGCATTCCCGGCCAGCCAGGCAGTTCTGCCGCCTCCGCCAGCGGATCGGCCGCTGGAGGCGAGGGTGGAACCGGAGGATTCGGGGGTAATGGCGGCACAGGTGGCACCGGCGGGACGGGTGGCGCGGGCGGAGCAGGGGCCGGGGGCACGATCGCGCTGGTAGGCTCGTCGGTTAACATATCCAATGGCGCTTTTAATACGCTTGGCGGAGGAGATGCCTCCACCAATGGTCAATTATTCATCGCGACCAACAGCCAAATTTCTGCCATCAGTCACGTATCCGGCGGATTGCCTCAATATTCAACCGGGCCGGTGGGCCAAAACCCATTTACCGCCACCGACACACCCAACATACCAGACCTGGCCGGCGGCGTAGCGGCACCTTATGGCGTGCTCGCCAATCTTCAGGCGAATGCCACCGTCTTCTCTGGTCTCGCCGCCAATGCACCCACCCACGCACTGGCCGCCGTACTGCTCGGCAGCAGCGGGCTGCCCGGATATTCCGATGTGTTCCCGGGCTATCAATGGGTTTTCATCGTCAATCTCAGCGGCTCATCCATCAATGGCCTCCAGGTGGGAATCAGCTCCACTTCTTCTACCTTTGCCGCCGCCCTCATGCAGCAGACTCTCTCCATCACCGGCAGCGGAACCACCGGAAACATCCATATCCTCACCAGTACCGGCATCCCGCTGCCCGAGAGCGGCGTCTACGCCTTTCTGGCTCCGACATCGCTCATCGATTCCGGAACCCTTTACGCCACCGCCGATGGCGCTCTGCCATTGACCATGTCTTCCGATTACGGACTGGTGACGCCCGGTTACCTGCCGATCGGCTATCTGCAATCGACCGCCGCCACACCCGAACCGGCATCCGCCGCTTTGACGTTGGCGGCCATGGGCGGACTGCTTCTGCTGCCCCGGCGACGGGATGTCTTCGCCCGGACGGCCTCACGGGCGTAGGTCATCCTGAGGCGCACCGATTGATCGCCGGGCAGCGCGACGACGACCGAACCGGTTCGTAGACAACCGCCAAAATTGCGGCAACGCTACAAGGGGCATCAGGGCGCAACGGCCACGAGACCTCTGTCTGCGGTCACCTTCAAAAGAAGTCACATCGAGGTAGTGGGCGTAACGCGATCAAGGCCTGCCTTCGCGGATAGATTTCGACTGGATCCGACGAACGATCCACGCTTCCAGCGTGATGATCGGTGGGGGGGATCGCGCGTGGCGATGCCGCAGTCTGTGTATGTATTCCCACAACTCTCGCTGCCTTATTCTTATCGGATTCCAATTTACCCGGGTGGACGGGCAAACTGGCTCCTACCTGATGAGAGCTCGTCGAGCCCAAAACATGAAACCACCCACGAAAGAACCCGACCCCAGGCAGAACCGTGGCTACGATTCCGACAAATATTAGAAATGCTCGCATGATATTACCCTTGGCCTCTCCGGCAAAAGATATTGTGACAACCGGCCCGATAGAGCACGGGACGTTCCATCCGGGCTTCCGCTTCCATCTGCATCGCCTGCGACGAAAAGCCGCTGGGCTCCCTGACGCTATACCTCCGTCAGGGCATCGCTGAACCCGAGCATTGAAAACTTCGTCGTTTCGGCCATGCTCTTTTCCACGGTGGCGTAATCCTAAAAAAAGAGAACGAATTCAAACCTCAGGTTACCCCGCCTCTTTTTCTGCATCCACAACTTTATAAGAGTAACCCCCGCTGGGCGCGGAGACCGCTATAGGCTATTATTCGATTTCGAATTTTTTTGGGGAAACCAGATGGCTGAAAGCAAGGCCTTCACCACTCAGCGGGCGTACACACTGCGGTTGCGCGGCGCAGGCGACGGCGACAATTCATGGCGCGAAGCGCTGTGGGCGACACATGAAGCCGTGAACAAGGGGGCCAAGGTCTTCGGCGATTGGTTGCTGACGTTTCGTGGGGGGCTGTGCCACACACTGGCGGATGCGAAGGTGCACGGCCGGGCGGGCAACCCGGAACGCGATCGAACGGACGAGGAACGTCGGCAACGCCGCATCCTCCTCGCCCTCTCCTGGCTCAGCGTCGAGTCCGCCCCCGTTGACCCGGCAGACAGGGCGGGGTTCATCGTCGCCACCGGCGAGGAATGCCAGTCCGCCCGAGACGAAAAGGTCACGGCCGCGCTCGGTGAGATTCTCAGCCGACGCGGCGTCGGTGACGCCGAGGTTAAAGCGTGGAAAGCTGAGTGTAAGGCTTCATTATGCGCAGCAATCCGGGAAGATGCCGTCTGGGTGAATCGCAGCGCCATGTTCGATGCGGCCGTCGCCGCCAGTGACGGCTCGCTGAATCGCGAGGAGGTTTGGGACCTGCTCAAGCACTTCTTCGGCTCCCCGGAATCCTACTTCGCGGGCGTGAAACTCAAGGATACAGAATCTGATGTTGACGAGGCAGATAAGGGGAAAGACCTGGTTCAGGGCGCCGGCCAATGGCTGAGCAGCCGTTTCGGAGCAGGCGAAGGGGCCAAATTCGAAGATATCTCGGCGGCCTACGGCGTCATAGCCGATTGGTGCGATCAGCAGCTCACCTCCTCTGCTGATTCGGTAAATCTCACTTCCCTTGCCGCCGCGCTGGGCGCCCCATCCGCCGAGGGCATCCTCCGGCTGATTAGCGGCCCCGGCTACAAGAGCGCCACGAGAAATAAAATTAAGGCTTGGCTCCCTGAAGGCCGGCTCACGCCGGAGCAATTGAAGAAGCTCAGGGCGGCGGCTCGCACCGACGCCGAAAAGTGTAAGGCCAAGATTGGCGTGAAAGGGCCCAGGGCTTGGTCCGACGGGGTGCTTGATGAGGTTGGGAATGCCTGTGGCATGGCCTACCATCTCGAGGGCGGCCCCGCCCGGCACAAGGAGTTTGCTGTGATGCTTGATCACGCCGCTCGCCGGGTTGTCATCGGCCATTCTTGGATTAAGCGGGCGGAGGCACAACGTCGAAGCCTGACGCAGGACGAACAGAAGCTCGGCGAAGTGCCGCCAGCGGCGAGCCGTTGGCTTGACGCCTACTGCTATGCGCGTTCGACGGCCACCGGCGCCATCGACGGGTACAGCATCCGCAAGCGGGCAATCAGCGGCTGGGAAAAGGTAGTTGCCGCATGGGGCGGGCTCAAAATCGACTCGCCCGAGGCCCGCGTCGCCGCCGCAAGGGAGCTGCAGGAGGACCCCGAAATTGATAAATTCGGCGACATCCAACTTTTCGAGGCACTGGCGGCAGATGGCGCAAAGTGCGTGTGGCTGCTGGACGGCAGTCCCAATCCGAGGCCGCTGACCGACTACGTCATCGCGACCGATGCGCGGG
>JAJYZF010000165.1 GCA_021800165.1 Planctomycetota bacterium | reverse complement strand
CTCAAGCATCTCGGTTTTGTCGGAGTCTGGGACCGCATTCTCGGCTCGACGGTATTGAGTTTTTCATTCCTGATCGGCTTTGTTCCGCTGGTTCTGCTGGTGGACCGCATCGGACGGATCGTGCCCCAGATCATCGGTTTTCTGGGCAGCGGATTGTGTCTGGTCGTCGTCGGTGCCATTGCCGGCACGGCCGCTTCCAACGGCGGTAAATTCACGCCCGCCATGGTGGCCGTGGCCTTCGGGTGTATGCTGTTTTCCACAGCGTGTAATTCCTTCGGGCCGGGCAATACAACCTACATGATTCCGGCGGAGGTGTATCCGACGAGTGTGCGGGCAACGGGTCATGGATTTGCCACTGCGTTTTCGCGGTTCGGAGCTGTTATCAGTACGTTTTTTCTTCCGCTGCTTGAATTACACATCCCCAAGCCATTGTTTTTTGATCTGCTTGGTGGTCTGAGTCTGCTGGCAGCGTGGCTGACGTGGCAGTTCCGCATCGATTCGCGCCAAAAGCCCCTCGCGCAGGAATAACACCTCCCTCGCCAGCCCGACAATCCGCGACGATATGTGCGGTTTGATGATATTCTGCTGCCTGGCGGTTCGGCCTCAATAGAATAGGGAGGTCCCTGCGGGACTGTAGGCCCCTTACCAGCGCCGAACGGTAGAGCCCTTTCATGAAGGGCCGGAGCTGGTGGTAAGTGATGGCGTTTTGGCTATCTTTTTTAACGCGCTGCGTGACGGAATAGGATTGATAATCATTCCCGGAGCAGAAACATGAAGACACGTGAAAGCGGCATGCCTGATGAGCAAATGTGGGCTTCCTTTTTTTCCCCTGCTCAGACCTTGGCCAAGTTGGGCTTGGCGGGGACCTGCCGGGATGTGGCGGATTTTGGCTGCGGCTACGGCACCTTTGCGATTCCTGCGGCCAAAGTCGTCGGCGGCACCGTCCACGCCTTTGATATTGAAGGCGAGATGATCTCGATAACGCGACGAAAAGCCCATGAGTGTGGTCTCACCAACGTCCATGCTGAGCACCGCGATTTTGTTGCGGAAGGGACCGGTTTGCCGGAAGGGAGCGTAGATTATGTGATGTTGTTCAATATCCTGCACTGCGAGAAACCGCAAATACTCTTGGGCGAAGCGTGGCGTATTTTAGACCGCGGCAAGCTGCTGGGGATTATGCACTGGAATTATGATCCTGCGACACCGAGGGGCCCATCGATGGGCATCCGCCCACGCCCCGAGCATTGCCTGGCATGGGCCTTGGCCGCCGGATTTCATCTGCAGGTACCGGAGATGATCGACCTGCCGCCATACCATTATGGTTGGGTGCTGGTGAAATAAAGTTTGGCAAACGTCCGATTTTTTTTGCGGCTTTTCAATACTTGCAATTCATTGTTTATTTTGGCTCATACCCATTTTTGCGGGGAGCGATCCGGTGTGAATCGCGACAACGCTGGGGTTGATTCGTGATTCAAATACAGACAAAGGAGATCGGGCGCCGAATTCGCCAGAGGAGATCGGGCCGATGTCGAGCCAGGCCAACAGCGTGTCAGCCGATATTGATCGCTTCGGACGGCGCCACGAAACTGACGTACCCATTTGCGTCGGTGAGACTGCGGTGTCAGCCGATATTGATCGCTTCGGACGGCGCCACTGAGCCCCTGTAATCGTATTGTCAACGACACTCTTTCGTGTCAGCCGATATTGATCGCTTCGGACGGCGCCACTTGCCATAATTGATTCTCCAATAGAAAAAGTCCTGGTGTCAGCCGATATTGATCGCTTCGGACGGCGTCACCAACGAAAAAGAGCAGCGAGTAAAAAGTAAGGGAAGTGTCAGCCGATATTGATCGCTTCGGACGGCGCCACTTGGGCGACGCTGAAAGTTTTCAGGGCAACGAGTATTGTGTCAGCCGATATTGATCGCTTCGGACGGCGCCACTCACGCCCGCCACGTGCATCAGTTCGACCGGCTCTTGTGTCAGCCGATATTGATCGCTTCGGACGGCGCCACCAAGCGAGCGTTGTCACCGCTGACTCTCCCGTCTTGAGTGTCAGCCGATATTGATCGCTTCGGACGGCGCCACATGCAGTAATCATACACCATTAATCGGTCAGTGTGTGTCAGCCGATATTGATCGCTTCGGACGGCGCCACTTTAACCGGAGATTCAAGTGAAACTGGAAGTGCACGTGTCAGCCGATATTGATCGCTTCGGACGGCGCCACCGTGGGCCGCCTAAGTTGGCCTCTTGCAACGCCTTGGCCACGGCGCTGCGAGTGTGACGGGAAATTACCCCGAGCCGATGGTTCTGAACTCATTTGCACACCCCGAAACCCCCGATTTTGCGGGCCGTTTTGGTGCTGCGAGTGCGCCCCGTACCCCCTTGCACCACCGCCACGCTCGCGACCGACTTTTCAAAGAACCCAAGCGAACAAAATCGACCCCGAGTGCCAAGCCCAACGAAGGGGGAGACACTTACTCGGGAGTTGTGTGCCCTGTAGGCACAATAAAAGGCTACCACATCGCGCCCACTGCCGCAATGCCCGCGGCCAAGCCGCCTCGTGGGGCCGCCGCCAGGGGGATCACGATGATTCACCGCTTCCGCTTTTGGCCGCCAGTCTTCCAATCACTCTGCATTCGACCTGGTTCCAATATTTCTTGCTTTCGGCCCAGCGGTCGGGGGTGTTGATGGGTGGCTCGTGGGTCGGGTCCCGCCATAAGTTAACAATTTCTTGCTTGGCCTTGCCCGAGCGTGCTTTGGGCTTGGCCGCCGGCAGCCGTTCGCCGGCCGGGGTCGGAGCGCCGGTACCGAGGGGGCTGCCGCAGTCGACCGCCGCGCACCCTTTGACCTTCTCCGTGTGGGGCTTGTGGGTCGCGGTTTCGCAGGGGATGTACCACCATTTCCCCGGCCAGTCGGGGTCGAGGAGTGCCTTGAGCCCAATGTTGGCGGCGGCGTTCAGGTCGGCATGGAGGCCGCCGGCCGCGGGCGAGGAGGGATCAGCGGAGACGAAAATATCTCCGCCCCTGACGGGGATACGGATCGGGGGCGCCGCCTTTCGCCGCTCCGGCGTAAGCTGGGAGCAGGCTTGGTCGAGTTCCAAGAGGTACCGGTCGAGGGCGGTGCCGGAGCCATTTCCTTCCCGCTTCCTGCAAGCCGCGCCGACCCTGCTGCGCCACCAGGGTGCGGTCGTGAACTCGTCGACCGGCACATCCTTGCAGCGGACACCGGGGGCGCCTGTGCGGGAATCCTGCCGCGAGGTGTAGGCCGCCTGAACCTCGCGCAGATGCAGGCCGTGAAGCTGGCAGGATTCGGAGAGGTACTTCTTTACCTTTGAGGAGGCCCATTGCATGAGCTGTCGATTCTCGCGCCGGGTTTGCATCTCGTCGGGGCGGTAGTTATTCAGGTTCTCGATCACCACCGCGTGGCAGGCGGCGAAACGAGGGGCGTCAATGCGTGCACGCGGGCGCTGCGGGTCGCGTCCGTCGCTGCGACTGCGCTCGATACCGACGCCGAGGGCAGCCTCGACGATCCGGCTGGCGAGTTGTCTGGCACGCTGCTGGCGCATGGACTCCATGGCGGAGAGGATTCCCTGCGCGACACCGAAGTTGCTCTCGCCCCGCTTCGGAGCACCTCGCGGCCTTTCGGGCCGTGCACGCATGGCGAACGCCTTCTGCAGTTGGTAGAGCGATTTCATGGTGGTGACGCGTGTTACGGAAAGCCCCCCGACCCGGTGTTTCCACCCTTCGCCAGTGCAGCCCGGCAGCCGCCTGCCCATGATCCAATCGGTGATCCAACGAAGCTCGGCGTGCCAGCCGGTGGCAGGCTCGGACGGCGCTGTTGTCGCCGGGCCCCGCTGCCCCGGCGCGATTTTCGGGGTGGCGGAGCATCGGCCATCCGAATGTTGCCAGTATTCTTTCCAATCGGCGTGCATGGCTCGCCGGTCGGCACTCGCCAGCGTGCGGGCGACGGGCCGGAACCGTTCGCGCGGGGGGTCATCGTCCTTGCGCCGCTGCTGGCCAGTAGGATTCTCGGCAGCCCCATCCGTAGGATCGAGGTCCTGGGCTTGCCAGCCGTTGGCTATCGGGGCAATGTGCCGGTTCCATAGATCGCTGGCCGCCCTGTCACGCCACTTGGACTCGGTGGCCAGCGTGTACCAATCGAATAGGGCATCCGTGAGAAATTTAATGTGATTGTCGTCGCCGACGGTGAACGACTTTTCATGGCCACCCGCGCCGGGGATGCTTTTGGTCTCGGGGTTCAGGGCATAGGCGATCTTGGCACGGCGAGCGTGGCGCTTAAGGCCAAGCGTGGCAATGTGCACAGCACGGGACATAAGTTCGTCCACGGCGCGGCCTTTGCTCCGCTCGTCGTCTGCCTCCAAACCGAGCCGTTTGGCGAAGGCGGCAACCTGCTGGATTTCACTGCTATCGCCACTGTTCGAGGCCGCGCGGGGCGGTAATTCCTCGCCGGGGAGCTTGATCAGGAATTGACGGTCCAATTTCGCCCAGGGTGCGGGATGATCTGTTCCATCTGGAAGTTTGTCCGGCCCGACGCGGCGGTATATTACTGTTTTCCGTTTTCCGTCGGCACCGCTGGTGGCCAAGTGCAGGTACAAATCGGATTCCTTTGGCCGGGGGACGCCGGCGGCAGTGCACGCGGCGGCCATGCTTTCGGTTGTGATGGCTTCCCAAACTGCGCAGGCAGCCGCGTAGCGGTGGCCCAAGTCGACGGAGAGTAGGCGCAGTCCGGGAAGGCGCGAGAGAATCAGCTTGCCATTTCCCTGGCGGGATTTGTTGCTTTCATGCTTAACGCCGCAGTCACCGCTGCGGCCGAAGAAGGGCTTGGCGGGGGATTCCTCTGGAAACCGTTCGGCGTAACGGTGCCAGGGTCCGGTCGGCTGCAGCTTGGCGGACAAGG
>JAJYZF010000063.1 GCA_021800165.1 Planctomycetota bacterium | reverse complement strand
TTGCGGTAAAAAATCGTCGTCGTTTAATCTGTGTAATCTGTGCAATCTGTGGATCACCGCGTCGTCACTTCGTGCCTTCGCGCCTTCGTGTTTAACCCGTCTCCCGTCTCGCGCAGCGCCCCCCGCCCCATCCTCCGCGGTCCTCTGCGTCCCCTGCGGTGAACACCCCGCGGCCGCAGCCGCCTTTAACTCCTAGCTCCCAACTCCTAACTCCTGCGGCCACAGCCGCCGTCTCCCGTCTCGCGCAGCGCCCGTCTCCTAACTCCTAACTCCTAACTCCCGTCGCGGCATGGATGCCGAAATCCCGATGCGACAGGAGTCGCCAATCGGGAACTCCTAGCTCCTTACCAAAAAAAACGTGTTGATCTTGTCGATCTTGAGAATCTTACCCCAGAACCCCAACGCCGTGCATCTGCGTCCGAGGTTTATCCCGGCCGCGCCGGAATGGTTAAAATCGTTGTCGCCCATTCGCCACCCTCGTCGCCCGTCCTCCGCGTTCTTTGCGTCTCTGCGTGAGCCCCACCCTCTGTGGCCCCTGGGGTTAATCATCCTCGTCGTCTAATCTGTGCACACTTCAATGACGTGCTTCCGGCAGCCATGGAGACTCTGGCATCCCTGCCGCAGTCCGCGTAAGGCCTTTATCCTGAAATCCATCGGGATGGATCGCCTCATCCGGCCGCGGCCCATCCGCTTTTCAGCGGTGTCCGCCGCCGTGCCAGCCACCATGCCAACCACCGCCGCCATGCCAGTCCCGATCTCCATGCCAGCCGCCACGCCATCCTCCACCGCCCCAACCGCCCCAATGGCCGCCACCCCAACCCCAGCCAAATGAGAGTGATACCGGCGGATACCACGGATACGTGGCATAATAGTTCGGATCATCATAAGGCTGATTGTAATAAGTGGGCGGATAATAATACGTGGGAGCCGGGGCCACCGGAACATACGTTGGCGTTGGTGCCACCACGGCGGGCGCGGGTGGCGCAGCCGGTTCGGACGGCGGCACGTACACTGGGGCCGGCGGAGTGACGACAGTCGGTGGTGGCGCAGGCGGCGTAGTGGTCGCCGGCGGCGCTGTTGGAACTGTCGCATTGGCGGCGGGCCTTATCGTTACGGTTGAAGGTATAACAGGCTGGTTCAACATGGCGGTGACGACGGCGTCGGAAACGCCGTGGTGCCGCAGATAAAGGATTTCATCAGCACTAAGATGGTAGTGGTTTCCGGAATTTTTGATATACGCAATGATGGTACTATCCGCCACTTTGGCTTGGGCCAATTGCAAAACTTTCGCTGCGGCCGCGGGTAATTCCGCCCCGGTTGCCCCGGCCGTTGCCGGCTCGATTGTTGTTGTGTTACCTTGCGCCGATACATTCGACAACGGCCAAGCCAAGCCGGCAACGGCTACAACCACCAACATCTTGCGCAGATCACAACTTTTCATGGAACACCTCTTTGGGGCCGCCTCAACGCAGGCCTGCCGGAGGGCCTTGGGGCCAAATACCTCTGGCCCGCTAACCTTCCAGGCTCATTAAGTAAAACGGCCCGGATCGCCTTTGGTTGCATAAGGTGCACCGGACAGCCTGTGTGAACGCAGCCTTGAACTTTTTCTCCACCTTTAGCAAAGAGTTGCGGTCATTTTTTCGTGTTGTTCACGTTTGGAAAACTCACCTGCCGAGCCGCGCTGCAAGAAACGATTGGCAAGGACGATGCGACCATGGAAAAGTTTGATGTTCGCCCGCATCCTTTCTCAGCGCGTTCAGGCGGCTGGCGCTACGGAGGTTGGTCCATGCTGGAATTGGCGCAATATTTCCGGCAGATGTTTAAGCCCGCGTTTTTTTGCCAGTTGCACATAGTGATACATGCTGCGCTGGTAGTGGTGACGCACCCGCTGGTCGATGGGGATGTTCCAGCGGCCCATTTCGGCGAAGGCCCATTGCCAGACGTGGAATTCTTCCAGACAGCGCGGGCGGAATTTCCGAAAGCCGATGGCATGATGGCCTACCTCGTGCAGGAAAATCGCACAACTGACTGCGGATTTCGGACGGGGTGCGGCCACCATGCGTTTGACATGGCCGTTGCTGTAATGCAGCTCGTAGGCCACGCCGCTCATGGTGGACCGCCATTTACGAATGGATATCTGGTAGCGTTTCTTTTCATGTTCCACGATGCGGGCGAAAAATCGCCGGCGCGATGTTACATTCGTGGGAATGCCGCGCACGGGCGGTAGGAATTTCTTCGGTGTCTGGACGACTGGTTTCCTGGCCCGGACCGAACGCTTAGCGACCGCCGCCATCGGCGGTTCAAAGAGAGACAACTGTTGCTGCATCATCATTTTGCTGGACACCCCACTGAATCATATCCTTCCACCTGACTTTATTATCGGCAGGCTGGCTCGGCCCACGGCACATTTTTACGGCAAGTCGCCGGCTGGGGGCCGACCAGGAGCAGTGGCCCGGCGCTTATTTCATGCGCAGGGTTAATTCCATGCCATTGCCAATGGGGATGAGATTGCTGATCAGACGGGCGTCGGTGCGAAGCCGCCGCAGGAAGGGAGCCATTTTGGCCTGGGAATTGGTGGCATTGTCGGTGACGATAACGGCCGGGACGGCCAGCTTGGGCCAAAGCGCGTCAAAATAAGCGTCCTACTCGGTTTTGGTGGCGTCAATAAAAAGCAGATCGATGCCGCCCGGTGCCTGCTCAAGCACCTCCGGAGCCGTGCCGGGGATGATGGTCGTGACGGTATCGAGGCCGGCATCGGCGAAAAATTTGCGGGCAATTTCCACCTTGCGCAAATCCTTATCGACGGTGGTGAAGCGGCCCTGGTTTCTATGGGCCGCATCCGCCAGAAACAGACCGCTGTGGCCATAACTGGTGCCGATTTCCAAAATGTTGCGGGCGTGCCGCAGTAAAGCGATCTGATAAATAAACATCGCCGCCGGACGGCTGAGGCTCCAAGCGTCGTCCTTGTCAGCAATAAATGTTTCGCAGGCCGCAATTACCGTGGCCACGCGATCACTGCTGAACTCCATAATATTATCTCCTTGCTGTATCATACGTATTCTGGTGCGTCATTCCACCGTCAGCGTCCCAGACGCGTTAGCTTGTATGCTGCCCAGACAGTACCCGGTGGTACACACCTGGGCCGTAGCTGCCACCTCTACATCATAGCGGCCCGGCGGAGGTTTGGCTTGCCAGGCGCAGCGGAGGCTTATCAGCACCTGCCCCCGATACGCGGCCGTATCGTCGGGGGCGGAAGATATCGGCAACGGCGGGGGCAGTGTCAGCCGCACCAGATGCAGATTCGCGCAACCGGTAAGCTGTAGTTCGATGGTTTGGTCGAGGGCGGCCGGTGCGGGCGGATGATAAGCGATGTAATAATCCCGCTGTATCTCCAGCCGCAGTTGCAGCTCGTATTCCGGTGGTCCGCCGGCGGGGCTGGGGGCCGGCGTGATGGCGACGAGCGTTAAATTTAGCACCGGCCGTGGAGCCAAAACGGCCAGGGGTTGGCTTGGGTCGGCTGTAGTTTTGTCCGGGCTTACCGCCGCGTGTACCAGCAATGCTTCCAACAGGCTCGAATGCGCCTGCGGATACTGCTGAATCGTCGCGGCGGCATGGCGGAGGGTATTTTCCAGTACGTGTCGGTAATTCTGGGTGCCGCTGCGGCGGTCCAGGGCCACCAGGCCATGCAGAGCCACCGCGGTGCCGGATGGCGTGGCGTTGTCCTGGGCGGTCTTCAGGCGGAGAAAGAGGTGGTCATGGCGGGTGCAGGTCATAAAAAATCCACCGGCGGCGGCATCATAAAATTGCTCCACCATGGCCGTGGCCAGGCGGCTGGCCCAAACGGGTAAAGCCGCCGCGTCGGCCGCGGGCAGCAGCGTGCCGGCTTGAATTAAATCCATGACGCCCATCAGCAAATAGGCATGGTCTTCCAGAAAGCCAGGAACCGCGGCCGCCACTCCACCGCGACTGACCCGCAGCAACTCTCCAGCCACGTTAACATGATGGCTGAAGATAAAACGCAGTGCCCGCATGGCCGCGGTCGTATACCTCGTTTCGCCCATCGCCGCGCCCGCAACGGCCAGGGCGGAAATCAGCAGGCCATTCCAACCGGTGATGATTTTGTCATCAAGGGCCGGGGGCACCCGATGGTCGCGCACGGCGGTGAGTTTTGCGCACAGGGCGTCGATGCGCGATTGCAAAGAGGCGACGTCCCGGCCCATTTCCATAGCCAGACGCTGGATCGGTTCGGCAATGTGCGGCACATTGGTGCCTTCCCAATTTCCCGCATCGGAAATGCCCAGGTGACGGGCCAGGAGCCGGTAATCCTCCGCATCCGGAAACACTTGGCGAATTTCATCGGCGGACCATACGTAAAACCGGCCTTCATGCCCCTGCGAATCGGCATCCAAGGTGCTGAAAAAGGCTCCATCGAGGGCGGTCATGCGGGAGAGCCAGAAATCCAGCGTGCGGCGGGCCACACGCTCATATTCCGGGCGACGCAGCACCACCGCAGCTCGAGCATAAATACCCGCAAGCTGGGCATTGTCATAGAGCATTTTTTCAAAGTGCGGCACCAGCCAGCGCTGGTCGGTGCTGTAACGCGCAAAGCCGCCGCCAATCTGGTCGTGGATTCCACCGGCGGCCATGCCATCGAGCGTACTGGTGAGCATGCTGTTGATCTGGGCGTGATTGCTGGCCGCTAAGTTCGGGTTCTGGTGCGATGGAGCATCGGCGGGCGCGTCCATTGCCGGATCATGAAATTCCAGCCAACGCAGCAGCAGGGAAAGAAACTGGCTGGGGGGAAATTTCGGCGCGGTGCCAAAGCCGCCCCATGTGTGATCGAACCGCGACCAGTGGTGGGCGATACAACCCTGGAGCACCTGGGGTAAAACCAGCGCAGTGCCGCCGGCACCGGCACCGCGGCTATGTTCTTCCATCGCGCCAACGACGGTTCGGGCGTGGTCCAGAATTTCCTGCGGGCGATTCCGCCAAGCTTCGGCGATGGCCTTTTCAAGTTGGGGAAATCCCGGACGGCCATAACCTTCCGCCGGCGGAAAATAGGTTCCGGCATAAAATGGCTGGAGATCCGGGGTGAGCCACACGCTCATGGGCCAGCCGCCGCTGCCGGAAATTAACTGCGTGGCCAGCATGTAGATTTCGTCCAGATCGGGCCGCTCTTCCCGGTCCACCTTAATGTTGATGAAGTTCTGGTTCATGATTGCGGCGATGGCGGCATCGGCAAAAACCTCGCGTTCCATCACGTGGCACCAGTGGCAGGCGGAGTAGCCGATGGAAAGAAAAATCGGTTTGTTTTCGTGGTGGGCTTTTTCCAGAGCTTCCGGACCCCACGGGTACCAATCCACAGGATTGTGGGCATGGGCCAGCAGATAAGGGCTTTGTGAATCCCGCAACCGGTTGGCGGGGCGGGGCGTCGTGTCGTTAGCATGAACCATGATGAAGGTCTCCACGGCCTTGATGATGGGAGAATACCAGAAAACTCCAGTTGGTGGGGATCTGCTGGAGGCCGTTGGTTCAAGCGCCGCGGCAACGGCCGGGTGGAACTGCGCGGCGGAAAAGACCAGCGACAGGTAGCCAATTCGCGCGAGACCGTCTGGCATGGTCACGTCCTGATATAGGTTGTCACTTGTGGCAATGGAAATAACAGGAGTTTTGGTATGCGAATACGGTTAATAAGGCGGTATAGTGAGTGCTTCAAGAGGCAGGTGGTTGACGAGTTGGAGGATGGTCGATTTGCCTCGATTACCCAGGCACGTCTGCACCACGGGATTGCGGGCACGACAACGGTACAAAGATGGATAAAACACTACGGTAGGGATCATTTACAAGCGAAGGTGGTACGGGTGGAAAAGCCAGACGAACAAGATCGGATACGGGAGTACAAAAAGCGCATAGCGCAGTTGGAGCAGGCCTTGGGTAAAACCCAGGCGGAGAATGTGCTGAATGCGACATTTTTGAAGCTGGCCTGCGAGCAGTTGGGGCAGGAGGTGGAGAGTTTTAAAAAAAAGTCCGATGGGAGGCGGTCCATGCCGCCGGAGAGCAGCAACGGCGTGGGGTGAAGGTGCTATGCCGACTGGTGGGCATGACGCGGCAGAATTATTACCAACAGCGGCTGGTGCGGGCACGTTTGACGGTGGATGAAGAATTCGTACTGGAGCTGATCCGCAAGGAGCGTTGTTATATGCCGCGTTTGGGATGTCGGAAGTTAATGTACCTGATACAACCCGAGTTGGAGGTGGCGGGTGTGGCGTTAGGTCGCGACCGGTTTTTTGCGTTATTAAGGCGGCACCATATGCTCATAGAACGTCCGAAACGGGGCCTCCATACCACCAACAGCCGGCACGGATTTGCGGTGTATCCTAACATCGCCAAGGAAATGCAGGTGACTGGTCCGCATCAGCTATGGGTTAGCGACATAACGTACATCCGCACGGATGAAGGTTTTATGTATTTGAGCCTGGTGATGGATGCGTATAGTCGGAAGATCGTGGGATTCGACAGCAGCGATACATTGGAGGTGGAAGGAGTGATCCGGGCCGGAGCCCAGGCGATCAAGCAATTACCTGCTGGAGCCTATGCGGTGCATCATTCGGATCGGGGCAGCCAATACTGCTGCCAGGCGTATATCGAGCAGTTGCAGGCTGCGGAGCTGGGAATAAGCATGACGGAAGAGGGTCACTGTTACGAGAATGGGAAGGCGGAACGACTCAACGGGATTCTCAAGCAGGAACTGGGGCTGGGGATCAGCTTTAGCCGCAAGGCGATGGTGGGTCCCGCGGTGGCGGAGGCGGTAGCGATATACAACCAATGCCGCCCGCACGGGAAGCTCCAGATGCGTGTTCCCCAGCAGGTGCACAGCGATGGGATAATACCCCAGACGGTAAGGCCAAAACCGGTAAGCGATGCGGCGTGCCGGAAGGTCCGGCCCGAGGACGGAAAACCGCGTCGCGTGGGGGCGTCTGCTGGGCTGCGGTCGGACGCGCTGCGCTCGTCCTCCCTGCGCTGCGCAGACACCCCCATGCGATCCCCCGAAGGAAGCTAAACTTGGATGGAAACAATAAACAATAATGTGACAACTTTAGACCAGGACTTGACAATGGTTCGGATATTTGCACATTGTTTCAAAATATAGTAAGATATTGCACCAGCAGCCGATAATGGTTGTGTGAAGGTTGTTTTTACGGCCGAATACACGGGTATTCAAGATGACAACAGCAACGGCAACCTGGGATCGTAAAGCCATTGAGGCGATGGTGCGTCAGGCGTTGACCGCGCGCATTGCCGCAGAAAGCCGGATCATAAAACCAGCCGACCACAACGGTGGACCTAATCCGCTGGTGGTGAATGTTTCGGCTCGCCATATGCATGTCTCGCCGGAAAATCTGGAGGTGTTGTTCGGTCCGGGTGCGGCTTTAACCAAACACAAGGACTTATATCAGGATGGCGAATTCGCCAGCGAACAATTGGTGAACCTGATAGGCCCGCGCAACCGCATGATTCCCAGCGTACGCATTTTAGGTCCGGTGAGGAATTATACGCAGGTGGAGCTGAGCTACACCGACGGCGTATTTTTGGGGATTGATTTGCCGTTGCGGATCAGTGGGGACCATGCGGACACCGGCGGCATTGTGGTGGTAGGCCCGTACGGGGCCTTGAACCTGACGGCAGGAGTGATCCGCGCTATGCGTCATGTGCATATGAACCAGGCGGATATGACGCATTATGGGGTAAAAGACGGCCAGATGATGCGCTTGAGCGTGCAGGGTCCGTGCGGGGTGATCTTTGAAAATGTGCGCGTGCGTGCCCATCCCAAGGTGCGGTTGGAAGTGCATATTGATACGGACGAAGGGAATGCGTGCGATCTGGAATCGGCCACGCGAATTGAATTGTTGCCGCAGGTGTAGCCACGGCGGTTACGCGTGCAGGCGAAGGATAAAAGGTTTTTTTTAGGAGAAATCCATGGCACAGGCGTTGGGAATGATTGAATGTAAGGGACTGGTTTGTCTGATTGAAGCCAGCGATGCGGCTTTAAAGACGGCCAGCGTGCAGATGATCGGTTGGGACAAGGTTGGATCCGGCATGGTGACAAGCTTTATTACCGGCGACGTCGGCGCAGTGAAAGCGGCGATTGACGCGGCTGCGGAGGCCGCCGGAAAAATCGGCGAGGTGCTGGCGGTGCATGTGATTGCCCGCCCGCATGAAGAGCTCGCCAATGTCTTGCCGAAGGCCAAAACGGCTGCGGTAAAAAAATAAGCAAAAAGCCCGGTGGCCGCGACTCTGCGGTTGCGGCGACGGAAATAATGAAAACGGGATGGTCAAAATTTTTTTGAAAGGATGTGGTTTATGTCCAATGCGTTGGGATTAATTGAAACCCGTGGCCAGACGGGTCTGGTGGAAGCCACCGATGCCATGCTCAAAGCGGCCAATGTGAGTTTGGTCAAAAGCATTCAGATCGGCGGGGCGTATGTTACGGTCATTGTCAAAGGGGATGTCGGTTCGGTGAAGGCGGCGGTGGAAGCGGGTGCCGCGGCGGCCCAACGGGTGGGTGAACTGATTGCCTCCCACGTGATCGCCCGGCCCACCGAAGGTTTGGTGGATAATTTTTAAGATTCCACCTGCCGGGGCGTGAGGGCAGGCGACGGGCGCTTTACGGTTTCATTGGATGTGGTCGATGATTGTTCTGGTTGCCAATTTAGGAAGCACCAGCTTCAAATACAAGCTCTTTGATATGAGCGCCGGGGAAGCGGTTATTGCGCAGGGCGCTGCCGATCGGATCGGCCGCACCGCCAGCGACTGGACTTTTACCGCGGCGAACAAAGCCCCGCTTGCGGGCAGTAGCGCCCTGGCGAATCATGAGGCGGCCATCGATCTGCATTTGAAGCTGCTCTTCGATAACGCGGTGATCAGGAATTTACAGGATGTGGAGGCGATCGGGTTCAAGGCGGTGCATGGGGGGCCGCTGGATGTGGTGCGTGTGGATGGGCACGTATTAAGTGTGATGGAACAATTTTCCGATGTCGCCCCCGCCCACAATCCACCCTACATAGCGGCGATGCGGGCCTTTGGCCGGCGGATGCCGCAGGTGCCGCAGGTAGCGGCGTTTGAGACCGCGTTTCATCGCACGGTGCCCCTGCGGCGTCAGGCTTATGCCATTCCGCATGAATGGACGGAAAAACTGGAGATACGTCGGTACGGCTTTCACGGGGCTTCGCACCGGTACATTGCCACGCGTATGGCGGAAATCAATCCGGCAGCGCGGAAAATAATTTCCTGCCACCTGGGCGGCAGTTGCAGTGTGTGCGCCATTATGGACGGCAAAAGCGTGGCCAACAGTTTCGGCATGACGGCGCAGACCGGGATTCCCCACGCCACCCGCACCGGCGATTTCGATGCGTTTGCCATTGTCAAGCTGCTGCAAACTGGTCTTCCGCTGGAGACGATCTGGAAAATGCTGGGCAGTCAAAGCGGTCTTCTTGGAGCCAGCGGGGTCAGCTCGGATTGCCGCGAGGTGCAGCAGGCCGCCGCAGCGGGTAATTCCCGGGCCAGGCTGGCGCTGGATATCTTTGTGGAAGCGGTGCGGCATTACATTGGTGCCTATCTGGCGGTTCTCAATGGGGCGGATGCGATTGTGTTGACCGGTGGCATCGGGCAGCACGCGGCGTCGATTCGAAAAGAGATTCTTTCCGGGATGGAATACGCAGGGATGGTTCTGGATGAGAGCGGCAACCAAAATGTCCGGGGCGAGGCCCGCATTGACGGGGCGGGATCGCGGGTGCAACTGTGGGTGTTGCCGACCAATGAAGAGTTGATCGTAGCCCGGCAGACGGTTTCGGTGTTGCAACACGCTGCATGACTGGCGGCAGCAAAAGTATAGGTCTATTTTTTTAGGAGTTTTACCATGGCACAACAGGCAATCGGGATGATTGAAACCAAGGGGTTGATCGCGGCGGTGGAAGCCGCGGATGCGGCGCTCAAAGCCGCCAATGTGACTTACGTAGGCCAACATCGCGTGGGCAACGGCATGGTGGCGGTCACCTTTACTGGTGATGTTTCGGCGGTGAAAGCGGCGGTGGAGGCGGGTGCGGCCGCCGGTGGCAAACTGGGGCAGATTATCTCCACCACGGTCATCGCGCGTCCGCATGAAGACACAGTGAGGTTGTAAGATGAATCAGGCGGCACTGGTGGAATCGGTGGTGCGGGAGGTCTTGCAGCGGCTGGGAACATCCGGGGGTGCCGGCGGCGCGGAATCCCGGTGGGGGATTTTTAAAACCGTCGGCGATGCGGTGGATGCCGCAGGCCAAGCGCAACAACAATTGATCCGGGCGGGCATGGAAGCGCGCGATGGTATCTGCCGGCTCATCAAGCAGATTGCGATGCAAAATGCCCAGGAATGGGGCCGATCGGAATTGGCGGAGACCAAAGTCGGACGGCTGGATCATAAAATTGCCAAGCTCAATTTGTTGTCCAAGGTGCCAGGGGTGGAGTTTCTGAAATCCATCGCGCACAGTGGCGACAACGGCATTGGGCTGGATGAGCCTGCGCCATGGGGCGTTATTGGAGTGGTCACGCCGGTGACGCATTCGATACCGACGCTTAGCGCCAACGCCATCAACATGATAGCCGCAGGCAACGCCATGGTGATCAATGCGCACCCTTCGGGTTATCGCTGCGCGGCCGTGGCGGTGCGAACCTATAACCAGGCCATTGCCCGGCAATATGGCATTGACAATCTGATCTGCATGATCGATCCACCCACCTTGGAATCGGCCAATGCCATCTTTGAACATCGGGATATTCCGCTGCTGGTAATTACCGGGGGTCCGGCGGTGGCCCGGGCGGCGATGGCTCAGAAAAAGCGTGCGATTGTGGGCGGGCCGGGCAACCCGCCGGTGGTGGTGGATCAAACGGCCGATTTGGATCGGGCGGCGCGCAGCATCATCGCCGGAGGCGGCTTTGATAATAACCTGCTGTGCATTGGTGAGAAAGAGGTATTTGTGGTGGAAAGCGTGTTCGAGGGCATGATGGCCGCCATGGCCAAGGCGGGTGCGCATCGTCTGGATGCGGGACAGGTGGACCGTCTGACCAAGGCCGCTTTTACCTGGAAAGACAATCATTACAGCGTGAATAAGGATCTGGTGGGTAAGGATTGCACCGTGCTGGCGGCGGCCGCAGGCACCACGTGCCCGCCGGGAACCGACTTGCTTTACGGTCAGACGGATGAAGGCAATCCCTTTGTGCCCGAAGAGCAAATGATGCCCTTCGTACCCATGGTGCCGGTGGCCAATGTTGATGAGGCGATTGCTTTGGCCCTGAAACACGAACACGGCTTTGGGCATACGGCCGTCATTCACTCCAACGATCTAGCCACGATTACACGTATGGGTCGGGCGATGAACACCACGCTCTTTGCGGTCAACGGTCCGAGTACGGCGTGTTTGGGGATCGGTGGTGAAGGGTATCCGAGTTACACGGTGGCCACACCCACCGGGGAAGGTGTTACCAATCCGTTGACTTTTACCCGCTTTCGGCGGCTGTCGATCAGCGGATCGCTGCGCATGGTCTAAGCAGCGGCTTGAAGACCGACGTGGTCTGCCGCCGGTGTGTCTGGGATGAGGCCTGGAGAATGGTAATTCGATGACCGACGTGGATGCCAAGCTGGTTGAACAAATCACCGCCGCGGTGTTGCAAGCATTGGGGCGCAGCGGGATGGGTGATACGCCGTCCGCAGACATTCATGCGCCCATTGGTACGTGTACCGGTGATTACTCGAAGTTTCCTGAACTGGCCGCTGGCGGGACGCGGCCATTGGTCGCGGCGGGGCCACCAAGTGCCATTCCGGCCGAGGGAGCCACAGGAGATAAGGCGGGTGGATCCGGGCTGGTTCTTGCGGGCTTGGTCACGGCAAATCGGCTCAAGGGCCTGCCAGGAACCGTGTTGTATCTGGCGGCGGGGGCCAGGCTTTCACCGCTGGCGATGGATGAAGTGAAACAGCGCAAGCTGCGTGTGGAGCGGGTGGCTGGGGATGGCAGCGGCGGCACTCCGGCCATTGGGACAACCCAGGCTGGGGCTACCTGGTGCTGCTGGGTGCAGGGGCACTGTGCCGCGGCGGCACGGGTGATTGAACAATATGGTGGGAGACCGATTTCGGTGGCCAGCGCCGGCAACAGTCAAGAGAGTGTGCCGCGCGTGATTCGGCGGATGGCGCGCGGTCTACGGCAGGGTGAATTCAGGTTGGCGGTGGTGTTTGTGCCCACAGCGGGTGTGGCAGCCTGTATGGCCAATCGGTGCGCGCCGGTGCGGGCGGTGGTGGGAACGACGACCAAGGGTGTCGAAGAAGGGGTGGTGGAGTTAGGAGCCAACCTGCTGGTGATTGAATATCCGCAGCATGGCTACCAGGCTATGGCGGGCATGCTGGCTGTGTTTTTGAAGTCCACCGGGGCAGCGCCGCCGCGGATGGAAAGGGACCTGTTGGGTTTGGCCGCAGACACCGAGGTCTAGGCCGGACGGTTGGAGTTTTTTTAAGGTGTTGTTATGAATATGCAGAATCAGTTTCAAGTCAGGCGGGAGATGTGTGATATCGGTCACCGGATATGGTTGAAGGGTTTTTGCGCCGGCAATGAGGGCAATCACAGCGTACGCATCGCCGAGGACCGGGTATTGTGTACGCCCACCGGCGTATCCAAAGGTTTTTTAACCCCGGATCAAATTACCGTGGTGGATATGGACGGCACTCAGATCGACAAGCACAACGTGATGAAACGCAGCAGTGAGGTGCTGTTGCACTTGCAGGTGTACAAAGCCCGTCCGGACGTGAAGGCGGTGGTTCATTCCCATCCGCCCCATGCGACAGCCTTTGCGATTGCCAATATCCCCATTCCGGAGGGGATTCACCCGGAGGCGGAGGTATTTCTGGGAAAAATTCCCATGGCCAAGTACACGACGCCGAGCTACAAGGAACTTGGAGAATCGGTGGTGGCGCTGATCAATAAGCAAACCAATACCGTCATGATGGCCAACCATGGTTCGGTGAGTTTTGACAGTACGTTGATTGGCGCATACTACAAACTTGAAATTCTTGACGCGTATTGCCGCATCTTGTTGTTGTCTCGACAACTCGGCAAGGTGAATCAGCTCACCCGCGACGAAATGGTTGATCTGCTGAAGGTGAAGGAAAAATTCGGCTTACCGGATCAGCGACTGGCCTGCGCGCCGGGAGGATGCATCGGTGCGGAAAATCAGGCTTTTCTGGCCACACTGGATGTGCATCCGCAGACGGCCTGCGCCTGCGCGGACGGGCAGGTGCAAAAGCCCCAGCCGGTGAGTCCGGAGAAACTCGAGGCCATGGTGCAGCGGGTGACGGATCAGATCATGGCATCCATGAAATCGTAGGCATGTCGGATGGAGGGCGGCCCTGGTCGGCCTGCGCTCCAGATGATGAAAGGAAAACATGATGAAAGTAAGCATTATCGGTGGTGGTGGGCGGGTGGGTTCAAACGCGGCCTATGCCTTGCAATGTGCGGGTTTGGTGAATGAAATTGCCCTGGTGGATGCTAATGTGGATGTGGCGGCGGGTGAAGCGCTGGATCTTCTCCACGGCTCCTCCCTGGCCGGCGATCAGCGCATTTACGCTACAGATAATAAAGGCGTGGCGGATTCGGACATTATCTGTATTACCGCCGGCTTACGGCGCAAGCCGGATGAATCGCGCCTGGACCTGATCAACCGCAATGTGACGTTGTATAAAGGCATTTTGGATTCGCTGCGCAGCGTGAATGTACGCAAAGATGCGGTATTTGTGGTGGTTTCCAACCCGGTGGACATTCTCACGCGACTGAACATTGAATATCTGAGTTGGCCGGAGAAGCAAGTGCTGGGCTTGGGCACCGTGCTGGATACGACACGTTTTCGTTCGCTGATTGCCGCGGCGCGTGGTCTGCCGCCAACGCAGGTGGATGCCCTTATTCTAGGCGAACACGGAGATACGATGACTCCGATCTGGTCGAGTGCGACCGCGGCCGGGATGGCTTTGACCAAGTTGCTAACGCCGCCGCAACAGGCGGATATTTTCAGCCGCACGCAGAAATCGGGGGCGGAAGTGATTCGCCTGAAGGGTGGGGCGGGTTATGCGGTGGGCTTGAGCATTGCCCGCGTGATTCACTCTATTGCGCTGGATCAAAAGCTGATTCTACCCGTGAGTAGCCGAATCAACGGTGCCTATGGCATCCGGAAAGTATGTCTGAGCTTGCCAACGGTGGTGGGACGACACGGCGTCGAAGGGGTATTGGAGCCGGAGCTGTGGCCGAAGGAAATTGCGGGTCTTACAGCCAGCGCTCGCACTCTGGAAGAAACGTGGACGAAGATATCGGGCCGGTGAGCAGTGCCTGCGGGTTCGCTTTGGGAAAAATCTCGATGCTGATTGTGGAACGCCAGCAAAAGTTGCTTGAGATGATTCGTCAACGGCAAAGCTGTGATCTGGCGAGTCTGGCTACGGACTGTGGGGTTTCCGTGGCCACAGTGCGGCGCGATGTGGAATCGTTGCGGCAACAGGGATTGGTGGAAACCCCAAGGGGCGGGGTTATTTTTCGCGGGCGTACCGCGCCACCTTCGGCTTTGGAGGAGCGGATGAATGAGCAGGTGGCGGCCAAACTGGCGATCGGAAAAACCGCGGCGGGTCTGATTCAGCCGGGAATGACGGTCTTTTTGGATGGCGGATCGACGATGCATTACATGGCCGTGCAGATCGCAGCCCGTCCGCTGCAGGTGGTAACCAACAGCCTGACCATTGCTACGCAATTTGCCAATGACGAGCGGGTGGAACTGATCATGTTGGGCGGGACGCTTTACCCGCGTACGGGTGTGATGGTGGGACCGCTGACGATGCAATCGCTGGTCGAAATCCATGCGGATTTGATGCTGTTCTCCGGTGCGGGCATTTTTGGCAGCGATGTGTTCAACTCCAATATGGCCATGGTGCAGGTGGAAAAGCTAGCCGTTACGCAGGCCGCTAAGCGCATTTTGCTCGCGGATTCGAGCAAATTTGGACGCAAGGGGCTGGCCCGCGTGTGCGGCTGGAATGAGCTGGATCTTATCATCACGGACACCGGCATTGCCGCGGATTGGTCAGCGCTGCTGGCGGATCGGCTACGAATTGCACCAGCGTGAGGGCGGCTCCGGGCATGGTAAATGCGTGGGGGCAACGCCACAGTGAAAGTGTCGTGACCATCTCGGAGGGGTGGCCGGCCAACGGGTGCCAGGGTGTGCTGGTTGCAACCCTGGGCGAATAGCCCCCTCCGGCAATGCGGCGCTGGGCAGAGAGCCTTTCCGTGCCATGAAGTCGTAACTGAACGGCTGGTAGTTTTTAACCTGGTTGCATCGCGGCCGACATGGACCGTTCTTCCAAGGCGCGGCGCAGGCGGCGCAAAGCCCGCGTTTCCACCTGGCGGACCCGGGATTTGGTAACCCCCATTTTTTCGGCGAGTTGGCCAAGGCTCATCGAGGCTCGGGCCGGATCGAGTCCAAAGTGGGCGGTGAGAACCTCACGTTCCCGGGGCGGCAAACTGCGCATGGCTTTAACGGCTTGGCCCTGCATCAAGATTTGATCCACCGTTTCCGGGACCGCGTCGACATCGTGATTATCAATGGAGTCCAGCAGGCTGTCCTGGCCGGTGACGAGGCGCTGATCCGCCAAGCCGATTTGCTCGGTGCGGCGGCGGGCATAATTTTTCATCAGCGAATAGGATAGATACGTGCTGAATTTAACCCCGCGCGCGAAGTCATAAGTGTCGATGGCCCGCAACAGCCAGAGTGTGCCGTCGGAAACCAGCTCCGACACATCTTTGCCGTAGCGTTGGTGTTTGCGCGCCACATATACCACCACCCGCAGGAAGTTATGGACCAGTTGATTTTTAATGGATGAGGCCTGCGCGAGCAGTCCTTCGACTTCCGATATCTCACTGGAGCGGGCTTTGGTGAGATCCAGATTTTGTTGAAGATGCCGGGCGCGGTATTTGAAATAATTCATGCGCCGGAAGGCATCAATAATCAGCGGTTCGGGCATGGGATCTTGACGAAACATTTCCGATAAATGCGGGGGCAACCCCTGGGGTGGACGTCGCCACGGTTCGGCATCGCCGTCGCTGTCCGCCAACGATCCGATGGAGGTAAGAGCCGTGGCGGCATGGCGAGCTTCTTGAGCCAGAGTGCCAAGGATAACGGCGTCCGCATTTGGCAACTGAAACAGGGCGTTATCGATAAAATCGATTGGACTGTTTTTAATGCGTTGGGCTTTTTCCAGTCCGACCACCCGGTAAATACTGGAGCGGGTGCGGCCGTAGCGATGGGCTAAATTGGGCACCGAGACGCCGCGGTCGAAACAGTTGGTGATAATCTGCCGATCTTGCTGGCGCAAGGTTCCGGCGGCATCCGGGAAAATCGCCTGATCAGGATTGGCGCGATCATGCTTGCGGATGACGTAACGAATGGTTTCCGGACTGCGAACCATGCGGCGGGAAATTCGCCGGGAAACGGTTTTGAGATTACAGCCACAGCGTTCCACGAGCCGGCGCGCCCGGCGGATGATCCATTGTCGATCTTCGTCGGTGAGCTGACGAAAGCGGGCGGCGGCGGCGATGTGCAGGGCGTTCTTGCAGGCAAAGTTTTCCACGCAGGATGCTCGGAAGCCCAGTCGCCGTGTGCCATCCGGGAAAATATAGCGTTGCGCGACCAAGCCCTTGGTTCGCCATCGTTGAATCGTTTTGCTGGAGACCTTGAAACGCTGCATGATCTCATCTTGTGAGAGCACCGGCTCGTCAATTTCCGACGTGCGAAGGTCCAGCATGTCGGAAAGATATTCCACCAGCTCAGCGAGATCGGCGAGTAACACGCGGCCTGGGATGGAGGCGTCATCCGATTGGCGAGGCCGGAAGCCGGTCAATCGAAACACTACAAAATCCCAGGGATATTCTTCCACCGGATTAAGCTGCGATAAAAGATCGCACGCGGCAGCCACCTGTTCCCGTTTTTTATCAACAGGACTAAAGGCCAGTTGCCTGGCTAAGTCAAAAATTCTCGGATCAAGCCACACAGTTGAATCTCCCGTAAAAACACTGTACCCCACTACGGCCGCTTCCTTCCGCAACCCCAAAAGTTGCCCTACCAACGCGCTCCACGTTCCATAAACAATTTTTACCTGGCCACTTCCATGGCGTGACGTTTTTCAGACGTGCCTCATTCCATGAGGACGAAGGTATTTTAATCCGAGCGCGTCCTGTTGGCAAGCGAAGGGAGTAAAATTTTTCGTCAAAACGATGTAAGTTGTTGTAAAATAACCACATACCATCCACAGAATTTCCACATTTTATTCCAAAATGGCCACCGGGAAGATGGCCAATGTCTGGTATTTTGGCAGTTTGTTTCAACGAGTATGAGGGTAACGCCGGCCAGAGCCTCGGCCATTGCCGCGGAAGCATGGCGGTGGTTGTGCTCAAGGGTGGCCAATAAGGGCAAGACCAAAACATACTCTCTCAACATTCCTCTGCGCTACGGCGCGAAACCTGCTCAGTTACGGTAAGATCGCCGGGAATGATCGCGCCGCTGCAACAAATTTTGCTGATTTTTATTATCAGCGCTTATCCGGCCGTGGGTGCCGTGACTTCTGGGCATCTTTCTTCATGGACGACATTATGGGTCGTTCTCGGCGGAAATCTGTCCTTGGTTTTGGCAGCGTTGCAGTTTCGAAAGCGGGCGCTGCGCCGCATGGATCATGCGGCCGATCCGCTGGCAGTTTTGGGTACGTTTGAGCAAAATCTGCAGCGGTTGCGGTCGATGAGCATTGGTTGGCTGGCGATTAATTTGTTCTTCATGGATTGGGGGCGGGTGGTGCGGACCGCACCGTGGCGCTTACCGCATGGGGCTGCGTATACATGGCTTCCGCTGGATCCCATCATCTGGCTGGCTTTGCCAGTGCTGGTGTGGATATGTTTTTGGTTGGCCCAATATGGTCCGGAGGCCTTGGTCAACGCCAGAGAGACCGCAATCTCGGGTCGTCATGGCCGACGCTTTCATCCCATGCCCACACGCCGGCAATATGTAATCCTGCAAATGCGGACCAATTTATATCTTATTTTGTTGGTGCTGGTGATATGGACGGTGCAACGCGGATCGGGTCGTCTGGCCGATGGCGTCGGCCTGGCACCTTGGGCCTCGGTGATCGGATTTATTCCGATCCTGTTGCTGCTGCTTTTTACGGGAAAAATTCTCAGCATGGTTTGGAGCACGCAAAGCATGCCGGAAGGGGCCTTGCGTGGGCGATTGCTGGCCATGGCACGGCGGAGTGGTATTGGGTTTTCCGATGTGCGCATCTGGAACACGCACCATCGCATCATCAATGGTGCGGTGATCGGTCCGACGCGGGTGGCGCGCTACGTCATTTTGAGCGATGCTTTGCTGGAAAATCTCGGCGAACGTGAGGTGGAAGCGGTTTTTGCCCATGAGTTGGGGCATGGGTATCACCGCCATATTCTGTGGTATTTAGCCGCTATTTTTGCCGTAGCACTGGTTAGTTCCAGCCTGGGCAGTCTGCTGCAATTGCGATACCCGCAGGATGGACAATTGTTGGCGGCGTTGACCATGTTGGTGATGGTGCTTTTTATCGTTTACGGCATTTCCCGGATCAGTCGGCTTTGTGAACACCAGGCGGATTGGTTTGCGGCACAGCGGATGGGGGAGGAATTGAGTGCGGCGGCGAGCCAAGTCGGAGGCGATTTGGAGAGGGCATCTCCGCCGATCGGCCCGCCAGCATCGTCGCGAGCTATGGACAGTGGTTCATTTTTGACGCCATGGTTGATCGACTATTCGGCCATAACGCCAGCCACAGCTTCGCCTCTGGTGCGGGGTGCGGAGGCTTTTTCCATGGCGCTGCGGCGGGTTGTGGAGTTGTCGGGTCGATCGCCGGAAAAGCCTGGCTGGATGCATCCAAGCGTCAATCAACGCACGCAACTGCTGGCCAACTTGGCGGTCTCGGCTGATGCGGTGCGGCACTTTGAAGGCCGAATGCGGCGGCTGCGGCACCTGATTCGATGGGGTTTGCTGATCGGGTTGGTGAGTGTGGTGATGGCCGTGGCTTTAGCTCCTGCGACCGGGCAGCCAGGCGTTTCACCGAGGATATCGCCGGCAAAAACAGCACGCCCACCCCATTTTTCGCGTGTCTCCGGTGAGTGGACGACAAGAAACACCGCCGTGGACGGCGGACCCGTGGAGCCGGCGGGTGCGGCCATCGCGGATCCCCTGGCGAGATGAATGAACTTGGTTCCGGCTGGCGATGAGCACTGGACGGGGGCCACGAACGTCGGCCATTTCCGTCTCCGGAACGAGAGGCAATTTTTTTCTTGCTCAAAAGGCTTTTCACGGTTAATGTTTACGGAGTATAATGCCCCTGCTCGGTGGCGGAGCGGGGCCGTAGGGTGGTTTTTTAGCGCCGGGTGCGTATGCTGGCTTTGCTGTCTCCGATGGGGCGGCGGTTTAAGGAGTTTGGCTGGATGAATATAAAAAAGCTCTGTGGTTATATGGTGGTGAGTGCTGCGCTGACTTGTGGTGTGGCGCTGGTGTTGTCGTCGCGCGGTGTTTTGGCACGGTCGTTGGCACCGCGGCCGGCACTGGCCTCGCGTAGCTGGCAGCTTAATTTCAGTTTTTCCAAGCCGCAGCGCATGCAGGTCGTGGTCGGCCACGGTCAGCACGCGCATGTGGTCACGTGTTTTTATCTGCGTTACACAGTGGTGAATAACACCGGCAGGGATATTTTCTTTGTACCGCGTTTTGAGATGGTGACGGATACCGGCCGGGTGATCCCGGCGACGGTGGATATCAGTGGCCACCTTTTTGCCGCGATTCGGCATCGGACGGGTGATGCATTTTTGATCAATCCGATGTTGGTGGCGGGACGGTTGTTGCAGGGAAAAGATTACGCCAGAGATTCTGTAGCGGTATTCATGGGGCTGACGACCAAAGACCGGGGGTTTAAAATTTTTGTATCGGGTTTGAGCGGCGAGACGGCTGTGCAGGCCAACCCCCTCACCGGCAAGCCTGTGGTGCTGCACAAAACGCTGCTGTTACATTATTCTGTGCCCGGTGAAGCCATTAACATGAGGCCGCATCCGATACTGTTGAGTAAAACCTGGGTGATGCGATAAGGTGCCGGGGCGGGCCGGTTTTAGCTGGTTACCGTTTGCGTCTATGGAACCGGTGAGAATGCAACTTGGTAAATACTTTCGCGTCTGAATGAAGGGTGTGTCGGCAAGCGCTCGGCGAGCGTGTCGCTTTTTGGATCATTGTGCAGGAGTATGCCATGAATTTCATCTATATTATTTTGCTCGTAGTGCTGTTTTTATTCTGGGTGCTGATGTTGGTCGATGCGCTCAAGATCAGCGATGGGCAGAAAGGGATGTGGATGGCCGTTATTGTGGTTCCTCTCCTGATTGCCGCAGCCATGTTTTTCTTTCTAGGCGATATTGTGGTACCGCTGATTTTGATGTCGTTGGGCGCTTTTGCGTATAATTTTGTCAAGCGCGGTAAATAATTGAAATAGTGCGGCGAGGGTGCGGGTTCCGCCTGGTCTGGGCGGGTGGTGCTCGTGGCCGGGTGAGCCAAGCGCGGTGCGGAGTTGGTGATGGATACCTCGTTTCAGGGGCATTTTTTGGTGGCGTCGCCAACCCTTGGCGATCCGCACTTTTTTCGGGCGGTGGTGCTGATCATCCAACACGATGAGAGCGGCGCGTTGGGGTTGGTCATCAATCGTCCATTGCATACCACCGTGGGGGAAACGTGGAGTCGCATCAGTGATATTCCCTACGACAATGATGCGCCGCTATATCTGGGAGGCCCGTGTGAAAGCCCGCTGATGGTGTTGCATTGTCTGGAAGAGGCCGGGAAAATTGAAGTCTTGCCGGGAATTTATTTTACCGCTGAAGCCGACGATCTCAACGAATTGGTTCGCGATCAGTCTTCGCCGGTAAAGTTTTTTGCCGGATCGGCCGGATGGACCGAAGGGCAGTTGGAAGCGGAGGTCAGTGATGGAGATTGGCTGGTAATGCCGGCCATGGCGGAACAGATATTTGGCCGGGTGGAAGATCAATGGCGCGTGCTGACTCGGCTCATAGGGCGGGTGGCCGCCGTTCCGAACTTGAATCCAAAGTTCATTCCTCCCGATCCATCAGTAAACTAAGTGCTAAGGAATAGTTCCGAAATAACTTCCCGATTTGGCAATGGATTATTATGATAAGGAAGTACGGACAGGATGTCCGCAGTGTATGTTTGAATAAAGGATTCGGCCATGGAAGGCTACGGAATTCAAGT
>JAJYZF010000007.1 GCA_021800165.1 Planctomycetota bacterium | reverse complement strand
GGCCGTCGCGGTCCGTACCTGGCAAACGGTCAGTGCGGGATTTTTTTTTATGCGCCTGGTGAAATTCAGCCAGGAACAAATAACTTACACAACTGAGAATCAAATGACGGCGGATCGACTGGTACTTGCGCACCTCGAAGTGGTCCAGCCCCAGTTCCCCCTTACCGTCCTGGAATATCCGTTCGATCTTCCAGCGGGAGAAGGCCACCAGGAGCAGCGTTTCCACCGGCGTGTTCTGGGGCGCGTTGCTTAGAAAATACTTGACCGTCTCGGGTTCCAGTACGTTGTATGCCACCACCAGATGGTGCGGTTGGGTGGGCAGGCCGTCTTCGTCTCGCATCCACACATACAAACGCTTGACTTTCCAAACCATCGGCCCTTTGTGACCGTCCTTGATGTGATAGGTTTGCCAATCGTCGCGCCGGAATAACGGAGAATAGCGGGCGATGTGCCGCACCTCCACCGGGGGATTATTCTTGACCTTCAGACGCGGGAACTTCCGCAGGTGCCCGGTGCGGCCGGCGTGTTGGCGATACAGCAGCTCCGGGCGGCGCGTCCAGAGGCGGAAGTCCGAAGGCACTTCACCGACGTATTTTTGCCCCATGGCGTCCAAGGCCCGCAGGAACGGTGGCTTGCCGCCATAACCTTCATCAAAGGTCATCCATTCCAGAAACAGGCCGTTGCGCCGTGCCCGTTGGATCTGTTCCAGGCCGATGAGCCACTTGGGACGGTATACCAGATCATCGGGAATCCCCGCAGCGCGACACCGTTGCCGATCTTCATGCCAAGTCTCCCTGGGCAGATACAACTCGCCATCAAGGAGCGTATGGAAGTCCGGCGTGGCATAGCCCAGATGGACGCTGACCACGCAGTTTTCGGTTTTGCCCACCGCCCCGCAGTGCTGCCGCTGCACGCAGGCGGTCTGGTTTCCCTTCTTGACGAAACTGGTCTCGTCGAGAAGGCCGACGCTCTGCCGGTGCGTGTGCCGCGCCGCCACCAACTGCTGACAACGGTCCCGCATCGCCGACTCGTCCCAGCGATACAGACTCAAAAACTGCTGCAAATCCCGCGGTGGAACCCCGGCGGCGTCCGCCATGGGCTCAAGGCTCTTACGCGGCAAGGGCCCCAATTGGCCCTCCACGTAGGTGTTGATATGCCGCCGCGCCGTGCGGCGACCGAAACAATCGTCGTACTGGTGCAGATAGTGTGTCAACGCCGGTCGAATTTCCAGAATCGCTTCAGCTTCCATGTCGGGACTCCTTTCAGAAATACAGCTCCTGAAAGGCTTCATCGGTCAGCCAAGTACCTCAGCTTGAGCTTTTGTGGCGTTGTAGTACTATCAAGGCACCTTTGCCGGCGTGCGCGGGACATCATTGCTTGGTCCTGCGGGTGGCGCAACCGCATCCAACCGGTCCTGCCTGGCCAACTGCCCACAGGCTGCGGCGATATCCCGGCCACGGCTTTGCCGCACATGAACATTGACACCCCGGCTGCGAAGCTGCGTCTGAAAAGCCAGCATGACTTGGCCCGAGGGACGGCGAAACGGCAGATCCGGCACCTCGTTGTAGTAGATCAAATTGACATTGGCCCGCAGGCGTTTGGCAATACCGGCCAACTGATCGGCATGCTCACGCAGCGTGTTGAGTCCGTCGAGCATGATGTACTCCAGCGTCAATTCACGCCCGGTCGTCTGAAAATAATACTGGCCCGCGGCCACAATCTCTTCGATGGCAATGGCTTGGGCCCAGGGAATGATCTGCTTTCTTAGTTCATCGTTGGGCGCGTGCAAACTTATCGCCAGGGTCACCGGAACCCCCACTTCCGCCAACCGCCTGATCTGCGGAGGCAAACCCACCGTGCTGACGGTAATTTTGCGGCCACTGATGCCCAACGCCGCCGGTGCCATCAACCTCTTGACGGCGGCAACCGTGACCTCAAAATTCGCCAGCGGCTCACCCATGCCCATAAACACAATGTTGGTCAGTCGCCGCTCCGGTTCCAATTGGTGCGTGAGCCGCACGGCCTGCTCGATCACCTGCCCCACGCTGAGATTGGCTTTAAACCCCAGCAACCCACTGGCACAAAATGCGCATCCCACCGGGCAACCCACCTGCGTGGAAAGACAGGCCGTACGCCGATGGGCTACCAAAGTCCGACCCGACTCGTCTGTGTAGTCGTCATCGCACGGAATCATCACGGTTTCGGTAAGACCTCCGCCGGGCCAACGCAGCAGAACTTTTTCGGTGCCGTCCGACGCCTGTTGCCGACGTACTATTTCCCCCGTGAAAATAGTAAAACGCTCGGCCAATCCGGCCCGCTCCGGCAGAGAAATGTTGGTCATGGCGTCAAAGGTATTGACCCGCTTTTCAAACAACCATTGAAAAATCTGTTTCGCCCGGAACCGCGGCATGGCCATTGCCTGCAGCTCTTTTTCCAGTGCCGGCAGGTCCAAATCAAAAATAGCCATGCGTGAATCGCTTGTCACTGTCCCTCCCGCCATTGCTGTTTCAGAAATGCCAGAACCGCCGCCCCGGTTTCCGCCACATCCTCAAAGGAAGCCTCCACACTGATCCGCCCGCGATAACCTGCCTGCTGCAAAATGCCAAACAAACGCCGGTAATCCGCCTGTCCGCTGCGGCCCGGTGCCACGCGCCCTTGCAGATCGGCCACATGCACATGCTTAATCCATGGTGCCGCGGCGCTAAGATGGTCCACCGGTTCGTTCTCCATCCAGAAATGATACGTATCCAGCAGGCACTGAAAATGCGGATGGTTCACACTTTGGACGTAGCTCAATGCCTCGGCTACGCTGTTGACAATATTACACTCCCGCCGGCACAACGGCTCCAGCACCACCACCACATGATGCCGCGCTGCGGCCGAGGCCGCCATTTGGCCAAATCGCGTAATTTGATCGCGGGCCTCAGCAGGCGAGAAACCGTCGGGCACCCGCCGAGCCGCCCCACTGCCCAACACCAAAATACCGACCCCCGCCTCACCCGCCCGAGCGCAAACCCGCTTCATGTATTGTTCCAGTTTGGCCCAGTCAACCGCAGGCCCCACCAGTTTCATATCCCCGGGCACCAGACAGTTCGCGGCTGCGACCGGCAGCGGTGAAACCTTCAAAGCCTGGAGTCCGATAAACCTGTCATCCGACGCCGATCCTTGAAAAAACTGTTGGGCGTTGACCTCAATAAAGTCCCAGCCCATGGCCTTGAGAATGCCGGCCTTGGACAAATCGGTACAAATGCCGAACTTTACGGCACTATTTTCGGACATAGCCTGACTCCTTACAGCCGCGACCCACCGGAACTTTTGGTTATAGCCGACCATCGCCCATTTACAAGTGCCCACCACCGTCCATATCCAAATAATTTGGACATTGCGACTTGAATTGCTATTATATCTGAATTGCATCCCCGGCTGCTATGCACCCGGGATGTGGGAAACACAACGGAAGGATTTTCGATGAGTCCGCGGTTACGCATTGGGGTGATTGGTTTTGGGCGCATGGGGCGGGGGTTTGTTGCCGAGTTGCTGCGCAGCAAGGTTTGGGAAGTGGTTTCTATCTGTGATGGATGGGAACCCAGCCGCCAGACCGCCAAACGCACCGTACCGGGCGCGGTGGTTACTGCTGATCCCGATGCAGTCTTAAACGACTCCTCGCTGGATGTCGTGGGACTCTTCACCCTGGCCGACGCCCGACCACAGCTCATTCGCAAAGCCCTTAAAAACAAGCTGCACATCATTGCGGAAAAGCCCCTGGCCGCCGGTTCGGCCGCCGAATGGAAACTGGTCAAGGCTATTGAAGCTTCAGACCGCTTGGTGGCGGTCAATATCTTCAACCGCAACGCCTGGTATCATCAGGAGATCGTTAATTTCATCCGGTCCGGCCAGATCGGGGATCTGGCCATTGTGCGCGTCTGCCACATGACCCCTGGCCACATGCCCACGGAAGGCCACGATCCGGAAGGACCTCCCTTCCACGACTGCGGCATGCACTACGTGGATGTCGCTCGCTGGTACGCACAAAGCGAATACGCCTCCTGGCACGCGCAGGGCGCTCGCCTCTGGAATTATAAAGAACCCTGGTGGGTCACCGCCCATGGTGTGTTCAAAAATGGCGTGGTTTTTGACATCACACAGGGCTTTGTCTATGGCCACTTGTCCCAGGTGAAAACCCACAACTGCTATGCCGAAGCCATTGGCACCAAGGGCGTGGCACGCATGACCCATAATTTCAGAACCGCCACCATCGAACTCCACGGCGTGACGGAAACGATTTCTAAAACCGCGCCTTTTGGCGATAAAAAAATCGATGTCATGCTGGATGTATTTGCCCGATCCATTATGGCCGGAAAAAACCTCGGCTTCCCCATCGCCCGTGATTCCGCCATTGCTTCCGAAGTCGCCTGGGCCATGCTGCGCGACGCCGCCAAAAATAACCCGCCCGCCATCGGCACCCCCGCCCAAATGCAGGCCATACTGGAACACCGCAAAGCTCTCACCGACGGCTACGGTCTGCCCGTGCGCGATGGGACCGCGGACAACCGCCTCATCGCCCCGATTGCCTGCGGTGAGGAGCTATGCTGCCAGCCTGTCAAGGCGGGTGCCCGGCGCAAAGCGTGTTGACCGCCTGGCATCTTTTGCCGCGTGCCCACCGGCCTTCCATTTCTGCCGTGGGCGTTACCCTTTGCCAGGTCCACCGGTACGTCGAGGTTTTAGCTCATTTGCACCAAGCGTCAATCGGTTTGACAGGTCGGGGCGTTGTTTCTAAGCTGGGCCATCAGTGCTCAGCAACGGGCTGGTAATTCGGAATCTTTTTCGGAGCAATACATGACCATGTTACGACGAATTCGCCCCTTGGTCGTTGTGGCGGCGTTTAGCCTTGTGGCGATGGCCGCCGCGGGGGCCATGGCCAAAGCGCCGATACGTATCGCCTGCGTTGGCGATAGTATCACCTGGGGTTACGGCGTACCCAACCGTCTCACCCAGGCTTACGCCGCACTCCTGCAAAAGCGATTGGGCCAAGGCTATGACGTTCTAAATTGCGGCCACGGCGGTGCCACCGCACTGAAGCACCTGCCACCCAACCATCCGGGATGGATGGTTTCCTATTGGCAGGTGCCGCAGTTTAAGCGCGCCACCAAATTCAAACCCAATATTGTCATCATCATGCTCGGCACCAACGATTCCAACCCGTCCAATCGCGCCGATGTGCATAAAAATTTTACCCGGGATTATTCTGCTCTGGTCCGGCACTTTCAACACCTTTCCACCCACCCACGAGTTTTTATCTGCCTGCCGCCATCCCTGGAAGATGGCGCGGTGCATGGCCCACACCCCGCCATACCCGCCCACGGTGTGGTACCGCGAATCGTGCGCATCGCCCACGCCATGCACCTCACCAGCATCAATATTTTTCATGCCATCGCCGGCAGATGGAAACTCTTCAACGGCGATCATATTCATCCCAATGTGAATGGACACAAACTCATGGCCAAAGTTATCTATAGAGCCTTGCGCCAAGCCGGCGTGGTACAACCGGTCGGAAAACGATAACCATTTCCCCACCGTCCGGACCGATTGCGTGCTGGGTGCCCGATGTTTTCCCTGACTTTTACGCCGTACAAATGCGCTTACAACTGGTACAATAACTATTCTGTGCGAATCCGCCACGTCGTCGCCCAATGACGGACTTGGGTGGATCATTTTTGAGAGGCTGGAATTATTTCCGCAGGATGGTGATGCAACGTGATTATTACCATTGATGGCCCCGCCGGTTCGGGTAAATCCGCCGCTGCCCTGCTGCTGGCCCGTCGGCTCAATATCCGCCACTTGGACACCGGGGCCATGTATCGTGCGGTCGCCTTGGATGCCCTGCGGCAGGGTATTACCCAGGATCCCGTGGCCATGGGTCGCCGCGTTGCTGAAATTCCACTGGATTTCGACTTTTCCACCCGCCCGGCCAGAATTTTATTGGCCGGTCAGGATGTTTCCCAGGCCATCCGCACACCGCAGATAACCCAAATCACCCGCTGCGCCGCGGACAACCCCACGGTACGCCAGGCGATGGTTCAGCGGCAACGCCGTATTGCCGCTGAATCGCAATCGCTGGTCACCGAAGGGCGGGACCAGGGAACCGTGGCTTTTCCCACCGCCGATTGCAAATTTTTTCTGGATGCCGATCCGCGCAGCCGAGCCCATCGGCGTTTTCTGGAATTGACCCGTCGCAATGTGCCCGCCGACGAAAATCAGATACTTGTTGACATTCTCCAGCGCGATCAACAGGACCGCACACGCCGGGTTGGCGCATTAATGCAAGCCCCCGACGCCATCATGATAGATACCACCCCGCTGACCCTGGATCAGGTGGTGGATGCCATGGCGGCGCACGTTGAGACACATAGCGCCAAGGAGGCCCGCACATGAAGATCCCCACTTCCGCCACCCCCGCCGCGCCCGATTCCCCCCTCCTCCCGGCCGGCGGCGTGGGCGCTGGGACATCCGCGGATCCCGCAGGCTCCGGCACCGGCAAGCCCGGCCGCCAAACCGCCCCAGCCCTGACCACCGCATCCGCCGCCCCTCCGCGGAGTTATACGTATCGCGGCGAAGGCAGTTGGTGGCTTCAGGGATTTCTATGGAAGATCGGCCGCGTCTTTTTTCAATTCATCGCCGTGCTCATGTTTCATATCCGCACTTTTAACCGCTGGAACATTCCCGCCACCGGCGGAGCTTTGCTGGTGACCAATCACCAGAGCTTTCTCGACCCGTGGCTCATTGGCATTGCCATTAAACGCCAGATTCACTACATGGCCCGGGATTCACTGTTTCAGGGCGGCCTCACCCAGTGGATGATGGAATCCACCAATACCTTTCCCATTCGTCGGGGACGGGCCGATTCCACCGCCGTCCGCGAAGCTATTGCCAGGCTCAACAAGGGCTATCTGGTCAATATTTTCCCCGAAGCCACCCGCACCGCCGACGGCACCATCGGACCGATTGCCGCCGGTGTCGCCATCATTGTTCATCGCTCCCAAGCTCCGGTTATCCCCATTGTCATTGACGGAGCGTTCGAAGCCTGGCCTCGTAATCAGAAATTCCCAGCCTGCAAACCGATCCGCATTCTTTATGGCGCACCCATTGGCCATGCGGAACTGGCCGCACTTTCCGCCGATGAAATCGCGGTGCGCATTCGCCGCGAGATGGTCGACCTGCAAACCCGGCTGCACTCGTCCCACGCCGCTGCCTCGCACCAGCGGATGCAAAACGACCTCCAAGCCGGCAAGCGCCGCCTGGTGGTGGCCAGTGAACTGGCCGGTTAATCATCGCCTTTACCGCCGGCCTGCGCCGATTTATCCAGGCCGAACGCCGCATGCACCGCCTGCAATGCTTTTTGTGCATCCTCCCGGGCCACCAGACAACTGATACGTATTTCGCTGGTGGAAATATTCTGGATATTCACCTGCTGTTGCGCCAGCGCCTGGAACATCGTGCTGGCCACGCCGGTGGCCTGCTTCATCCCCACGCCCACCACCGACACCTTGGCCAGATCACGATTGTAATTGGCCGCGCCGCCCAGTTCCGCCAGCAACTTCTCCACCACCAGTTTCAGGTCCGCCATGTCGCCATGCTCTACCGTAAAACTGATGTTGGCGGTTCCATCGTCCATGACGTTTTGGATAATGTCATCCACCACGATATTGGCCGCTCCAATGGCCGTAAAAATGCGCGCCACAATACCCGGTCGATCCGGTATGTTTTTCAGCGTGACCCGCGTTAAATCCGTCTTGAGCGCACAACCCGAAACCAAAATATGTTCCATTGCCGGAGTCTCCGCGACAATCCACGTTCCTTCACCGTCATGGGCGCTGTTACGCACATGAATCGGCACATTGTATTTCTTCGCAAATTCCACCGCTCTGGTCTGCAAAACCCCCGCACCCACACTGGATAGTTCCAGCATTTCATCATAACTGATCCGGCCGATTTTCCGGGCGTTGGGCACTATCCGCGGATCGGCGGTAAACACACCGTCCACATCCGTATAGTTTTCGCATACCTCCGCATGAAGCACCGCCCCCAACGCCACCAGCGTCGCGTTGCTGCCCCCGCGGCCCAGCGTGGTAACATGCCCATCGGAGGTAACCCCCTGAAAACCCGCCACAATCACAATCCGTCCCTGGCTTAGTTCATGGGTAATGCGGCTGTGGTCAATTTTTTGAATGCGGGCCTTGGAAAAGACCGAATCGGTAATCAGGCCGATCTGCCCCCCCGTAAAACTGATCGCCTCAAACCCCTGGGCATGAATGGCCATGGCGATCAGGGCAATGGCTACTTGCTCCCCCGTAGCCAGCAGTTGGTCCATCTCCCGCTTCGGTGGATTAGCGCAAATCTCCCGGGCCAACGCGATGAGATGATCCGTGGAATCCCCCATGGCCGAGACCACCACGACCACTTCACGTCCGGCCTTTTTGGCCGCAATAATCTTTTCCGCGGCTTTGTGAATCTTGGCCGCGGTGCTTACAGAAGATCCGCCAAATTTTTGAACTACAATACCCATGCTTTCCAGTTATCCCAATGCGCCTTCATCCGCCATTAATCCCGCGCCGCGGCCATAATGTACCGCCCCCACCACTCTAATGCAAAATCGTCCTTTCCGCGGGCCCCCGACGATCCCCAGCGATCCGTGCCATCCGCGCAACCAGCCAAAGACCAGTGCCAAGCGTGGGCGGCCAAGACAGTTGCCCATCTGGAGTTAGCAAACACCATACGTTCCGAAGGCCGGCCGCGTCGGGTCGTTACAGGAACTGCCGAATCATCAAGCTGCTTGCTGCGCCCCATCGGTCTGCGAAATTTGCCAAAGACATCATTAGCGATTTGGCCCTGGTTATTGAAAAAGATCCGCGCATCACTTGGTACAGCATCGCAAGTGAAAACCTTGCATCCTTCCACAACCACAATGGCTACGCCCAGATCAACCGGCAGAAAACGGATTCTGCAAAAGCCTGGCGAAAAAGGCAATCATTCGCCAACCCTACCGGGGCCGAGGAAGTCCCAAAGTGGTGGAATTGGGTCTGGGCACCATGAAATATGGCGGCACCAATTTTTACAACTTGACATTTAGATTTATCAGGCTAATATGGCTCCCCAATTGGCCGTCGTGGGCTGGAGATTCATAGGGAACATGAATTCTCGTTAAATAACCAGCGGTGGAGCGCCGCGATTTTTTAGGTTGGTTTTGGGGCCGGGGCAAGTTTTTGCCCTTGATGGCCAGAGGCCGCGCACGCTTTTGCGGGGGCGGCCAATGTTTGCGTTTTTTTTGGAGGTTTCACATGCGTATTGTTAAATCCCGGTTGGTAAAAGGTCTTTTCGCCCAGGCGTGGCTGGTGGGTTTGAGTGCGGGTGCGGGCCATTGTTGGGCCAATGCCGCGGTGCCAATTGGTCTGACGGGTTGGAACGCGGATGTGATTTATGTGCCCAGCGGCGCAACCCAAACCGTCCAAAGTTTCGACGGCAGTGGCTACGCGTGGTTCGAAGCAGGAGCGTATCCCACCTCAGGCACGTACCAGCGGGCGGGCCTTTCTACGGCCGGGGACACGCAAGCGTTTGGCAGCGCGTGGCAGGATCCCAATAACACCAACCAATCTGAATTCGAATTTCAGCCCTACACGGGCAACAACGTGCTCGAGCTTGGGAACACCTCTGATTCCGGCCAAACGCTTACGCTTACCACGCCCGCAGGCTACAATAATCTGGCTATCCTCGCCGCCTCGGGCAACATTGGTGGGGATTATCAAAGCACGTTGACACTGACTTTTTCTGACGGTTCCACCAGCTCCATGACCTACGATCCCTACGACTGGGGCCAAGGCACCACCCAAGAAGTATTTTCCCCAAATCTTTCACGCATGGAAGACACGAGCAACGGACCAACTTTCGGCAGCGCATCTTACAATATGTACGAAACCGATATTAACCTCAGCAATTACGTAAGCTCCAATGGGGCTCTTGACAGCGCAAAGTTTATCAAAACCATCACGTTCGCGGAGCCGACGAGCGGTCGCATCGGCGTTTTCGCCGTCAGTGGCGTGCAAAATTCCAGCGCTGCTGATCCGCTGCCTGAACCTTCTACCGTGGCTCTCTTGGCGGCGGCGGCGGTGCCTCTGCTGCTGCGGCAATCTGCGCGGCGGCGATTGGCGAGATAAAGGGGGGCAATGGCGAAGCGGTGATGAAGGCTTGTTCGCCGCGGCGATGGGGGCATCGGCGGCTACGGGGGTGGGACGTAAGAAATCCCACCCGTGAACCATTCGGCTCCGCCGATTACAATACCGGCAATCCGACCTTGATCCGGTCGGTTCGCCTGGTTGGAATTCGGACCGATGCTGCGAGAATTGCATATATCAAACTTGGCCCTCATTGCCGATGCCACGCTGGAGCTTGATGCCGGCTTGAACTGCTTTACCGGCCAGACTGGGGCGGGTAAATCGCTGGTGATCGGGGCACTGGAAATTTTGCTCGGCTTACGCTCCGCCGGCGACATGCTCCGGCATGGTGCGCCGGAAGGCCGTGTCACCGGCGTGTTTCATCTGGCCAATCCGCTGCTGCGCCGGCGACTGGCCGCCCTGACCGATCTGCCCATTGAAGAAGAAGCGGAGGTTGTTCTGGTGCGCCGGATTTTTGCCAGCGGCCGGACCTCGGCTTCCATTGGCGGACATCCCATCAGCGCTACCATGCTCAAAGCCGTAGGCGAAACACTCGCCGATATTCATGGCCAGTACGACGCCCAATTTTTGCTCAACCCCGCCAACCAACTGGCCTTGCTCGACGATTTCGGGAAAACCGCGGCCCTGGCGGCTCAATTCGCCCAGATCTGGCATCAAAAGCATCAGATTCAGCAACAACTGGAAAATCTTGAGGTTTCGCAAGCGCTGCGCCGCCAACAACTGGAACTCTACGAATTTCAGGCTTCGGAAATTGATGCTGCGGATTTACACCGCACCCCATTGGACCAACTGGAAGCCCGCCAGCGCATGTTGGCCAACGTGGAAAAAATAAAATCACAGGCTGAAGCCGCGTATGGGGCCCTCTACGAAGACGATGCCGCGGTCATCGGCCGCCTCAAAACCATCGCTTCTATCTTGCTGGAACTGGTCGAATTGGATGGCGAATTTTCCGAACCTGCTGAACAGGTGCGCAGCGCCGCCATCGCCCTGGACGAAGCCGCATTTTCCCTGCGCCGCCGCATCGACCGGCTGGAACTCAACCCGGAAGAACTCGCCGAAACCACCGATCGTCTCAACACCATTCATCGGCTTATTCACAAGTACGCCGGTGCCGGAGGCACCCTCGACGATGTGCTGGCCCATCAGCATCATCTGGGCGAAGAACTCAGCCGTTTGCGCCAGGCGCATGCGGATGTCTCCGCACTCAGCGGCCAACTGGCCACGGTGCAAAAGCAACTGGCGGAATTGGGACAGCGGCTTTCGGCGGGACGGCGGCAGGCGGCAAAATCGCTGATCCCTCTGGTCCACCGGCAGCTTGCCGACTTGGGCATGAAGGAAGCTCGCTTTCATGTGGAATTTCTAGTTGCCGCAGCGGCTGGGCCGTCCGCCGCCGATGGTTCACCTCAAGGGTTGGAATCTGTAGAGTTGATGATTGCTCCAAATCCCGGCCAGCCGGCCGCACCACTGCGCAAAATTGCCAGCGGCGGCGAACTTTCCCGCATCATGCTGGCCCTGAAATCCATTCTGGCCACCTCAGACCGGGTAAGCGTATTGGTATTTGACGAAATTGACGCCAATGTCGGCGGACGAATGGGGGCCATTATCGGCGAAAAGCTGCACCGACTCGCCCGCGGCCATCAGGTTTTGTGCATCACCCATTTACCGCAAATCGCCAGCTTTGCCGACCGGCACATCACCGTTCACAAAACGGTTGAAAACAGCCAAAGCTTCACCAATGTTCGCCGTCTGGAGGGCGCGGAGCGCACCCGCGAGCTGGCCGAAATGATTACCGGCAAAGATGTCACTCCCACCTCTTTAGCCCAAGCCCAGGAACTGCTGGAGCTGGCCCGGCCCACCACCGCGGTGCCGGCGACACGTACTGATAACCACACACCACCGATTCAACAAGCCGCCCAGAAAAAAACCTCGGCCCGTCGCGGCAAACCACGGCTAACTGAACACTGACCTGGGGCCGCGCTCAACCCGGCCGGCCCCGCCACTGCAGCCGTTTTGGATGTGCCCGTTTTTGTCGGGATTGGTAAAGTGCCCTGCGCAGCAGCGGTTCTGGGTCTGCACCCAAACGCCAGTACTGGCCGACGGCGGGTGAGGCCAACCGCGACCCTCGATCGGCAGCGCAGGCCGCAATAACTGATAACCACAGGCTTCGGAGGTTCCCTATGAAATGGGCCCACCCGCCGCTTTTGTTTTTGTTGCCCCCACACTTGCTAAACCACGCTACCCACCCCTATTATGATAAAGTGTTGTAAAGGATTTTCATGTCCATTGCCGGTACTACATCTTCGCTCATTGATTCAGGCGCAACCAGACTTTCTTCCACACAAGTTGCGGCCACTCGCCTCACCGCCCCGGCCACCAGCAAAGTGCCCGATTCCGCCGGCCATTTCGGGCCTTATGGCGGCACCTACGTGCCGGAAACCTTGATGATCGCCGTCCACCAATTGGCCCAGGAATACGACCGGGCCCGGCAGGACCCGGCCTTTGCCCAAGAACTGGCGCATTATCTGGCGGAATTTGCCGGCCGCCCCACGCCCCTCTATTTCGCGCGGCGGCTCACGGAAATGGCCGGTGGCGCCCAAATTTACCTCAAACGTGAAGACCTGGCCCACACCGGTGCCCACAAAATCAACAACACCATCGGCCAGGGCCTTTTGACCCTGCGCATGAAAAAGAAGCGGGTCATCGCGGAAACCGGTGCCGGCCAGCACGGCGTGGCTACCGCCACCGCCGCCGCCGCCTTCGGGCTTTCGTGTGATGTCTACATGGGTGCGGAAGATATCCGTCGCCAGTCCCTGAATGTTTTTCGCATGAAGTTACTTGGGGCTCGGGTTATCAGCGTCGAAACCGGCGCTAAAACACTTAAAGACGCCACCAATGAAGCCATGCGTGATTGGATGGGTTCGGTGGAACACACGCATTACATTATCGGTTCCGTGGTCGGACCGCACCCTTTCCCGAAAATTGTGCGCGATTTTCAAAGCGTCATCGGCACGGAAACCAGGCGCCAGGCACTGGAAAAGCTGCACCGTCTGCCCGATGTTATTGTGGCCTGCGTGGGCGGCGGTTCCAATGCCGCCGGAATGTTTTATCCCTTTGTGGATGATCCCGCCGTCGCGCTGATCGGCGTGGAAGCCGGTGGCCGGGGCAATACGGCCGGCCAGCACGCGGCATCCCTCACCTTTGGCCGGCCCGGCGTCCTGCACGGATCTTTGTCCTACGTGCTGCAAAATCAGGATGGCCAAACCGCCGATGTTCATAGCGTCAGTGCCGGCCTGGACTACCCCGGTGTCGGGCCGGAGCATTCCTATTGGAAAGACACCCGCCGGGTGCAGTACGCCACGGTTACCGATGCCCAGGCCTTGGAAGCGTTTGGCATGTTAGCCCGCGCAGAAGGCATAATTCCCGCCTTGGAATCCGCCCATGCCGTGGCCCTGGCCATGGCGCAGGCCCGCACCATGGCCAAAGATAAAATTCTGGTGGTTAATTTAAGCGGGCGTGGAGATAAAGACTGCATGGAGGTGGCCCGCCTGACCGGAGCGGATCAGACGCTTACCTCGGCCACCCCGGCTTGACCATGGCAACCAAAAGCAAGGAACTCTTTATGCACGCTGTTTTTTCAAGAACTATAGCATCCGCCTCCGCGACTGGTACGGCTCTTTGCATGACCCTGCTTTGCCTGGGCGGCTGTGGCTCGCACACTTATGGACCGGCTACGGCGCTGCGCTCTCCCAATAATTTCGGCGGTTCCGATAGTCGCCTTGATGGCAGCCAAACACCCCATCCTCTGCTGGTGGTAAGTTTACCCAATCACCCCGGCCAACCGGTACGTGTGGATACAGTGGTCGGCGCTTTGCTTCCGCATCACCCCGCGGCACGCCCCGTGCGGCCATCCGTGATTACCTCTCAGCCCACCCCCGTCAACGTGATTGAATTGCCGCCGCAGCACACCACCCAGCCGGCGACCACCCGCCCCGCCGCTACCGCTCCCGCCGCCGATCAAGCCGTTCGGCCGGCACGATAGTTCGGCCTGCGCCCGAAGCCTCTTGTGCTGGCACCGCCGCGTCGCCCATTCTTCCGCCCGGATCTCCAGCCCCATGGCCGCAACTTTCGCGGCCTTATAAATTCCCACTCCAGTCCGCCGGCAACGCGAGCACGGGCCAGCGACTGGCATTCAATATGGCCCGCTGCACATTGCCCTCAATCAGCCGTTCCAACACCCCCTGCCGCGAAAGCCCCAGTATAATCATCGTCACCTGATGTTCTTCCGCCGTTTTAAGTAAACCATCCACCACATCGTTGGCGAAAAGCAGCAGAAGCTCTACCTGCGGCGAAATCTCCTTAAGCCTCTGGGTGATGTCCCGCAACGTTTTTTCACCGGGTGTTCCCTGACGCGGCTGCTCTCCCGAGCCGCTTTCCACATGGACCACCAGAATCGGGGCATCCAGCTTTTGCGCCCATCGACCAATCGCATCAATGCGCTGGTCCACCACCCATTGCTCGGAAATTGCCAGCAGGATTTTGCTCATGGTAATTCCTCATCGAACTGCGCCGCTTAACGTCGGCCCTGGCCGGTCATAATTCAGTTCCGTGCGCCGCGACGTTGGCCGCCGCATGGGCGTATTATACCGCAACTTCCGGCCCGTGCCGGGGGCCGCTATCATTGCATCTGCAATGGATCCACGTCAATGAGCAAGGCTGTCTTCAGGGCCGCGAAAACTTTTTGCTCTCGCAGGGCCTCCAATATCCGCTGCAAATTGACCGCCCGTGGGGAAAACAAAAGAATTTCCCAACGGAACTCTTCCACCAAGCGCGCCAGCGGGGCCAGTTGCGGCCCGACCACACGCACCGCCCCTTCGAGTTTCAGCCGCGGTATCACCGCGGCAATCCATTGGGCCATCACTAATGCCTGATTCCGGGCCAGATCATGATTTTTGTCGCTGGCCACCAACCGAACAATTCGACCATAGGGCGGATAGCCCAGAGCCTGCCGATGCGGCAATTCCTTGCTGATAAACCCCGCATAATCATGCTGGGAGGCATACGCAATGGCCGGTTCGTCGGGTCCAAAACTCTGCACCACCACGGTACCCTGCTGGTGGGCCCGGCCGCTGCGCCCCGCCACCTGGCAGATCAAATCAAAAGTGCGTTCCGAGGCCCTGAAATCCGGCGTGCTCATGGCCAGGTCCGCATTGAGCACCCCCACCAGCCGCACATTGGGAAAATCCAATCCTTTAGCGATCATCTGTGTTCCCAGGAGTACATCAACTTCTCCAGCGCCAAATTCCGCCAGCACGCGTTGGTAGTCGCGCCCCTGCCGCATGGTATCGCTGTCCATGCGCAACACCCGCGCCTGGGGAAATTTGCGTTTCACCTCATCTTCCGCACGCTGCGTGCCTTGGCCCAGCGAAACCACCTTGGCGTGACACAGCGGACACTTTTTCGGCAGCAATCGACTGGTCAGACAATAATGGCACCTTACCACGCTGGAATCGGCACCAGTCGCCGGCCCACCCCCATCCAGCCGATGTACCACCATCGTGGCATCACAATTATCGCACAGCAATACCCAATCGCACCGGGCACAAGCTACGTAGTGGGCATAACCCCGCCGATTTAACAGCAGTATCACCTGGCCCTTATGGCCCAGAACCTCCTTCATCCGGTGCTCCAGCGCCATGGAAAGGATGTGCAGCCCCGATCGCTGGCGCTGTTCCGCCTTCATATCCACACGCAAAACCCGCGGCATCGCCGTGCCCAATGGACGGCTGGTTAACTTCAGCAGGAAATAATGCGGGTTGGTCTGGCTGTTGTGCCAGCTTTCCAGCGATGGCGTTGCCGAACCCAGAAGCACCGGAATGTTGAGCATCTGGCCGCGCCGCACCGCTACGTCCCGTCCATGGTAGCGCGGCGTGCTGTCCTGCTTGTACGATGCGTCGTGTTCTTCATCCACCACAATTAATCCCAGATTGGCAGCCGGCGCAAATATCGCCGAACGCACCCCGACAATCACCTGAGCCCAGCCGTCGGCTATCGCCCGCCAGTGTTGGTGTCGCTGCGAATCGCTCAATCCGCTGTGCATAATCGCTACACGCTCAAAACGCTGGGTAAACCGTTGCACCGTCTGCGGCGTAAGCACAATTTCCGGCACCAGCACAATCACCCGCCGCCCCGCTCTTACCACCTGCTCCGCCGCCCGCAAATACACCTCCGTCTTACCCGAACCGGTCACGCCTTGAATCAGCCGCACAGCAAACGTCGGCTGATCCAGCAGGGGCTGTATGTTGGCAAGTACCCCTTGTTGCTCTGCGCTTAAACGTAGACGTTCTTGGCGATCGGCCGGCGCAGCGGCATTTTCCGGCCCAGGGATCTGCGGTCCTGGGGTATCGGTCGTCGTTGCGCCATCCGGCAGCAACATTTGCTGTTGTATCCGCAGCCAACCCCGCTTGACCAACCGTTTGAGCGTGGCAGGGGAAATGCCGGTAAATTCAAGCACCGCCTGTTCCGTTTGTGGTTGCTGCGCCAGCCAGGGAATCAGCCGCTCAAGCAATTCCCGATCACGCCGCAAAACCCGTCCTGTTCCGGGCAACCCCCGGGCCTGGGCCTCCAGCGGCCGGAGCCCGACCGTTACCAGCCGCTGTTTCGGCAGACGTGCGTTGGTCTTCACGCCCGCCGGCACAATGGCACTTAACACCAGTCCCAAGGGTGCACAATAATAACGGGCCATCCACCGCGCCAGTTCCAATAAATCTTGGGGTACCACCGCAACGTCCGTATGCACCCGAAGAATATCTTTTATCCGCTGCTTTTGAGATGCTTCCTGCCTGGGCGCTGGCCAAAGCAAACCGCCGCTTTCGTCCGACTCACCGGCAGCGACCGTCTGGGCGGATGCCTCCGTCGCCCCATGCAACTCGCGTCTCTCGCCTACCTCCAGCAAGACGCCGGACACCGGCTTGTTGCCACGCCCCAGCGGCACCGTCACCCGCGCCCCGGCCACGGCCACGGATGCCAATTCGTGCGGAACACGATATGTCAGCACCGCATCCAACGCCTGATCCACCGCAACTTGCGCATAAGCTGCATCGCCCACTCCGATGCCCTGTCGATCAATTGGCCATGCACTCATCGGGGGCCATTATAATCGCAGAGGTATAACATCGCTTGGTCATGGTGCTGCTCGCGAGCCAAATGGCACCGTCCGGTTTTGTCGTAAAATTGCCGCGCCATTGTTTCAACCATCGTGGCCAACACCTTAGCCCGTCAAGCCCCATCAGCCCCCCCACCAAACGCCTCATCGGTACGCTTGACTGCACCGCTAAATTAGCGTGAGATTGCACCCATGGCTGAGCCCACCCCCCTGGTTTTAGTTATTGAAGATGATCCCCCGATCCGTCATTTTTTGCGCATCAGCCTGCAAGCCCAAAGTTATCGCTATATCGAAGCGGAAACCGCCGGCGACGGCCTGCTGGCGGCTACGGCGCAATCGCCGGATGTTATTATTCTAGATCTGGGTCTACCGGATATGGATGGCGTCGACCTGGTGCGTCAGATTCGATCCTGGTCCATCCTGCCGATTATTGTGATTTCCGCCCGCGGTAAAGAGCAGGACAAAATCATCGCCTTGGATGCCGGCGCGGACGATTATCTTACCAAGCCTTTCGGCATCGGTGAATTGACGGCACGCTTGCGGGCGGCGCTGCGCCGCCGCGCTTCGCAAAGCGACACCGGGGAACCGGTTTTTGTCGTCGGTGCTCTGCGCGTGGACCGGGCAACGCGCAGCGTTTCCATCAACCAGAGACCCCTGCACCTGACTCCCAACGAATACCGACTGCTGGCCATTTTGGTGGAGCACGCCGGCAAGGTGTTGACACACCGGCAATTGCTCAAAGAAGTCTGGGGGCCACAGGCCACCGAGGAAACGCATTATTTGCGCGTGTATATAAACCAACTACGGCAAAAGCTCGAGGCCCAGCCGGCCCAGCCCCGTTACCTGCTGACCGAACCGGGAGTGGGTTATCGCCTGGCCGTGGAATAAGCCGCATGCTGGTGCTATATCCCGTAACACCCCCATGGAGAACAGATGTATCTGGTGGCCTTGTCCAGCATTGATTCAACCAATAGTGAAGCGCAGCGGCGCTGGCTGGCCGATTACCCCGCGCCCAATCCAGTCGCCAAAGCCATGGCCGTGGTCGCCGAGGTTCAGACTGCCGGCCAGGGCCGCACCGGCCGCAACTGGCAAAGCCCACGTGGAGGATTGTGGCTAAGCATTGCCTGGCCCATGCGCGGCCAGCCGGATAACTATGAGCCACTGCCGCTGGCGGTAGGTCTCTCCGCGGCGCAGGCTATACAGGACTGCGCAGACTTGGTCCCCTTGATTAAATGGCCCAATGACTTGTTGATTGGTGAAAAAAAAGTTGCAGGAATTCTTTGTCATGCCCACCCGCATTGGCCCACTCCCGCCGTGATTCTGGGGGTGGGAATCAACGCCAATTTTGCTCCGGAATTGTTAGGCCAACCGTTGCGTCAACCCGCCACCACATTGCAGCACGAGATCCAGCATCCAATTGACCTACAAACGCTGCAGAATCGACTGCTGGAAACCTTGGAGCACCATTTGCCCATCGTGGATCGCGGCGATTTTGCGGAGGTCTTACTCCCGCAAATCCGCCCTCGTTTGGCATGGTTGGGCCAGCCGGTGCGCTGCGGACCGCACACCGGTGCCTCTATGGTAGAAGGTCGTTTTATCGGTGTAGACGGCCGCGGCCAGGCGGTCATTCAAACGCCTCGCGGCGACCAGGTCTTATGCACCGATGAATTGCGGCGGGTTTTACCGCCTTAGTGCTCTATCACAGCTACCATGGGGAGAAGGTGACGCCAGGCCAACTCCAGTGCCCAGCGCCGGTCCCGCTTATGCACGAAGAACTTACCACTGCGTCCTCATGTGTCGGCAGGCAGATTTACTTGTGCCATGATGGGAAAATGATCGCTGGCGAATCTGGTCATGGGGTGGCGCACCGTGCTGCAACCGCCAAGCGTTGGTTGCAGGTGCGGCGATACAAAGATGTAGTCCAGCCGAAACACCGGCTGCGCGGTGGTAAACGTAGGTTCAAAAGCTGCTGGCTGGCGGCCGACGGCATGGGCATCCGTGTATCCTGCCGCAAGCATTTTAGCGATGGCGTCGCGCGGCAATGGCGCGCCGAAAGTGTCGTGGTCCGCTATCCCCAACCGCCGCTTTACAAAATCCGGGGCCTTTGCCAAGTCGATGATTTGCTCGGGATGCTGAGCGTTAAAGTCGCCGGCGATAATGTGCGGTACGGCTTTGAACGGCACCGCCATCGCCAGCACGGCATCTAACTCGCGCAACCGAATTTGTTCATCCTGAGAAGATTCTTTGGCATGCAGATGCACCCCGATAATGCCCATCGGACCACGCTTATCTTGTACCACCGCCTGAAAGGCAGCCCGGGTCAGGTGATTATCGAGCGGCCCGAAATTAACGGCTTGCAACAGCGGCAGCCGGGTCAGCAGCCCGATGTGGCCATGGGCGTTGCGCGGGGATTCGGCTTGAAACAGTTCCATTTTCAAGCGATCAGCGAGCTTTTGAAATTCATCCGCCACCCAGGTTTCCGGCAGAATAATAACGTCTGGATCGGCATGGCGAATGACCTCGCAGATTGGATCGATTCGGCCAAGGCCTCCTTCGAGTATGTTGTAAACCATGATTCGCATTACTGATGTTCCCCACAGGCTCACGAATAGACAGCCTAGCAGTTGACCCGCGAAATTTCCAGCCAAATGGCGTCATGGTGGAAACGAACACAAGGTTTTCTCATAAGCACTGCCAATGGTGCCACGCGCCGCAGGCCAAAACTCGGCTTGGTGCCAACGCCGCGGACACGGTACCGGATAAGCGGCCGTGCTGTTCATGCATCGATCTGCCACCCCCACTGATCTTAATAGCTGCAGTCCTGGTCACACGTCGACAATCATCGACCGGCGCTTGCTGCCGGTGAACTTTGGCCAACCAAGGACAGGCTTTGCCTTTAGATTGTTCCCCCGACCGCCTTCGGGCATACTATAAGGGCATGATAGAAGATGGTTTTAGTGTGATATTTCCCGCAGCCGGTACTGGCAGCCGGTTTGGCCGTAGCGATAAACTCCTTACGGACATTGGCGGAGCCACGGTTCTCCAGCGGGCGGTGGCCCTGTTTGCCAAGCGGACGGATGTAAGGGAACTGCTGGTGGTAACCGCGCCCGAACGGTTTGCTCTCTATAGGGCGGTGTTGGCGGACGTTGTGGATGGTAGACCGCTGCATCTGGTCGCCGGTGGCACGGCCCGCTGGGAAAGCGTACTGCACGGCCTACGGGCGGCGTCGATAAAATCGCAATACGTAGCCATTCACGATGCCGCCCGCCCCCTGACTCCCGCAGCGGTTATCGATGCGGCCTTTGCCGCTGCCCGCTCGGTGGGCGCGGGCGTACCGGTCGTGGCCGAGCCGGCCACGCTTAAGCGGGTCGATGATCGCCGGCACATTGTCGGCACCGTCAGCCGCACCGGAATTTTCCAAGCGCAAACTCCTCAATGCTTCGCGCGCCAAACCCTGCTGACGGCCTACGAACGATTGCTAAACGCCGGAGAGTTACAAGACATTACTGACGATGCCACGGTTTTTGAGCGCGCGGGTTTACCGGTGGCTGCCACGCCCGGGTCACCGGTGAATATCAAACTCACCACCCCAGAAGATCTCCGCCTGGCTCTGGCCCTGGTTCTGCCGCCCCAACCGTCGGCCAGTCGATGGGAGCTTCCCACATCATGAGTACCAATACCGACATTTCCCAGCTTTTTGAACAAACCGCCGACGTAATGGCCATTTTGGGCGCTAATTCGTTTCGGGTGCTGGCCACAAGAAAGGTGGCCCGCCTGCTCCACGACTGCCCGCGCAGTGTGGAGGAATTAGCCGGCAGCGGCGAACTGGACAATATGCCGGGCATAGGCAAACATTCCGCGGAAAAGATCCGTGAATATCTACGTACCGGCCACATCAGCGAATTTCAGGAATTGGTCGGGCAAGTTCCACCCGGCGTGCTGGCCATGATGAACATCTCCGGTGTGGGCGTGAAATCCGCCGCGTTGTTCTGGCGTGAAGCGGGCATTACCACCATCGAAGAACTGCGCCGTCGGCTCGACGATGGATCGCTCCTGAACCTGCCCGGCATGGGAACAAAAAAACTGGCTAAAATAAAAGAGAACCTGGCTTTTTCCGCCGCCCAAGCCAGTCGTCAGCGACTCGGCGAAGCCCTCCCCATCGCCCGCGAATTTTGCCAGTTGCTCCAGACCATCCCCGCCGTCCGGCAGACCGCTTTCTGCGGCAGCTTGCGTCGCGGCCGCGAAACCATCGGAGACATCGACATTCTGGTATGTTCCGATGCGGCTGTCCACCAGCAAATTCAGGCCTCGCTTGCCCGGCACCGGCAAGTGGCGGCCATGCTGGCGGTCGGTGAAAAAAAGATCAGCTTCCGCACGGATCGCGGCCTGCAAGTGGATATCCGTGTGGTACCCACGCCAAGTTGGGGGGCGGCCATGCAATACTTCACCGGCAGCAAGGAACACAATGTGCGTCTGCGGGAACTGGCCGCGTCTAAAAATCTCAAATTAAACGAATGGGGCCTGTTCGCCGGGGAAAAAGCCATCGCCGGCGAAACGGAAGAGGGCATCTATGAAGCATTGGGACTGGCCTGGATTCCCCCTGAAATGCGCGAAGACCGTAGCGAAGTGGAATTGGCCCGGTTGATGCGGGACCACGCCACAGCGGAACTCAAAGCCGCTTTTCCTTTTCTCGCCGATGCCCCATCCACCTGGCAAACTTTGCAGGTAGGCGATATCCGTGGCGATCTGCACACGCATACCGTGGCCAGCGATGGCACACGCACCATCGCCGAGATGGTGGCCGCGGCCAAGCGCCTCGGATATGAGTACATCGCCATCACCGATCACAGCAAATCGCAAATTCAGGCCAATGGACTAAACCCCCAGCGCCTGCTGGAACACATTGCCGCCGTCCATGCCGTGGCCCGGAACGTGCAAGGCATCCACGTATTGGCCGGTGCGGAGGTGGACATTCTCGCCGATGGCACACTCGATTATGAAGACGATCTGCTGCAAAAATTGGACTGGGTGGTGGCCTCACCACATGCCGCCCTGACCCAGGAAACAGATGCGGCCACCGCGCGGCTGGTGCGGGCCGCCGCCCATCCTCTGGTGCATGTGCTGGGCCACCCGACGGGACGCCTGGTGGCGAAGCGCCGCGGTCTGGAACCCGATATGCCGCGGGTCGTCATGGCCGCATTGCGCAGCGGCGTGGCGTTGGAAATCAACGCCAATGATTGGCGACTGGATTTACGCGACACCCATGTGCGGCTGGCGGTGGAGGCCGGAGTACCCCTGTGTATCAACACCGATGCGCATAGCCTGGAAGATTTTACACAAATGGATTATGGCGTTTTAACCGCGCGCCGCGGTTGGGCCAGAAAAGCCAACATCCTCAATACACGCAGTGGCGCGGAATTAGAACGGTGGATTCAGGCCCGGCGCAACACCAACGAATAACCTTCACAGCATAACGAAGGCCACGCCCTTGCCGCAATCATGACCACCAAAAAAACCAGGCTGGTGGCCCGAAGGAACACCAGCCTGGGGAGGGAGAGAGAGAGCAAGATCGCTCCAAAAGGCCCGGCGTTATCCGAACCTTTCGCTTACCATAAAAAAATCATAGCACTTTTTGTTTGGCCATGCAAGTATCCTCGCAACCGTCATCACACCCACACACCCTTTATTGAGCCACCGTGTCCAGGTAAGCATTGGCATTAAGGGCTTTAATAGCGGCGTTCATTTGCGAATCTCCGTGGCCCGAATAATGATGCGCCGCTCGCACCACCCGCACATGCACCCTGCCCACCCACTGCCGCGAAGCGTGGAAAATCCCGATAATTTTGGTTCCTGTGGACATGGTACAAATCAGTCGCGGCACACGGGTTGGAGTAAGAGTCCAGGTGCCCACCTGCGGGACTTGCGCCAGGGCACGAGCCAGCAGACTCGGTGGCAGCCAGTAACGGTTGGGTAATACATATTGTTTTAACGTGCCATCCGCGGCGGCATGCAGAAAATCCGCGGCGGTTTTGAATTTCTGGTTTAATGACCAGGCTCGTGCCAGATAATTGGTGAGGGTTTGCGTTTGCACGCGCGCATAAAGTTCCGCCGTGGCATTGGGCGGCAAAGAAAGCCAGTACCTTTTCCACAATTTTTCAAAATCGGCATCATTGGTCCCAAATACGCGGGCCCAGGCGAGCGAAGAAGAAACGCCCTGTTGGAACATCCGGAGATAACGGGTAAATGGACCAGCGTATTTGTGGTGGTTGGCCCACGCCAGAAAATAAATCATGGACCAGGCTTCATCATAATTGGTGCCCATGAGCACGTCATTCCATTGACTGTAGGGCATAAGCCGCATTTTATGAATGGAGAGAAATTTGTGATGGCGAATTTCCCATTGGATAAGTTTTTCCCGATATGGTGGAATCCAACCGGTAACAAAACTGTTGCCCGTGAACAAGCCCTCTCCGAAATATTCGGCGGTGCCCTCGTTGGCCCATGGCGGCAACATCCGGCCTAGAAACGCAAAAGTAAACTGGTGAAAACCTTCGTGCTGAATAATATGCCACACCTGATGGGTAATCTTTTGCCCGGCCATGGCCATCAATCGCTGCCCGCTGTAGCCTACGCGGAACTCGCCGGCACTTCCCGGCCATCCGCCGGCGGCGTAATACTCCGGATAGCTTTTGAAGATATAAAACGGCTGCTTGGCCGTAACCGCCCCGCCAAAAATAGCGTGCAGGCGGCGTTGATAGGCACCGGCGGCAAAATTCATGCGCAGCCAGATCTGCTGCAGCATGGGCCGGGGAACATCCGAATGAAGCACATAAAAACCCGGCGGATTATAAGTTTTAAGATCCGACGGAAGATCCATCTTCGCCCGCAAGGCCCCAGCCGCGGCCAACACGAAAGCCGTCGGCAAGATCACCAGCCAATGGATTCCCAATGCCGCACTTTTTGCCGCGCTCATGGAGCGCCCCTTTCCACGTCTAGCCTTCCAAGGCATACTACCCTCCGCCGACTCTGTAAAGCACGCAGCGGGAACCTGCCGGCGGCGTTACATTCCATCAGACGCCCAAAGCCTGCCCTGGGTTCCGCAACCTATTCAGGAATTGAGCTTCTCTTCCAAAAGACGACCAACAATTTTCGGGTCCGCCTTGCCATTACTGGCTTTCATGACCGCCCCCCGGAGAAAGCCCAGTGAAGCCTGCTTTTTCTTGGGATTGTTGCGATAATCATCCACCGCCTGCGGGTAAGCGGCCAAGGCCTGCTCCACCCACCGGGCCGTCTGATTTTCGTCGCGTACTTGCAGCAGGCCTTGCTTGGCGGCAACAACTATCGGCTCCAGACTGGAATCTTTGACCAACTCCTCAAAAATGGTGGCCGCCGCGGTGGCGCTCACCCGGCCATCTTCAATCATGGCAGCGAGCTGGGCATATTGGCCGGCCTGCACCGGCAAATCGCTGATCAACACGGTCTTGGCCTGGGCGGCGGCTTGTTCGTTGGCTGTTTTGGCGGCGGGACCGAGCAACAAGTTGGTGAGCCGCCGAGGGGGCGCACCAAGTTGAATCGCGGCATCGAATAAATCAGCCACAGCGCGTTCTTCGGTAATGGCCAGAGCGTCTTTGGCACTCATGGCATAATGCTGCTCATAACGTTGGCGGCGCTGCCTGGGCAGTTCCACCACCTCTTCCCACACGCGCGATAACCACTCCGATGAAACGGCCAGCGGAACCAGATCCGGATCCGGAAAATAGCGGTAGTCCGAGGCCTCCTCTTTTTCCCGCTGCAGTACCGTCACACCCTTATCATCATCCCATCCGCGGGTGGATTTGCCCTGATCCGGCATCGCGGCCGGATCGGCCAGCCACTGGGAATATTGTCGCTGGATTTCATAAGCGCAGGCTCGTTCCACCGCCCGAAAACTGTTGAGGTTTTTTATCTCGGTTATGGCCGTTTTGAAAACCTTGCCCTGATGAAAAATATGCAAATTAATATTCGGCTCAAAACGTATATGCCCCTGCTGCATAATACCTTGAGATACACCTAAATAACGGCAGATGCGCCGTAATTCTTCCCCGAAAATTCGCGCCTCCTCAGGGCTTTGCAGATCCGGCTCGGTGACAATTTCCAGCAGCGGCGTGCCGGCACGGTTTAAATCCACCTGCGAAAATCCCGGCGCACCCTCATGCAGAAGTTTACCGGCATCTTCTTCCAAATGGGCGCGGCGAATCCGAATGGTTTTCGCGCTGCCGTCCGGCAGAGAAATTTCCACCAGGCCCGCACCGCATAAAGGCATATCGTATTGGCTGATCTGGTAATTTTTAGGCAAATCCGGGTAGTAATAGCTTTTGCGGTCCCATTTGGTCTGCTTCGCCACGGCACAGTTCAACGCCAATCCCACCATCATCGCCATCTCTACGGCTCGACGGTTGATGACCGGCAACACGCCCGGCAAACCCAGCACCACAGGGTCCACCTGCGTGTTGGGTGCCCCGCCGAAGCCGTTGGCTGCGGACGTGAACATCTTGGATTTAGTCGCCAACTGGACATGAATTTCCATGCCAATAAGCACTTTGTATTGTGGATCCGACTCAACAACCATGGTGACTCCAAACGGCCCAAGGCCGGAAATATCCATTATTTCTTTATGCCGTGATTTCCCGTAACGCTGCGACCAGTGCGTCGATATCATCGGACGTATTAAAATGGCCCGGGCTTAAACGCACCGTGCCTTCCGGGAAGGAACCAATTTGTTTATGGGCGTAAGGCGAGCAGTGCAGGCCGGGACGTACTGCCATGGAAAAGGCCTCATCCAAAATACCTCCGATTTCATGCGGACTATGGCCATCCACGTTGAAGCTGATGGTGCCCACGCGATTGGCCGCAGCGTTGGCACCCGTAGGACCATAGATGATGACGCCGTCAATATCACCCGCGGCGTCCACGAACCGCTGCACCAGTTGACGTTCATGGGCGAGAATTTTTTCCGGCCCGAAGCCCTGCACGTATCGCGCCGCCGCCGCCAGACCGGCCACTCCCACCGTGTTGGGGGTGCCGCCTTCCAGGAAATAGGGAAAAATGCGGGGCTGCAAAGGACTTGATGAATCCCCGCCGGTGCCCCCTTCGCGGAATGCCGCCAGATCCGCCACGGACACGCTGGTATGCACGTAAAGCCCCCCGGTTCCGGTTGGCCCTAAAAGCGATTTATGACCCGGGAAAGCCAGCATATCAACATGTTGCCGCACCACGTCAATGGGAATAACACCCATGGTCTGAGCCATATCCAGCAAAAATTTTACGCCGTGCTCTTGCGCAATACGCCCCACTTCCGTGGCCGGCTGCACCGTTCCGAGCACATTGCCGGCATGGCTTAGGGCAATCAGCCGGGTTTTAGGGCCAATGGCCCGCTGGACATCCGCCGGGTCAATCACTCCCGTCCGCGGCGAAAATTCCACACGCGTCAGCGAAATAAAACCCCCATCGGCCATGGCCTGCAACGGACGACTGACGCTGTTGTGCTCCAGCGTCGTGGTAATGACATGATCCCCGGCACGCAGAAAACCCTTGAACGCGATATTCAGGGCATCGGTGCAATTCATCGTGAAAATCAGGCGATGGGAATCGGTTCCACCGATGAACTCCGTAAGCTGCCCACGCGCCTGATCGAGCATCTTTTCCGCAGCCACGGCCATGCGATGACCTGCCCGCCCCGGATTGGCGGCATCTTTGGCCAGAAATTCGCTCATCGCCTGGCTGACCACTGGTGGTTTGGGCCAACTGGTAGCCGCATTGTCCAAATAAATAACTTTATCGTTGGTGTCCATCGCCGTATTTTACCATCCTTTGTTACCGGTCGCTGGAGCTTCCATGGACCGCGGAGGTATTCTAGCGGCAAAACACGCCGCCGCCATCCGCAGCCGGTTTATTTACCGGTAGATATGCTGGTGGACACCCCGAAGAGTCAATTTACCCGCTTGGCGAAAGCAGCAGTGCCGGCCCGCGGACCGTTTTCCGCCCGCAGGCCGGTCTGGATTTATTAAAGCGACGCCGCCATCCCCGCCGAGCACCTGTCCATTGGCGGCCGTGGCGTGCGCTAAATTGCACCACGACCAGCCAGGCAGCCAAAAACGCCGGATAAGCAGCAACGTGGCCACGGCGGTGGAAACAACCCGCCCGGTTTGGAGGCGCACTGCTAAATTTCACTTGAATCTTCTCCGGCTTTGGTTATCATCCACCCAACTTTACACCACCCTCGTGGTTCATGGCGTTCTTGCCAATGGGCATTCGAGCCTGAAAAATTGACCACGGGATGCAGTGGCGGTCGGCATTTTGCGGCTATATAAAGAGGAACCTCAGTATGATTCATGCCTTGTCCAGCGGGCACCTTGCAACCGCAATACCACATTTGGCCGCCACCTTGGGCGGGCCGGTGTTGAAGGCCCACCCCATCGATTACGTCATCATGGGTGTTTATTTCGTGTTTGTCATTGCCATCGGAGTCATTACCGGACGGGGCCACCAGACCAGCGAGGACTTTTTTCTTTCGGGTCGGCGCATCCCGGCATGGATTACCGGCTTGGCATTTATTTCCGCCAATCTGGGAGCGTTGGAAGTCATGGGCATGTCCCAGCAAGGCTATGAATACGGCATGATGACCGCCAATTATTATTGGATTGGGGCTATTCCCGCCATGGTTTTCATGGGTATCGCCATGATGCCCTTCTTCTACGGCAGCAAGGTGCGCAGCGTGCCCGAGTTTCTTAAAAAACGATACAACGAAGGTGCCCGTTTTATCAACGCAATCACCTTTACCCTCTTCACGCCAGCTATTTCCGGCATCAGTATGTACGCTCTGGCAGTGGTCATGCAAGACTTTCTGGGCTGGCACTTCGGCCCCAGCGTATGGGTATCGGCGGCCGTAGTCTTGGTTTATACCTTCCTCGGCGGTCTGACGGCGAGCATCTACAATGAAGTGCTGCAGTTTTTCTTGATTGTGCTGGGAATCGCCCCATTGAGTATCATAGCCCTGGTCGCCAACCATGGCTGGTCGCACTTCAAAAAGTGGATATCCACCCATCAGTTGCCATTTTTAACCCCGGACCAGGTTGCGGCCGCCGCCTCACAACCGGGAAAAGCCGTGCACCAATTGGCCGCGGGTCAATGGCTGCACACCTTTCACAACACACTCACCCAGAACAATCCGATGCATATCACCTGGCCCGGAATTGTGCTGGGGCTGGGTTTTGTTTTATCCTTTTCTTACTGGTGCACCAACTTCCTGGTGGTGCAGCGGGCGTTGGCCGCCAAAGATATGAATGACGCTCAACGGACTCCGCTGTTGGCGGCATTCCCTAAAATGATTTTTCCTTTTATTGTCATTCTTCCAGGCGTGCTGGCCCTGCCTCTGTTACCGCATCTTTTCCCCGGCAATACCACCGTACATGGCCATCTGATCCCGGCAACGGAATCGTTTAATAATGTTATGCCGCTGATGCTGGCCCGGTATTATCCCGCTGGCCTCTTAGGTCTTGGGCTGACCGCCCTGATGGCATCGTTTATGTCCGGGATGGCCGGCAATGTTACAGCCTTCAACACCGTAGTCACTTATGACCTTTATGCGGTGTTCATCCGTCCCCAGGCTCCGGACCGGCATTACCTGTGGGTGGGTAGAATTTTAACCGTGGTCGGTGTGGTGATCAGCGTGGCATTTGCGTACGTAGTGCGCGGTCAATCGGGTATCATGGGCTACACGCAGACGATTTTCGGGGTGGTCAACGCGCCCCTCATCGCTGTTTTTCTATTGGGCATGTTTGCCAGCTTCACCACACCGGCCGGTGGACTTTGGGGATTGCTGGTGGGCACCGGTACCTCGGTAACGCTATGGATATTTAGATCGTACCCGGGCCTGCCGCTATGGCATCACTATAACAATAACACTACCGGTGCATTCTGGGGGGCGGTGTGGGCGTTTTGCGCCGGCGCCGGTGCCACCATTGTGGTGAGTTTGTTCACCAAGAAGAAAACCAATGAAGAAATGGTGGGCCTGGTTTATCAGCTTACCCCCAAGCCGGAACAGGACCACCAGCTACCCTGGTGGAAAAAGCCCGTTGTACTGGGGGTCTTGGCTCTGGTTTTAACATTGCTGATCAATCTTTGGTTTTGGTAAGATGGTGACACCTCAACCGCGGCCACTGCCGCACTGGAGAATATCATGATGGATTTACGCCTGCCAATCGGTATATTTTTTTTGCTGGTAGGAATTATCCTGGTCGGCTACGGAGCGGTGTCCACGCACGACATTCCACATATCACTCAAAAAATTAACATCAATCTGGACTGGGGCGCGGTGCTGCTTGTATTTGGCGCCGGCATGACATTTTTCGGCTGGAAGGCTGAAGCTAAGGCCCGCCACGACAAAAGAAATTCCAAGTCCTGATCCGCGTCGTTACTCCTACCCTCCTCCGGGGTCACCCCAGTCCACCCACGCACTTTGCCCTTCACCGATGCAGGCAGGGAGATCGGTGATCGGGTGAAATTCAGGACACTGGCAAGGCCTCATTGAATCGTATATCGTTAGCCCAATGCGAAAGGCAAAAAAAATAACCCACCAGTCCAATGTCCGCCTGCTGGAGGATGCCCGCCAAATTATAAAATCCGAGGCCCAAAGCCTTCTGGCCATCGCCGCACGCATGGACCAAGCCCTCGTGCGGGCCATCCATCTTATTCATGGCCACATTGGGCCGGATTCCGCCGGAATCCTGGTAGTCAGTGGGGTCGGAAAATCGGGGCTGGTGGGCCAGCGCATCAGTGCCAGCTTTGCCAGCACCGGCACGCCCTCGCATTTTCTACATCCCGTGGAAGCCCTGCATGGGGATCTGGGCCGGGTACGTCGGCAGGATTTGGTTCTGCTGCTTTCCTATGGCGGAGAAACCGATGAATTAATTCGTTTGCTGGATCACCTGAAACGTATGCGTGTGCCCACCATCGCCATCACCAGCCAGGGATCGAGCTCGCTGGGGCGTCTGGCGGATATCTGTATCGGTTTGGGTGCTCTGGAAGAAGCCTGTCCGCTGCGCCTTGCTCCCACCACCAGTGTAACGTGCATCAGCGCTGTAGCCGATGCCTTGGTGCTCGGCGTGATGAGCCTCCGGCATTTCTCCGCGGAAGATTTTGCGGCCTTTCATCCCGCCGGCTCACTGGGGCGAAAATTGCTCCGCGTCTGCGATGCTATGAGCTTTGTGGTGGGCAAGAATATCTCGGTCGCATCCATGAAATCGACGGTTCGGCAAGTGCTGGCCCAGGATAAAACCTTGGGTAGAAGGGCAGGAGCGGTTATTCTGGTGGACGAAAAGGGCGTGTTGGCCGGAATCTTCACCGATGGGGATCTTCGCCGCAAGCTCGGACAGTATGCCAACCTGTTGGAAATGCCGATGACCAAGGTGATGACCGCGAAGCCAAAGTCCATTGGCCGTCAGGCGCTGGCCAGCGAAGCCTTGGCTCTGTTGAACCGCCACCGCATTGACGAATTACCGGTGGTGGATGAGTCCAACCGCCCGGTGGGCCTTATTGACGTACAGGATCTGGTGGCCCTGCGGGTTTTGGAATAGCCAGGATCGCTTCGCGGTAAAGGCTGCGAAATCCGCGACGGGAACCATGAAGGATTGAAAGTTTGGAGTTGTTGATGGATATTCAGTTGCTGATTCTGGATGTGGACGGGGTACTCACCGATGGTGGAATCATCCGCGATGACAGCGGACAACAACTTAAACGATTCCATGTTCGCGATGGCGCTGGACTGGTGATGTGGCGACGCTCTAACCGGCAGGTAGCCATTATCACCGGCAAGGAAAGCCAGGTGGTGCAACACCGCGCCGAAGAGTTGGGAATTACCCAAGTCTACCAAAATGTCACCGACAAGCTGGAAGTGTACGGAGATTTACTGCAACAGTTGGGTCTGCAAGACGCGCAGGCCGCTTATGTCGGCGATGATCTTCCCGACCTGCCGGTGATGCGACGCTGCGGCTGCCCCATTGCCGTAGCCGACGCCGTGCCGGAAGTGCGGGCCGCCGCCCAATACGTGACCGCTGTCCCCGGTGGATTTGGAGCGGTACGCGACGCTATCGAATGGCTCTGCAAACAGATGAATATCTGGGATCAGGTGATCGCCAGGTACACCAGTTAAAAATGGGCTGGCTCTCCGGGGGGGGCCGGCGGCACCCGATGTTCAAGACGTGCTGAAGTATGAAAAAGAAAATCCTTCTCTACTTGGCCACGCTGATCGTGGTGGCGTTTATTTTCGCGTGGGTCACGGGCATCTTTTCTGGAACCGGCGGCTGGCGAATCACCCATCGACCGGTGCATCCTATTCCCGTATTTACCACCAAGGGCATGGCCCATCTGGTGGTCGAGGTGCGCAGTTCCAAGGGCGTGTTGGAATATGTCCTCCGCGCGCGCCAGGCTCTTCCCAAAGGCGACGGGCGCTACCTGCTCACTGAACCCAGCATGCAATTCTTCAGCGCAGACCATCAATCCACCATCATCGCCAGCGATATGGGCGATGTGTATGTGGATCAGGTGGGCGGGGCGATGTCCAGCCACGTTTACCCGCGGAAGGGCAAACTTTTTGGCCATCCCACCATCACCATAGGACCGGTGAAATCCTTTATCCACGGCGTACGCAAGCGACAGCCAGGGCAAATGCAAATTAGGTTTTCACGCCCGCTTTCATTCAACTATCAGCAGGGCATCATCACCAGCTCCGGCCCCATTCATCTGCGCAGCGATCAGGCCGACTTCGACGGCCTGGGGCTGACCGCCCAGGTTGACCTGACTCATAAAAAATTGACCTACCTGCGAATAGACAAGGGCATTCGTCTGGTGCTCCGCCACATCGACAACACCGCCTCTTTGGGGCAAACACCGGCATCCACCCCGCTAGCCGCGACCAGCCACTCGCCGGAGGAGCACCACCCCGCGGAAACTTTGCCCACAAAGGCGAACACGCCGGCGGCCGCAATCGACAACGCCCCGGTAGTATATCGGCTGGATTTTATCGACCATGTGAAGGCCTTGGTAGGCCCACAGGAAATTCAGGCCCGACGCTTTATCATCTATTTTTCCGGCGGTGCCCCCCAGTCGCCTCGACCAGTCGCCGCGCCGCCTCCTGCAAACAGGCCCACCATCGCCACGCCGCCGACCACCAGCCCTGTGCTTCACTCGAACCGCAGCGCCGATTTGTTTCTCACTTGGACCGGCCCCATGATCATGCGCCCCCAACTGCCCCCCACGGTGCATCTGTTGGGGCCGAAAGACATTTTTTTCGAAGCCCGCGGCCAGGCCGGTCATCCGGTGCGCCTGACCGACGACAAAACCCTTACCGCATTGGCCCAAAAAGTAACCTATCAAACCCAGCCGCAAATTCTTCAACTGCTGCCCGGTGCCGGCGCCACCGTTGCCTTAAATAGCAGCCAATTTGGCACGGTTCACTGTGCTGGGGTCACTTTCAATCGCTTAACAAACCGAGTCCTGCTGACGGGGCCGGGAACAGCCATGCTGGATCCATCGCACGGCACGCTGTCCCGCAGTTGGCAGGCGATCTGGCAAACGTCCGTTGGCTTGCAGCTTTCTTCGGCCCCGGATGCCAAACAACCCGGCCGCACCACGCTGGTGGTTCGCCGCGTCGTTCTCCGTGGACAAGCACAGGTAAAACGTGTTGGGCAGTCCATTCAGGCAGATGAGCTGGCCGCCTGCCTCACCGCCCCTGGTCTGGCCCACCGCCCGCAGGCGCTGCAGCGCCTCCTGGCAATAGGCCATGTGCAGGTGCTTTCGCAGGCTTCCCCGGCCAAGGGCACTCCCGCCAGCCGCATGACCTGCCATCAATTGCTGATTCAATGCCTCCGCCCGGCCGGCCACCAAACTCCGGTCCCGCACAACCTGCTGGCCATCGGCCATGTCCATCTGAAACTTAGCCCAGCCACCGCCAATAACCGCCAGGCACCAGCGGCCTACACGATTGTTACGCCACATCTGACAGCTACCCTGGCTCCAACCCGAGTCCGACCAAAACCCTCCGGTCCTTTATCACCTTCACCTGCCCGCTTCACCGTTACCCGCTTTGGCGCCACTGCCGGCGTGCAACTTCGCATCAACAACACCGGCCGCCCCATCGTAGCCACAGCCACAACCATGTCCGGAAATCGCCGCACCGGTATCTTGGAACTCACCGGCGGAACCCCGGTGAATTCTCCGCTCTGGGCCACGATTACTCAACAGGGCAATTTCATTTCTGGCTTGGACCTGATCCTGCATCAAAAATCGCAATCCATTTTCGCCCATGGGCCTGGCAAGTTTGTCATCCTTCGTAAAAAATCCGCTGGCACAGCACCAAAGCCGGGCGTGGAGATCCTCTGGCGAAAGTTCATGCGGTACCGCGGCACCAGCCACAAGGCCCTGTTTGTTGGCCATGTGAAAGCCCATTTGCTCGCCCGGCCTGACCAGCAAAGCCGTCTAGCCTGTCATCAATTAACAATTCTACTGGCCAAACCCACTGCGGCACGGCCCGATGCCACCGACCAACTGCATCTGGTGGACTTGCAGGCCCTTGGCGTAGCCGGCCACCAACTAAACGCCATGAACGCCAGTTTTAATCCCCATGGTCTCCTGCAAACCCGTTTGTACGTTCAGGGGAATTCTCTGCATTACAATGCCTTGCTCCGGCGTTTGACTGTTGCCGGCCCCGGCCAGATGTCGCTGGAAGACTATCGCGGCGAATCGGTGGCCAAGCGGCAGGCTGCGGCGAAAAAGCCCCACAGCAGTCCGCTTGAGCAACCCCGTGGGCAAAGTGCGTTTGCCTGGTCGCAGGGCTTGCACTACCACGGCAACACCGGGGTTTTATCTCTGCGCGGACGGGTGCGCATGGTATATAAGCCATTGCATCCTTTGCAGGCCTCGATGGTTGGCACGCCGGACGGATCCGGCCGCGTCCAACGCCCGGCGGCGCGGGCCGATAGACGAGCCAGGTTGATCTTGCTGGACTGCCGACGATTGATGGCGCAGCTCACTCGGCCCAAGCAAGCCGGAAGCAGCGCCATGGAACTGGGTATGGGTGGCCCCATGAAACTCAACTTTGTGCAGGCTCAGGCTGCGGCCCTGGAACTTCTGGGAATTCGCATGACCGCTGACGTGTTGAAATTTAACGCCAATAAACAACAAGCCGTCGCCTTGGGCCTGAACGGCCACGAAGCGGTGGTCAGCAGTAAAAATGGGCAAGCTCACGGCCAAGCTCGCAAAATAATATGGGATATGACTAAAGGTCGCGCGGGCTTGATATTTATTCAACCGCGTGGGACCATTTCGACACGCTAAACGGAAACGGTGGATAAAGAATCGGGTTTACTTATGGCAAAACCAGGATGGGTCTGGGGAACCATTGCAGCGTTATGCCTGGGTTGCAGCGCTGCTGCGCCTGGCCTAAGTTCCCCATCCACCACTGCTGCGAAAGTCCAGGTTCAGCCCCCGCCGCAATCTCCAGGGCGTTCTACCACGTCCTTAGCCCAATCCGTACCGGCTTCGGTGCAAACCATTGACCAGTATGTTCAGGCCGTGGCCGGCTTTGGCCCCAACCGTTCCGCCGGCAGTGCCGGGGCACAGCGGACCGGCGCGTTCTATGCTCAAAAGCTCACCGCCGGCACCAGCCGTCCGGTGTGGCGTCAACCGTTCTCCATGGTGGTTCCACGCAGCCAATTTTGCCGGGCCGTCGATCCGCAAAATCCGACGATGCCCATCCCATTATCTTTAATGCGCCCTTGCGGCGGACAACTAGCGGCCCTGCCAGGTCAGCAGCGCCACACCGCGCCCGTGGTCTATGTTGGTCGCGGCCGCCTGCCGCAACTGCGTGGTCTCCAAATCGCCCATGCCTGGGTGGCCATGAACATCTCCGGCTCGCGCCATTGGCTGACCATCGCCGGACTAGGTGCCCGTGGAATAATCTTTCTGGGATCCCCCAAAAGCGACTTCCACGACTTTGCGCCCACCGCCACGACCGTGCCGGTAACTATTCCGCGCTTTTATACCCAGGACTCCGCCGTGGTGGCGGCTATTCGCACCGGTAAAATCCGTCGCCTGAAAATTCAATGGCAGGCCCAGTGGGTGCGCCGGATCGGCGAAAATCTTCTGTGTCTCATCCCGCCGTCTGTTCCCGCGGCGGATTCCCACGCCACGCCGCCAAAATCCTTGATTATTCTCACCGCCCGTTACGACGCTTCCAGCTATGTTCTAGGCCACAGTCCGGGCGCACAGCAGGACGTGGGATCCGCTATTCTGGCCGCCTTGGCACCAGAGATAGCCCGCGCTCAACTCGGCCATCCCGTACTCATCGCCCTGCTGGCCGACAACGCTTGGCAGTTTACCGGCGAGGTTCAGTTGCTTCGTATGCTCACCACCTCACCCGCCACCCTGACTTCGCGACTCGTCCGACGCCGGTTGGCCTGGCATAAAGCCAACCATATCTGGCATCAGTTACAACGTCTGCACGCCACCAAAGATGTCCGGGCCATAAAGCTCGGATCCCCTCTGGCCCACACCATCGGCAATCAGATCCAGGCGGATGTTTCAAAGTTACAATCGGCGCTGGATGTTCAACTACTCCTGCCTCCCGCTGATCGCCGCCACTCCCTGATAAAGCTCTTGGAAAAACGCAAACTCGATCTCCTCGTGGCCCACAATGCCGTTCATACCCACCATCATCTGGTTGCTTCGCAAACGGTAATCCTGCGTGCCGTGGAACAATTGCTTCCGCAGTGGCAAATGGAGGCCCGGCGATCCCGCCAGCGCGTCCATAGGGTCCGGGCTTGGCGCTCCATCCGCCGCCACTTAGGCTTAGCCAGTCTGAAAATTCTCGTGCAGTTGAATCTTCATCTAACCAGCCACGGCCGAGAGTTCGGCTTTATCACGCATTCCTCCTGGATGTCCAACGATTTCAGTGATGAAATGTCCCAGTTCGACAGCGCCATGACCCGTAACTATTTCGGCCAAGCCCGTCGCCATGCCCACAAAATGGGGCTTCCTTTTCATTGTGCGTTCAATCCGCTCCCCGCCGAAGCCGTGAATTCCGTCCACAATTACTTTCCAATTCCATTGGGCTTTTGCACCGATTATGCTTTGTGGCGTGGTCTGCCCGGCGCTACCTTCGCCACGCTTTGCGACGACAGCGGCCTGATCGATACACCCAACGATACCACCAGCCGGATCGATTGGCGATCCATGGCCCGCCAGGTGGCCGCCCTAAAGCTCTTGCTGTTAGGCTCGCGGCGATTCCATTCCCTTGGAGCGCTCACCGATCCTGAATTTGCCGGCCGCGTAACCCCGCAGGATCTAACCAGCAATCAAACCTTTACCGTACTCCGGCGCAGCTTCGGTCAGGCGGTGGCATCACTGGGTGCCCCGAATTACCTGGCCGGGGCGGTCTACACCAGCGGTAGCGGACCCTTGCCGCCCGTGTTGGAAGGCACCCGCCGCAGCAGTTGGAAATTCACCCATTTCAACGGCTCGGTCCGCTTTAATAAGATGCCCTACGGCTGGTTCCAGTATGCATTGCAGGTATTTAAATTCGCCTCCGACGGCATACCCAAAAGAGTGCTGGCGGGCAACCTGGCGGTACAGGGCTATTCCAATGGACTCTTTTCACCCGACAGTTCCACCACCCTCCAGTGTCTGGTCTTCACCGGACGCCCAATCAATCTCTACGGCCTTTTTGACCCGCGTTATCTCGATTATATTGACCAACTCCAGATTCTCGATGCCCGCAAAGGCGGCGCTCCCAAATATGATCAAAGCTTCACCGCCGGTATGGCTGGAATTGCTTACGTGCAGCCCGGAGTGCCCTGGCAAGTGCTGGTCTCACGAGGATCCCTGGCCAACCGCATGATTCTCATCAATGCCTCTCTGGCTCACCCGCTGGGAACAGGATTTCTCCACGACGGCGCAGCCTACCTCGGACCGCTCTCCTGGAGAACCGCCACCGATCTCAATCTCATTGACGCCCATCGGCGTGCCGTGCTGCAAAAATTTGGCATCACCAGCAACGTTATCAATACTTTTTTCAACGCCGCCAAAAAACATCTTCAAGCCGGCCAAAAAGCCCGCGATTCCCGCCAGTACAACCGCTGGCTGGGCCAGGCCGCCGCGTCCTGGAGTCTGCAAATTCAGGCCTATCATGCCTTGATCAGCGATTCCAACGGTATCGTTGACGGCGCGATTTTTCTCTTGCTGGGGTTAATTCCCTTCAGCTATTTTCTCGAACGGCTTCTCATCGGTTCCCCCAATGTTTATCGTCAGATCGGTGGATTTGCCCTGATCTTCGCCGTTATGACCGCTGTCCTGGCCTCCTTCCATCCAGCCTTTCGCATCACCAAAGCCCCGCTGATGATTCTTTTGGCCTTCGTCATTTTGCTTCTTTCCGCAGTGGTCATTCACATTTTATTTCAAAAATTTGAGAACGAACTTGGCAACATGCGCGGTGCCAGAGCCAGTTCCCACAAAGATACTCTCCGCGGCAGTGCTGTATTTGGCGCGGCTTTACGACTTGGCCTTTCCAACATGCGCCGCCGCGGTACCCGCACCACTCTCACCCTGATTACTTTGGTGCTGCTCACCTTCACCCTGCTTTGTTTCACCAGCTTACGCCACAACCTGACGCTGGTGCCCAATGCCGAACCCAATGCCCCCACCCACCCAGCCACCGGCATTCTTTTACGCCAGCGGGCTTGGCTACCCATGCCTCAAGTGACGCTGCAACTGGCCCGGGAAATTGTGGGCCGCCATGGCATTGTGGCTCCGGTTTATTGGTACGCCTCCACCAACACCCAACGCACCTGGCATATCGCCATCCACCCCGCCAGGTTCTCGCAGCTACGCACCACCAACCCAACCGTCGCCGGCCTGGTGGGCATTTCGCCCCGGGCCGATGAATTTTTCAAGGCCCCGGCCGCCGATATCGCCGCACAGTTGCCGGGATGGAAGAAACTCCTGGCCGGACAAGCCGTATGCTTTCTGCCGGCGGAGCTCCACGGCCACCCTTTCCACCGCAACCAAAAGGTGCGCATTCTGGGCCGCACCTTGACCATCGCCGGGTTCTTCAACACCCGTAACTTCACCGTTCGCCAGATCACCGGCGAGCCAATTTTCCCCGTCGATGCCTCCGCCAGCGCCCAGAGCAGTCAAACCCCCGCCAACACCAACCCCAGCCAACTTGCCGCCATGCGCGAGCCGAATCTTACGTTCTTACGCCCCGCGGAGGTGGCCATACTGCCCGCCGGAATGGTGCGCAGTTTCGGCGGCCATTTGACCAGTGCGATGCTATGGCCCCAAGGTGCCACGCCCAAAACCATTTTTCGCGCCGCCCGCCATCTGGCCCGGCGCTGCGCTTTTTCAGTCATTGCCTCCAATGGCCGACAGGTTATTTCCTACAACGCCAGTGCCAACGCCAGTGTCAGCAACCTCTCGGCGGTCCTGGTGCCCTTGGCCATTGCCGCGGTGATCGTGCTTAACACCATGCTTGGGGCAGTATCCGAACGCACCCGCGAAATTCATGTCTACACTTCCTTGGGACTGGCCCCCAGCCATGTGGGAATGTTGTTTCTGGCCGAGGCCGCGGCCTTGGGAACGCTGGGCGTGGTTTTCGGCTATATCTGCGGTCAGGCCGTAGCCACCCTGCTGACCTACACCCATCTGATTTCCGGCGTCCATCTCAATTATTCCTCCATGTCGGCCATCGGTACCATGGGCCTGGTCTTAGCCCTGGTCATGGCCTCCACGATATGGCCGGCGCGCATGGCTTCGCGCGTCGCGGCACCCAGCCTGCAGCGTCACTGGAAACTTCCCGAACCGGTCGGTGACATCCTCCAGGTGGATCTCCCCTTTACCGTCAATGCCCTGGCCGCCCACGGCATCTGCAAATTTATCGAAGAATTTTTCAGCGACGTTTCCCAAAGTGGCGTGGGACGCTTTACCGCTGAAAAAATCGCCGCCTTTAGCCACCAGGGAATTCACGGAATAACCGCCCAAGTTTGGCTCGCCCCCTACGATTTGGGGGTCATTCAGGAATTTTGGATGGCCATTCATCCCACACCGGAACCCAACGTCTTTGAAGTCAAACTGACCCTGCTCCGCCAGGCCGGCAGTCCCGCCACTTGGGTCCGCCTGAACCGACCATTCATGGTGGAGGTGCGAAAACAGTTCTTATTATGGCGCTCCGTCGCCCCGGAAATGGTGCGCCAATACGTAACAGGTTCCCAGCAGATGTTCGCCCAGGCCGCGGGTACATTGCCGCCAGTTGCAGCATAAGGTTTTTTTATGACTGAAGATAAAGAACTTGCGCAATACCGGTCGTTGATGACTACCCCGTCGGTTTTTGCCGACGGCTTCAACGTCAAATCCGTCATTGGCTGCCTGTTCATCGGACTGGTGATGATGCCCGGGTCCATGTATCTTGGCCTGATGACCGGTGGAGGCTTAGGCCCGGCCGCCCAGTGGGTCACCACCATCTTATTCATCGAACTCGCCCGCCGGTCTTTTACCAGCCTCAAAAGCCCGGAAATTTTTATCCTCTATTACATGGCCGGCGTGGCGGTACTATCCCCCTTCAGCAATCTTCTTTTCACCCAATACTACATTCAATCCAGCGCCGCCCAGGCCTTCGGCATTTCCCATCTGATTCCATCGTGGGTCGCGCCCGGACCAAAAGTGCTCGCGGAACGAACCTTTTTTAACCGCGCCTGGGTCATTCCCATGGTCCTCATGGGCGTTACCTATCTATTTTCCCGTCTTAACAACTTCGGCCTCGGTTACGTGCTCTACCGCGTTACCAGCGATGTTGAAAGACTCCCTTTTCCCATGGCCCCCATCGGAGCCATGGGCATTACTGCCCTGGCCGAAAGCTCCAGCGGCAACGAAACATGGCGCTGGCGGGTTTTTTCCATCGGTGGAATGATCGGCTTGGTGTATGGGGCCTTGTGGCTGGGTGTCCCGGCCATCACCGGCACTTTTCTCCAGAAACCCATCCAACCCATCCCCCTGGTCTTTGCCGATTTTACCCAGTATACGCAAAGTTTTCTTCCCGGCGTGCCCATGGCGGTGAGTTTTGACATCACCAATGTCATGGTCGGATTTGTGCTGCCGTTTTCCGCCGTGCTCGGCACCACCATTGCCACCGTTGCCACCTGGCTGGCCACACCGCTGCTGGTGCATTGGCATCAAATTCCCGACTGGCAGCCGGGCATGGATGCGGTGAATACCTCCTGGGTGGGATATATCGACGTTTATATGAGCGTGGGCATCGGCTTGGCCGTGGCCATCGCCCTGATTGGTTTTTTTCATATTTTTTCCTCCATGCGCCGCCGCAAACAAAACCCCGACATGCTCGCCCCCACCAACGACACAGATACCTCCACCTCCAGCCAGTCCGCCTGGCAGCGTCTGATACATCCCCCGGTGGGCCGCGGCGATTTTTCCCTCTGGATCGGCATTGGTATCTACCTGGCCAGTACCATCACCTCCACCGTGCTCTGCAAGGTGCTCGTCCCCAGCTTTCCCCTTTGGCTGCTGCTGGCCTACGGCTTTGGCTACACGCCCATCATGAGTTACGTCGCTTCCCGTATGGAAGGCATCGCCGGCCAATGGGTTGATATTCCGATGGTTCAACAGGCCACTTTTGTGCTGGCCCATAAATTCGGCTACAACGGCGTGGGAATCTGGTTCGCGCCCATTCCGCTCAACAATTTTGCCGGTCAGGTGGTAAGCTTCCGCACCCAGGAACTCACCGGCACTAAAATATCCAGCGTGGTCAAGGCTGAACTGGTCATGTTCCCCGTAGTCATCATCAGCAGCATTATTTTTTCCCAGTACCTCTGGCGCATCGCGCCCATTCCATCTCCCGCCTACCCTTACGCCAATCAAATTTGGACGCTCACCGCCAAGCAGATGGCCCTGTATCAATCCGCTACCCTGCCCGGCGGAAATTCCATGTTCATGGATGCCATCAAGTGGCCTTATATTTTTGGAGCCGCCATCGGCGGCATTGGACTTTATGCCGTCTTGGCGCGATTTGGGGCGCCGGTTATGCTCTGTTATGGGCTGGTACGTGGCCTTGGCGCGGGGTTGGCTCCATGGGTGTTTCCGCAATTGTTTGGAGCTCTCCTGGGCAGATATTATTTTCAAAAGAAAATTGGTGTGACGAAATGGCGACAGTATGCGCCGGTCCTGGCGGCCGGGTTTGCCTGCGGAATAGGATTAATCAGTATGTTGTCGTTTGGATTTGATCTAGTCAGCAAGGCCGTGTTTCAGTTGCCGTATTAACCGGCCACCGGCGTTGCCGCGACCAGGCAATGCCACGCTTTTTTGGATGTTACCCCCGCATGAGTAAGATGCCCCAATCTCAGAATCTCCCCGCCGACAAAATCGCCTACAGCGTTACGTGGCGCAGCGCCATGCTCGGCATCGGCCTGACCCTGCTGGTGGCCGTTTTTACCCCCTTCAACGACTACGTGGCTCATAACACATACTTCATCGGCAACAACCTGCCCATGTCGGTTATTTTCTGCATTTTGCTTCTCTCGCTGGTGGTAAACCCGCTCTTGGGCCCCCGCCGATTCCGCCGGGGTGAAATGATCGTGGCTTTCAGCATGATGCTCATCGCCTGCGCCCTGCCCAGCTCCGGGCTGTATCGCTATCTGTATTCCAATCTGGCTGATTCCGTTTATCAGGCCGGTCAAAATTCCTCCTTTATTCCCTTTATCCACGCCCTTCCCTCCTGGATGCTGGCCTCCAAAAATCCCCACAGTTGGGTGTTACGGGACTTTTACCTGGGCTTCAGCGATCATTCCCGTCATTCTTACTTCGATGCGCTCCAAGCTTGGGCCTTGCCCGTGGTCACCTGGGCCTGCTTCCTGCTGGGCATGTTCGGAGCCATCATCTTCTTCTGTCTGATCATGCGTAAGCAGTGGGTCCAGCGTGAACGCCTGCCCTATCCCCTGGCCACCATTCCCCTGGAACTGCTCGCCGATCCGGAACCCGGCCGACGCATCAACGCTTTGTGGCGCTCGCCCCTGCTTTGGATCGCGGCCGCACTCATTTTTTTCATCGATCTTTATAACGGATCTCTGCTTTTCCCGATGTTTCATAACCTGCCTCCTATTCCGACCAGATACAATCTCTCCAATGATTTTTCCCAGTTCCCCTGGAATTCCATTATTGGGTCTATCCCAAGGAATCGCATTTATTTTTCCGTGGTCGGCGTAACCTTCTTCATTCCTCTGGAAATATCGTTTTCAATCTGGTTTTTCTTTCTGGCTTACAATTTCGGTTATGTTTTTCTCGTAGATAGCGGTTCCAATGCCAATATCTACACCATGAGCGCCTGGCAAACGTCCGGTATGTATGCCGCTTACTTTATCATCACCTTGTGGATCGTTCGCCGACATATCCGCGAAGTATTGCTATCCACCGTGCGCTTCCTACCGCGCCAGCCCGACGAATTCCTGCCTTATTGGGTCAGCACCCTAGGATTTTTGCTTTGTGTGGCCGTGGCCACCGCATTCCTCTCCTTTGCCGGCTTAAACTGGTGGTGTGGCCTGCTGGTCGTGGCCCTGCTGCTTTTTTATTGCATGATGGTCACCCGGGTCATTGCCGAGGCCGGTCTTTTAATGGTGGATTTCTCCAGTGGACCGTTTCACGCCCTCCAACTGCTATTTTCCTCCAACCCCTCCGCTCTTTCCATCCGCCAGTGGATGGTGGCCCGCTTCAGCATGGCCAGTCTCTGGACCGACCAGCGCGAAAACCTTATGCCCTTCGCTTCCGATGTGCTGCGTATGGGGTCCGAAGTTCAGCCTCACCGCAAAGTCCGTTATGTCACCCTGCTCCTGGGATCCTTGGTGCTCTGCTTTGTCGTCGCCGGCACGGTCAACATGCTCCTGAGCTACAAATATGGTGCCGGCACCTTCAATGGCTTTAGTGCGGTCACTTTTCCCTACAACACCGTGGAAGGTGCCATCCATGCCGCCCAGCCCAACACCGCTTCCACCTCGCCGCTCACCCATCTGCTTTATGTTATCGAAGGTGCTCTGGGCATGACTGCGGTTGCCGGTTCGCGACTTCTTTTTGCCGACAGTCCCTTCCACCCCATCGCCCTCTTGTTCCTCAACAGCTACGCCATGGACGTGTTCTGGTTTTCCGTTTTCATTGGGTGGCTGCTCAAAGCGGTAATTTTGCGCTGGGGCGGTGTGGACCTTTACAAAAAGGCCCGCCCGTTCTTCTTCGGCCTCATCATCGGCGAATCCATCGCTTACGTCTTCTGGATGTTCATAGGATTTTTTGTGGGTTGGCCTTCGGGAGTTCAGTTCTGGCTCCTCCCCGGCTGATTGCCGCTTACCGCCGCGCCTTATCCCCAAAATGCCCGCCGCTTGCGGCCCATAGTCGGCCCAGCCCTTACCTCACCCCGCCGCGTCCAAACCGCTCTCATTCATCTCTTTGAGCCGCCGCACCACCGCCTGCAAATCACTCCATACTTTACCGCGATTTTCCGGCGAATAGGCCCGCAACAAATAGGCCGGATGATACGTAGGCATCACCGCTATGCCGCGGTATGCATGCCAATGCCCGCGCAGCGCTCCCATGCTTTCCGTCACCCCCACCAGATAGCGGATCGCCGGCAATCCCAGCGTCACAATCACCCGCGGTTGAATAATCGCAATCTGCTGATGCAGCCACGGCAGCCCCAGTGCCGCCTCCGCCGCCGTCGGCGGGCGGTCCTTCAACCGGTTCGCCAAAGCATCCCAGGACGCCGCCCGTAATTTACAGATATTGCCGATGTACACTCTATCCCGTGTGAAACCCATTGCCACAATCATTTTATCCAGCAATTGGCCCGACCGTCCCACAAATGGCCGGCCCGTGCGATCTTCCTCCAGCCCAGGCCCTTCTCCAATAAACATCAACTGCGCCCCAGGATCTCCTTCCCCAAACACCACCCGCGTCGCCACATCACCTAGATAATCCGCCAGCGCCGTCTCCGCCTGCATGGCCAAAGCCGCCAGTCTCTCGCTCTTTTGAGCCTGTGTCAGTTGCGGTTCTTCAGAAATGGATCCTGCCGGAATCGGTGGCAACGCTACCTCAGCGCCAGGTGCAACACTGGCTGCCTTAGACGGGGCTGCAATCTTGGGTTGCTCTACCGCGGGTGGCACCTGCGCCGGTCTAACTGGCACCGGCCGGGGAATAAATTGCCTAACTGGCGCGGCCACCTCTTCCGCCGCAAGCCCAGGCACCGTCGCTTTTGCTCCCGCCGTCCTGCCCCTTGGCCCGGCAGTCACCCGGCGCGCAATGGGTACTTCCACAGCCCCCATCGCCTCATCGACGGCCAGCCATTGGTGCGCGATTTTTCTGGCGCGGCTCATGCCCAATTTCCATTTATTTCCGGAGCCAGCCTCAGCCCCACCAGAGCTTATCGCTGATTGCGACGCCGCGGGTCAATTTCAATCGGGCCGCAAACCTGCTCATACCTTTGCACGGCCTGGCTCAACGCCAGCGCCAATCGCTTGGCCGAATAAAAATTCATCATCACCCGCGTGCTCACATCCATCACCGCCGTGTTCGGCTGGTCCGGATGCTGCGTGTTAATCGCAAAGTCCACAAACAACTCCTCCAGCGTCCCGCCTATCCGACTGACATTGCTGTAAATCACCTTCATTTTATCTTCGCGAATCTGTACATGCATCTGCTGGCCTGCACCTGCGACAGGTTGGTTATTTGTGGCTCCAGTTATCGGCGTTTCTTCAGACATACCAGTGCTCCTTAATTCTTGAGACTTTGCATAGCTTCAAGCGTGTACCTCCGTAGCACACCGCCAGGCGAATGTCAAAACCATAACCGAATTAAACTCAAATGTCACCCCCCCCCGTTACCACCCCTCAATATTCTTGTCGGAATTTTCTTGACTTGCTTATACCGTGTTGTTAAAGTGGCAATTGGAAGTGCAGTTTCCAGTGCGTGTTCTCGGAGATGAGCACAAATCTCCGCCGCCTTGGAATGAAGGCTTCCCAAAACGGGGCATGCTCATGCCGGCCGTTGAAGTTGTATCGCGATGGATCGTTGTATTGTTCCACTCTGGCCTTGAGGTCGGGGAAGGATCCACGGTAAGCCTTGCGCTTACTGCCGCAGCGATCTCCAGTCAGGCCGACATCAAATCGAGCAAGGAGGTACTTATGTGACTGTGCCGATGATTTAGCTCAATGGAAAGGTCAGTCTTCCACGTTTTTATATTTCTCCCGTGTGGAGAGAATTGGAGTTTATCATGAGTAACTTACGAAACAACTGTATCGCCATGGCCGTTGGTACCGGTATGCTCGGTGGCATTGTCACCGCTGGAGCGACGGAAATTCCGGCCGGAAACCTGTTTTATCAAAATGGGGCCGCCACGGCATCGAATGTCTCGATGGTAATCAGTGACCCCCAGGACATGAGCGGCGGCAACGGGGTTTATGGATCCAATTACTGGGTCGGCGGCAACAGTCCGGTTTTGGACGGCAGCGTTTCCACAATATGGAACGCCGGCACGTTCAGCGGCGGCGGCATGTGCAATGTCGCCATTTCACAAGGTTCCTATACGCCCTCCCCGCTTCCAAACACGCTGGGCACATTCACCGCGGTTCCCTTCGGTGCCATCGCCACGATCCGGGTGTGGGCGGAGAACTATATTAACAGTGATGGCACCACCTGGAATGCGATGCCGCAGGTGGTTGCGGTTGGGTATACCACCAATAATAACCTGACGGCAATCATTAGTAACGGCTTTAATTACAACAGCTCCAGCGTGGGCACCCTGCCGTCACCTTGGAACACCACGGCCACGATCCTTGCTGTCAACGGCGGCACACCCGGCACACCTTTCGATCCAACCGATTACCCGACCGCTTCGGGTTGGGTGGCTGGAGATTTTTCGCAAGGCACGGTTACCGGCCTAAACAGCGGACACAGCACCCTGGCTTATATGGACCTGACTGTCAATATTCCCGCCGGAGCTACCAGTGTCATGATCTCCTTTGGCCAAGACGGCAGCGCCACCGCACCAGGCTACAACAGCCCTGGTGGCTTGGCGATTGCCGAAATCCAGGCCTATGCTTCGGTGCCCGAACCCGCTTCGTTGGGTCTATTGGCCTTTGGCGGTCTGGGACTATTGCTGCTCAAGCGTCGTAAAACGGCTTAAGGTCGCCGCAGTAACCCACGGGGCACTACCCGCTTGTGCACTCGGTGATTTCTGCGATGGTTGAAAAAGGAGTTGCCATGAGTCCTGTAACGCGGTGGCGATCGCCGGAATTTCTCAGCCGATCTACTGTTGGGCCGCTTTTTGGGTCATCCAAAAGCAGCCGGCGCAGTGCCTTCACGCTGGTCGAACTTTTGGTGGTCATTACCATCATCGCTATTCTTATTTCCCTGCTGCTTCCCGCTTTGGCCAAGGCCCGCTTTTGGGCCAACGTGACGGTGTGCGCTAATAACCAACGGCAGATTTACCTGGCCACCGCCATGTACGCCAACGACAATCTCGGCTTTATGCCGGGTTGTGATGCTTTTCAAAGCGTCAGTGGAGGAACCTACGCCACGTCCTACGGCGGCTATCCTTGGGAATTTCAGGATTATTGGTACAGCAATCCCATCTTGCCTTCAGGCGTGGTCTGGTCGCAAACAGTACGCTGGTACGGGGTGGGAGTTTTGATCGGTCAAAAGTACATGCCCCCCACCAATGCCGTGGAATGTCCGGATTTTGCCATTTCACCACAAGCCCAGATCGGCCAGAAATGGAGCAATTACACGCAAAATGGCGTGTTTCTGCTGCCGAAGGAATACAACACCGCAACCGCCGCCGGCGACAGCCCCGAACAAATCGCCAACGCCTGCTTCGGACAAGGCTCCTACGTGCTCGATACCGAACCGTATTACAACACTTTTGATCCCGGCAATGAATCCCATGGCCGTATCGGACTGCCCGGTACCGAGGGTGGATGGTGGTCGCCGGGCGGATTGCTCAAAGTGCCGCACATTACCGCGCTGATCATGTGCCTCACGACCTATGCTGATATCAGCCCGCAACCGGCGACCATCACGCACGAGATGAAGGGCGTCAACTGTACGTATATTGACGGGCACACCCAGTGGCTGCCCATCCACGCGGCGACTTGGAGTTATTTCAACTCCATCGGTTTCCCCGCCAGTTCCGGCGGCGACATGCGCGGCGCCTATACCTTCTTCCCCTGGGCCACGCAGCAAGGATGGTAAAAGCTTCCCGGCGGACGGAGCCAGTCGGTGCAAAGTGAAAAATAAATCTGGTTTGCTGATGCAATAGTGCTCTGGTAATATCGTTTAGCAATAGGCTTCCCGTGTGTTCTCGGAAATTTTTGCTCATTTCCGCCGCGGTTGGCAACTTGGCCCATAATCAAAACTGAAAATATTGTGGCATCACCATCTGGCCCATCGCCCGGCCTTGGTTGGCTTTTCTGTGCAGAGGTATGAATTTTGTCCAGCAACAACCACCCCAATCGCCGCAGTTTTATCAAAACCATGGGCTTGGCCGCCGCCGCACTGACGGTGGATGCCGCAACCGGGCGCGGGGCTAAATTAAACTTTGAACATTTGCCGAAGTTTGCCTCCGGCACGCCGGAATACCCCACACCCTTTCTGGCCATCGCCAGAACCCCGAATCTGATTGCCGCGCCCCAGGGCGGCGGCATGAATATTGAAAGTGATGTCGGATTTTTATCCGGCTTTTCCGGATTTGTGGACAAGACTACCGGACGCTTCGGCTATCCCGGCTATAACAATTACACCAACGCCAATTTCTCCTTCGACAACGATAAACTCGTCATCGTGGCCCATGTGCCTTATCCCGTGATCGGTGATTTGCATCAAGACGACACCTTTGAAGTGCTTATTCAACCCCGCGGACCCCACTCCACCGGATTTGTTTATCGCGTCACCGGTAACGCCTTTGGCCGGTGGCATGCAGATCTTGACGAACCGATCATCGGCCAATTTCACCAACCATGGCATTCGCTCATCCACTATGGTGCCATGCTCTGGAATCCGTCCGGGCTGTGGATGGCCAGCGTGGCCATCCCCTGGAAGTCGTTGGGAGGCCGCCCCGCCAATGGTGCCGTATGGGGTGTGCAGTTTGCACTGCGTTATCGCCAGCCCACCATCGTCGCTTATCTAAGCCCCACCGATAAATTCACCGACACCAGGCGTTTCGCCCGCATTCGCTTCGATTTCAATCGCCGCATCAATTACCGTCCCCATTGGCTCAGTGAAGAAATGGACACCGGCCACTTTATGGTGCAGTATCTCCTGGCCAACGGCGGCACCAAGCCGGCCACCGTGGAAATGAAAGTGGCCCTCTACAAAGCTGGACACGAATTTGCCCATGCCCAGCTCGAAAAAACCGCACCGCCCGGCAGCACCTATTGGGCCGACGGCACCGGCAACAACCTCATCTCCCTGAATTCGGAACCTGCCACACCCGCCCAGCGCAACACCGTTGCCCATCTGACCGCCTATGACCGCACCAAAAATGCTCTTATCTACGATCAGTGGGTGCCTTATTGGCAATTCAAACCCGGCGAAAATGACTGGATTAAACAGCGCCTGGCGCGACAATTCAGCTTTAACATCGGGCCATATCCATCCATGGGTCTGATCGACTATGCCGTGGATGCACGCTCCCTTAAGGAAGTGACGCCCACCGCGACCGAGTTTACCTGCGCTGTTCTAGCCGACGGAAAACCCGTCTTGCACCAACGCCGACCGCTGCCTGCCGACGGACAAATTACCGGCAGCATCGACCTGGGTTCCTTTACCGATCGCGTCACCTACGATCTCCAGGCCGACATTCGCGACTCCCAAGGCACCGTGCTCAACCAGCGCAGCCGGTCGTTTACCCGCCGCGTCATGCCCTTTGAAAAGGCACCTCCCGCCGGCGTCGGTGATCATGTATTCCCGCCGTTCACCCCGCCGCGAATTCACGGCACCGCTGTTTCCTGCCTGCTGCGCACCTACGTGCATGGCCCCAACGGCCTGCTGGAGCAGCTCTTCGCCGCCGAACGCAACTTACTCATTCGCCCCGCCGCCTTCACCGCCGTGCTCGATAACTGGCAGTCTCTGGTTTTAACCGCGGGAAGTCCCCACTTGCTACCCCATGGCCAAGGCTCCGTCGATTACACCCAGACCTTTCAGGGCGGCGGTGTGGAACTGCTTTTGCACGGAAATTTGGATTACGACGGCTTTTACCATTTTACCGCCACGCTTAGCCCGCAAAGCCGGCCCGTCACCATTCATGAATTACGCCTGGAAATTCCCCTCAACCCGCAACATGCCACGCTCATCGACGCGGCCGTCACCTGGATGTACCCAGGCTGGGAAAAGGCCTTGGGTTTTTTAAGCACCCGGCACGGCCGAATCTGGGATTCCCACACCCTGCCTTTGCAGATGAACAACCGCGTCAGCAACATGCCTCCTTACGTCTGGGTCGGCGATGATGACCGTGGTCTTTGCTACTCTTGCCCCTCCGATGAAGGAACGCACAACTCTCCCGATCGACCGGCCGCGGCACTGGACCGTGCGGACAACGCTGTCACCTTAAGCATTTGGCTGGTCAATCGCACATTGCATCTTGAAAAGCCCCGCCGCTTTCAGTTTGCCCTCCAAGCCAGCCCCTTTAAGCCGGTAGCCGCCAATGGACGGTTGTGGCGCGATCAGACTACCGCCGCAGCCACTTATAGAAATGGCCTGACCTTCACCGACTTTTGGAATCCGGCATCCTATCCTACTTATGGCCGCTGGCTTACTCTGGATTACCTCAAAAAACAGGTCGCCATCGACGGCTGTGACCGCACCGGCCTCGAAGCCTCCGCTCTTTCCGAATGCGCCGGAACTCCCGAATATCGCCAGTTCTATTACGAATGGGGCAGTGCGATGGACGAATATCAGCAAGTCGTTCCACCCGTCCCCGCCGGAATTCTCCCACGCTTCAAAGCCAGCGGGGTACGGGCGAATCCATTCGTGATGATCGAAGCCTTTTCCAACACCACCAAAACCAACCGCGATTATCGCGCTTGGTGGCTTTCCCAGGCAGCCCAACATGCCGGCGTGTCGTTCGTGTATCAGGACAATCCCACTTGGGTTTTTGCCGACCGTCCCCAACCGGAATATGGCTATAAACGCCCCGATGGCGGCATTGAACCCACCAGCATGATCTGGAAGTCCCGTGATGTCCTCAAACGTTTTTTTCAGGCCGTGGCCGAAGCCGGCCAACCTTCCCAGCCGGCAATATGGCCCAATATGATTACCCCCGCGGCTCCGGGTCGGTCTTTCTGCGGCAAAGCTCTGGATGGAGAATATACCGATTCCAACAACCTGCGCATGGGCATGCTGCGGGTGCACCTATCCAAACAGTGGGGGTTTGTGATCGACTGGCTTTGCCAGCCGCCAGCCAGTGCCGGAGCTCAAATCGGCACCACCCGCGACTACTGGCGAGCCTTGTTCAGCCAGCTTTGTCTTCTGGATGTCACCAACTTTTCTCGGTCCGACACTGCCGAAATATCTCGGCTTTGGTGGAATGCCCTGGACATATTCTGGCTCGACGACCCCAGTGTCCGCTGGCATCCATACTATCGCAATCCCACTTTAGCCCAGACCGATCCCAGCGATACCATCCTGGTTTCCACCTACACCGCCAACGGACGTTTACTGGCGGTCGTTTCCAATCGCGGCGATCAGGACGCGATTGCCGCGGTACGCTTCAAAAATCTCGGCTCCTGGGGCGCTGCCGGGCTGACCCACTTTTATGATGCCGAAACCGCTGAAGAAATCGAGTTTCAAGATGGTGTTGTGCGGCTTTTTGTGGCCCGGAAAAATTACCGTCCGATCATCGGCTTCCGCGGGCCATGGAAGTTTGCCGCCAAAAACCGTCTCCCCCACCCCCACCAAATCCCCATCAACTCTGCGCTCGACCCGCAGGCGACCATTGCCGCCATTTGCCGCCATCTGCTCACCGCACGTACCCTGCCGCCCATGCCCCACGCGGACCAGCTTTTTTTCCAATGGGCCCAGGAAATCCTCAAGGAGCTTCCCGCAAGCTCTCCCGATGTGATTTATTTCGACGCCCAAGCCATGGCCGACATCCATCTCGGTAATCCGGAAGTTCGTTGTTCCGTGTTCGTTAACCGCCGCAGTGGCTTCATGCTGGTCGGCTTTTATAACGGCACCAGCCAGCACCGGGTGCTTAGTCCCCGGATTTATGACCAGATTGCCGCCAAAGTCGGCAAACCGGGTTACAATTTTATTTACGATGCCATCGGCGGCCAGTCGGAATGGTCGGAAATTGATCTTCCCGCCCATAGTGGACGCTGGGAGGTGGCCTATCAGGATGATCCCGACTACTACGGTGCCCGTCGGGGTGTTTTCAAAATTGGCACGTTAATGTCCAACCTGTTGGCGGCAGTTGAGGAAAATAAAAAGACGCTCCAGTAACTTTTATCCAACCTGACTTTATTGATCCTGTATTTTGCACAAGGATTCCTTATGAAAAGCTCCAACCTTACCACCCCCACCGCGATCCCGGCCTGCGCCCGCACTTCACGCCCCGCATGGCTCTGGTGCTTGGCTTTATTGAGCCTGCTGGCCTTGGCCCTCAACCCCGACCTGACCACCGCGGCCCCGGCCAAAACCGCATCCCAACTGCCTCTGCTGCGCATTCCTGAATTGACCACGCCTCCCGTGATTAATGGCCGCATCAGCCCCGATCACGTGACTGGCCAATGGATTCATGCCGCTCGTCTGACCGGGCTGCAGAATTTCGGCATGCGCACGCTGCCCCCATCCAAACTCCAACCTACATGGTGGCTGGCCTACGATAAAACACATTTGTACCTGGCCACCTACTTTCCCGCTTATCCCAAGGGCACCATCGTCGCCCAGGTCAAACACGGCGACGAGGGTGGGCTCAATCCGCACGCCGATGATATCCTCGGCGACGACCACGTTGAAATCCAAATTTGTGATCTCCCCAAACGGTCCGAAGCCATCACCAAGTATTTTTACAAAATTATGACCAATCCCTATGCCGCGGTGGTGGATCAACGCATTGAGTGGTCCGTGGGTTGGATGGGCTATGAATGGCAATCCGGTGCTACCGTAAAATGCCATACCACCAAAAATGGCTGGTCCATGGAAATGGCTGTTCCCCTCAAAAGTATGAACCATCTGGTGGCCCCCGCCGACAACACCCAATGGTTTATCCAATTGGCCAATGCCAATGGTGAATCACCGTATTATGCCTGGCAGCCGGTGCTGTTCACGGATTGGGACCACATGGGTTCTATCGTCTTTGATTCCCACACGCCCATCTTTCAACTGCTGAGTTTGGGCCACGTCCAGCACGGTCGGATGGATGTCAAGGCCTCCCTTGAAGTGCCGCCCGGGCAAACTCCCGTCCAAATGCGGGTGCGCGTTATCAATGCTGCGGGAAAAACATTGTTCAGCCGCACCCGCTCGGTGCCCGCCGACGGCAAGGCAACCGCACTGCGCTTTCTCAAAACCAACCTGCCCGTGGGTGGCCAGGGACAAACCATGCAGATTCTGGCCTGGCAGGGGCACAAGATCATTTATCGCGATACCATGCCGTTTGATACCATCACCGCCTCTGAACTTAAAAACATGTACGCCGCTATCGCCGCCGATCGCCACAGCCTCGGCCAGCCAAACCTTTCTTCCTGTTATTATCAGTCCTACCATACCCTCACCGCACGCTGCGATGTCAATATTCTGGAAATCAATCCCGCCATCCGCGCCGCGAAAATTCTTCGTACCAGTATTGTAGCCCTCGGCCACAAAAAGCCGCTGGTCAGTGCCGACGGCGTTATCCAGCCGGACGGTCTGGGACGAATCCAGGTTCCCACCGGAAAGTTACCCCTGGGTAAATATGAGGTCATTACGCAAATTATTGGCCATCACAACCAGGTGCTCGCGTCGCGCACCGATCCCTTCGCCGTGAAACATTTTCCATGGGAACACAACAAGCTCGGCGAAGAGCACGTAGTTGTCGCTCCCTTCACACCGGTCAAAGTATTGGGATCCACCCTCCATGTGTGGGACCGGGCTTATCATTTCGCCCCAACGGGACTACCCAGTTCCATTGTCAGCCTGGGCCGAAACATGCTCGCCGCCCCCATCACGCTCACCGGCACCATTCATGGAAAAAAAATCCCGCTGGTTAGCATCGGCCGGCCCACCTGGACCCATGTTTCCGGCTACAGTGCCACCGTCACCGGCCATGGCCGAATTGGGCCGCATGTGCAGGTCACGATGAAAGCCAAAACCGAATATGATGGCACTACCTTTTACACGCTTACCCTTACCCCGCACGGCACCGTCAAGTTGGATGGATTATCCATGGTCATTCCTCTCCATAAGCTTATGAACTGGGAGGCCATGCGCAGCAGCGGACGCGATATGCCCTATGGTACCGTCAAGGCCGGTACCCCCGACGGCGTATTCTGGAAATCCTCTGACCTGCCGGCCGCCGCATTCATTCACGACACTTTTCTGCCCTATTGCGTGATTTCGGATGGCCAACGCGCTCTATCCTGGGCCGCGGATTCGGATCAAGGCTGGATGGTCAGCAACCATCGGGCATCTTTTCTGTTGGAAAAGCACGCCACCCATCAAATTTGGATGCGTGTACGGTTTGTCGATACGCCATCAATCCTCAAAACCAGCCGCACCATTCATTTCATGCTCACCGCCATGCCCATGAAACCCAAGCCCGCCGATTGGCGTTATCGCATGTGGGGCCTGCCCAACGCCGCCTTCGGTTACATGGCTGGTTGGCAAGGCAGCAACATGTGGGCTTATGGCTGCGGCCCCACCATCAGCTTTGATAATCAAAAACAGTTCGATATCTTGCGCCATTTACTTTCCGCCGATCGCCAAAGGGTGCGCCTGGCCGCCGAAAGCGTGCCCGGACCCAAGTATCCGCCCATGAGCATGTGGTACGTTTCCGCCAACACCTGGGGTTACGCCATGCCCGAATACCCCACTTACAGTGGCGAATGGACCGGCATGACCCATCCTCCGCTCCATCCGCAGCGCAGCTACATCAACTTCAAAAGCCCGTTCGGGGTCTGGAGCACCGCACGCGAGCAAACCCGCGGCGGAATGGACCTTATCCAATCCGCCATTGATTGCCGCGTCTACGACTTTGATCAGGAGCAGAAAAAAGCCGGCATGAACGGCTACTGGTGGGACAACGGCACATTCTGGACCTCCGGCAGTCTTATTAAGGGCACCGCCTACATGCGCAACGGCAAAATCGAGGGAATTTATAACATCACCCTCATGCGCCAGATGCTCAAACGCATGGCGGTGGTTTCACAACTCAACCACATCACGCCCTTCCAAAGCATGTATGCCCACGGAGAAATTGGGCCGGTCGCCGGCTTTGTCAACTGGCTCTGGGCGATTGAAGGGCCGTGGTACCTCAACAGCGACAAAGTGGATCTGGTGCAAAATATCCGCGGCGGCCTTAACGGTATCCGCACTATTTTGCAAACCTATCAGGGCCTGCCCATTTCCATGGACAACAACACCCAGGATCAGTCCAGCAATGACAATGCCAATCCGTGGCAGACCAGATCCTGCCTTGGTGTCGCCCTGCTTTTTGATGTCGGTGACGGCTGGAACGGCGGCGTCAATGGCTTTTGTCAACACCAGGTCGTTGAGGCCCTCAATCGCTTTGACTATTTCAACCACCGGGTCCAATGGATTCCCTACTGGCGCACTGCCCGGCTGGTGAACGTCCATGGCGGCCGTATTGTCACCACGGTCTATGTTCGCAAGCTGCCGGGGCAAACACCCGGCATTATGCTGGTGCTCTTTAACAATGGCAGCCACGCCGCCACCGTCAGTGTGCAGGCCAATACCCAAAAACTCCTTGGCCTGGCCCGCAAATATACCACCCTGCACGACCTGGAACATTGGAGTGCCAACCCCATTCCCATGCTCGCCGGGCGCTGGGGGGGCATTACCATACCCCGCCACGATTTCCGCCTGATGCTGCTGGGGCCTCGGGCCGATGGCAACTAACCCGTCACCGGTCCGCCTTGTAATTTTGTGAACTTGCCGGAGAATATCCTGACATGTCCCCCAAACCTGATCCTACTACCACTCTGCGCGTGCAATTAAATCCCCACGCCGGCACCTTTGACCTGTGCAACACTACCACCGGTGACGGCTGGTATGGCTTGCAATTTTTTCTCCGGTGCGGCAACAAGGAATTTCGACCCCAGCGTCTCAAATCCTCCCATCACCAGCAAGGTAAGACCACCTGGCAAGTCGAACTGGCCGCCGGATTACAGGTTTACTTTGAGGCCGCACCTTCGCCTGCCGGAAGTGGCATCTTGCTAAGCTCCCGGCTGGTCAACCGGTCCCGCCGCGCTTTTCAGTTTACCTCATACGGTCTGGCCGCGGCCCACGGGGCCAAAGGACCGCAGCTTCACCAGACCGGTTTGCCCGTCTTTGCCCACGCCGAAAATCTGCGTTTTGAAGAACTGCCGGTTTCCCGGCAAACCTATCCCTTCATCCGTCCTTTGCCGGAAGTCGGCCGTTGGTTTGGTCGCCAGGGCATCGGCCCAATACCGGTCATGGCCTTGGGCCGGCTCGACCAGGATCGCTGGCTGATCGACGGCGCGGCTTCTCAAGATAACGCCACCGCATCCTGGCACCTGGCCTTGCCCAGCCAGTCCGATCGCATGTTGGATTATTGCAGCGAATATGTGTGGAACGGCCAATCGCGGGAAACGCTGGCGGCCGGCCAAAACATGACGTTGGAATCTTGCCTGTATCTCATTGCCAACGCACCACCCGACCAATTGTATGAACCCTACCTGGCCGAATTAACCGCTATCTATGGCCGACGCTTCGCCGGTACCACCAGCCGCTTGGCCACAGAGCCGGTCTACTGCACCTGGAACTATGGCATCTACACCAACATCACCGAAGAAGCCTGCTTGCAAAGAATAAAACTCGCTGGTCAACTGCAAAATGGCGGCATCTTCCAGCTTGACCATGGCTATCAACCGCCCCACACGCCCCACTCATCCTGGGGATATCTGGATGCCTATTATCCCGATACCACCCACACGTGGGATACGGCACGCTTTCCCGGCGGACCACGCCGAATTGTGCGGGAATCTCGCCGCCATGGCCTTACTCCCGCCATCTGGTGGACCCCACGCATGGATATCAACGGCCCTGTCGCCGCCGATCACCCGGACTGGATCGCGGTAAATCGCCACGGCCAACCTATTGAACACGTCGGCGACCTGTACCTCGACTATTCCGTTCCCGCCGTCCGCGATTTTATCCAGCGAACCATTCGCACCATCGTCCACGACTGGGGCTTTGCCGGCATTAAACTGGATTTCTTTTCCTGGGCCTTTGATGCTCCGGATTTGGTCTATCGCCGCGGCGGAACCAGCGTGCAATGGCGCCGCTGGCTCCTGGGCATGATTCGCCGGGAATTAGGGCCGCGCGGTTACTTTCTCTACTGCGTTTCCTGTCCGCTTGGAAATCCATTTTTAGCTCTCGACGGCTGCGATTCCTTTCGTGCCGGTACCGATATCGACCGCGGCCATTGGACGACGCATGTTGCCAATTGCAGTTGGTTTTTGGCGTCGTTTCCGGCCTGTGGCCGACGCACCTGGTTTACCAACATGGACAGCTTCATGGGCGCGCCGGACTTCCCCGCCCATGAACGCCGTTTCCGCTGCGCCATGGGTTACCTGACCTCCGGCATGATGGAGTTCTCCGGCCCCCTGGAACAACTCGACCAGGGTGCCTTACGGGATTACCGCCGACTTTGCCAGCGCTGCGACCAGGGGGGCAACGCTCTTGTGCCCGATCGGCAATCCTTTTTTGGCCGGCCCCTGCCGGCCATTCTCTTGCGCCCTCACGCCGCCAATAGTCTCACCCGCCGCCGCTTTGGCCTTCAGGCCACGGTTGGACTCTTTAACTGGCAGACCCGCCCGCAGGCGTTGAGTGTGGCGCTCGACACCCTGAACCGCAAAGGCTCCAGACTCCGCGCACAGGATTTTTGGACCAATCGCCCGGTGGCTCTGGCCAACGGCGTGCTTACCGCCCATTTGCCGCCGCGCCATCATCTACTTGTGGATATCTTGTAAACAAAGGGAAACCATGCCCCGTACCATTGTCACCCATTGGCAGCACGCCCCCACCGGAGCCACCGGCATCCGTGACGCCCATTGTCTCTACCCCGGCGTACCAATTGCCATCAATATGCAAAAGCTAGTCGGCCGCAACCGTATCATCTATCAGGGTCCCGCGGCAATTTGGCCCGAAGGATTGCCTCTGGGCAATGGGGACCTCGCGGCTATGGCCTTTCAACCCGCCAACGCCCTGTGCTGGGGATTGACCAAATCCGATGTCCGCGATCTCCGCCACCCGGTGATTCCCTGGTGCGATCATTCCACCATGCGCCGTATCTTTGAAAAAGAGCACAACCATCTACTTACCGATCAGATCAACGAGGAAGAGTGGGACTTTCGCACCTATTTTCCATGTTTTCTCCCTGCCGGCGGCCTCTGGCTAAGCACTCTGCAAGATGGCCGGCTGGACGTGAAACGTCAGGTCCTGGATCTCTATCAGGCCCAGCATACCATGGAACTGGTCCATGGCGGTCAGGTCATCAGCTTTGTATATGCCGATGCCAATGTACTTGCCATTCGCTTGACCGGATTGAAGGGCCTCCAATTGCGCTTGCGCCTCAGCCCTGAAGCCGTCGAACCTGGCTGCGCCGGTGATCACAATTCGCCCACGGCCCAATTGATCCGCCGGGAAATTTTCCGCCGCCAGTTGCGCCACTGGCAGTCGGATCAGGGCCGGCTGCAAGTGGACTATGCCGATGGCCATCGCACCTTGCTGCTGCTGCAAACTCGCGGAGCCACTCTCGGCTTTAGCCAACCCGATGCCGAGGAGGCCACCGTGGACTTGCAGGCCGACACCGTAGACATCCTGCTGACGATCACCACCTCGCGACAGGGGGCATTTCTGCAGCGCCGCGCTTCCCTGCTGCTGGAAACAGCCTGGCAGCGCAATGTGGACCGGTTGCTGGCCGATCACCACAATTGCTGGCACGAACGTTGGAGTCGTTCCGCTGTGCATTTGCCGCAGCGCATTCTCGAAAGCCTGTGGTGTTACACCATTTACACCATGGCCTCCAGCAGCCGCGGTGCCTACCCCGCCCCGCTCATGTCCGCGTGGAATCTCCGCCTGGATCAATCTTACGGTGGTGATTTCCACAACAACATCAACTCCCAGATGTGCTACTGGCCGCTCCCCACCGCCAATCATGCCGATCTCATCCCACCCTTCCTCAAACATTTTTGGTCGGTTATCCCCGAAATGGAAACGGAAACCCGGCGCGTCTGGAACCTCCCCGGCATCAAGGTGCCCTTTGCCAGCCTCGGCCGTGGAATTGACCATTGGGGCGTTGGTTATTGGCGCTACGAACTCTTTGTTTCGGCCTGGCTCGCTCAGGTCGCTTGGTGGCATTACGAATTCACCGGCGACCGCCAGACGCTTTTAGAGTTTGGCTGGCCGCTGATTCAGGGTGTAGCCGAGTTTTACCTCGCCTATCTTGAGACCGATCCCGCCACCGGCAAACTCTCCCTGCCGCTGACCAAACTCTGCGAAGACACCATGTTCAATGTCGTCCCCGCCCAGCGGTTGGTGCGTGATGCCGGCCTGGATTTGACCGCTGTCCACAGCCATCTGCGCGATGCCGCACAGGCCGCCGATGTGGTCGCTCAACCCCAGCATGCCGCCCGTTACCGCTCTGCCCTGGCCGGCCTCAATCCCCTGCCGGTCGTGGGCGGAGAATTTTCCCCCGCACCCGGAATGCCCATGGACGTACCGGTTTCTCATCCCTATCAGTTGGCCGCTATTTATCCCGCCGCTCTTGTCACCCAACTTGGCCCCGCGTCCCTGCTGCCCATTGCCCAGCGTACTTTGGCCCAGCTATGGCGTTGCTCCTCGCGTGTCAGCATCGGCCAGCCCGATACCGGAAGGTTACGCTGGAACGATGATCTGTCCATGGGTTGGATCGCTGCCGCCCGTGCTTGGATGGGCGATGGCGATGGCGCTCTGGATGCCCTGCTCAATGGCTGGGTTACCAGCACCCTTAAAACCAACGGATTTTTGACCGAACAATCACGCCAGCCCAGCGAGCGCTCCGCCATGGGCTGGATGCAAAATCAGCTTTGCGGGCTTGCCAACGGCCTCAACGAAATGCTTCTCCAAAGTCATTCCGGCGTCATCCAGATTTTCCCCGCATTGCCTGGCACCTGGGCCGACGTAAGCTTTGTACACCTGCTGGCGCGGCCCGGCGTCCGCGTTTCCGCCAGGCGCAGTGGTGGTATCACCCGATGGGTGGTGCTTTCCGCCGAGAAACAAAACACGCTATGCCTGCGCAATCCCTGGCCGGACCAGGCTCTCGAATCTCTGGCCGTGGTGCATACCTCTTTTCCGGACGTGCTGATGCCCGTGACGGTCAATGATGCCGGCCATCTGCTGCTGACCATCCTGCCCAATCAACCGCTGATGGTTGTCCCCAAAGACCAGTTTCCCGTAGAACCCGTGATCGACGCTCCCCACGATGATGGAATCGCTCCCTGGTCCTTTACCGGCCCGATCCCGCTGCGTCCCGGCGATCCACAACCGGATGGCACCTGGACCAGTTGGTGGGGTAAGCCATAGCCGTTCCGGCTCATCAGCGGATCTTTCTTGCCACGATGGCCTCCACGCGCCGCAGCACCGCGGAAGCCTCTTAAAATAAATGCTGCACCAACCATGAAAGTGAGTATACCCTGATGCCAGCGACCAACCCGCAACCCGCCCCTCACCCCGCTTTGACTCCAGCCACGTTCAGCGATCTCCGCTATGGCATGATTATTCATTATGGCCTTTACAGCCTGCTCGGTCGTGGTGAATGGGCCTTGAATCGTGAGCGCATCAACCTTGAAGAGTATCGCGCCCTGATGACTCGGTTTACCGCCGAAAAGTTTGACGCCCAGGCTCTGTGCAAACTTGCTCGCGCCGCCGGCATGCGTTATCTGGTGTTCACCACCATGCACATCGACGGCTTCCGGTTGTACGATACCGCGCATAGCACTTTTTCCTCCATGCACGCCGCTTGTCATCGCAATTTAACCGCCGAGATCGTCACCGCCGCCCGCCAACACGGCCTCTACATCGGCCTGTACCACAGCCTGACCAACCTGATGGATCAGCCCGACGGCGTCGCCGCTCTGGAGGATCCCGCCGCCTACCGCACCTTCATAGCCCGCACCCATCAGCGGCTGGAAGAGCTGGTGCGGCGCTTCACCCCCATCGACATCCTCTGGTACGATGGATGGTGGCCCTTCAACGCCCAGGGCTGGCAGGCCCAGGCCATGAACGACCTCATTCGTTCCATCCAACCCGGCATCGTGGTCAATGGTCGCAATGGCCTGCCCGGCGATTTTTCCACTCCCGAAGGCCATTTGTCCGCACCCCGCCCCTGGCGCCCATGGGAAGCCTGTATGACTCTCAACAACAATTGGGGCTACCATCAAGGTGACCACGAATGGAAAACACCCGGCCAGGTTGTCGATATGCTCGCCACGGTGGCTGCGGATCACGGCAATTTGCTCTTGAATGTGGGACCGCGCGGCGATGGCTCTGTTCCCCAACCAACCATCGACGTGTTGGAATCTGTTGGCCGCTGGCTCCAGCGTTGCGGCGAGTGCATCTTCAACACCGACCGGTTTACCTACGGTCTGCGCCAGCGCGGCGACCACCGTGGAGACTGGCACCACCATGGCCCCATGACCGCACGCGGCAACACTCTTTATCTGCTCCTGCGCCGCTGGCCGGGATGCGAAATGGCCCTCGGCGGCCTGCAATGCCGCGTCCTGACGGCAAAATTTCTGGGCCTCCCAGCCTCCGCCGGTTCCAACCATCTGGAAATCGCTCAAACCGCCGACCGTCTGGCAATCCGTGGCTTACCCGACAATCCGCCCGATCCGGTCTGCCCGGTTCTGGCTTTGGAATGTGACCGACCACCGATCTTGAACTTAACCGGTGGCATGCGGGTCCCGCGGGTACCCCATCCCCCGTATGATCCGTGTCCCTCCGATTTGGCCCATGGCTGAAATGCTCCGTCTTCTTTCAAAAGGACCCTATCTATGCTCCAACCTCTCTCCTGCCTCACGCGTGGCCAGCATTTTCACACCCAGTCCCTCGCTTCCACCAAGCCCTTGAACCGCGTAGCCTTGATGACACCATGTTTCTTGCGCTCCCCGGCTCAACTTTCTACTTTCAGTTTTCTCACCAGGCGTCGCTCCCGTATTGTGTCACTCGCTCTCGCCGCCGCGCTGATGGTTCTTCTTATGATGGTCATCCCGTGCCGGGCTGCGGGTATCCTCGTGCGAAGTGGCCAAAAAATTGCGTTTCTCGGCGATTCCATCACCCAATTCGGCTTCGATCAGCGCAGCGGATACGTGCGCCTGGTGATGCTTGGCCTTAAAGTCAACGGAGTCGCTGCCGTGCCGATTCCCGCTGGAGTCAGCGGTAACATGTCCAACAATATGCTCGCGCGGTTACAAACCGACGTACTCAATAAAAAGCCCCACTGGATGCTCGTAAGTTGCGGCGTCAACGATGTCTGGCATACACCCGGCGGAGTTCCTCTCCCCGATTTTAAACACAACATGACCGCGATTGTCAGCCGGGCACAGGCCCAGGGCGTCAAAGTCATGATTCTCACCGCCACCATGATTGGCGAAAACGCCGCCAATCCCTTTAACCGAAAGTTAGTCGCCTATAACGCCTTCCTCCGACGGCTCGCCGCACGTCGTCATTGCCTCCTGGCCGATGTTGGTGCCGATATGCGAGCCCAGGTGAAAAAGGCCATTGCCCAAGGCCGTCAGGCCGGGTGCCTGTTCACGGTAGATGGCGTTCATCCCAATCCACGTGGCAACATGCTGATGGCCGATGACATCCTCCGGACCTTCGGCTGCAATCCCGCCCAGTTGGCTCAAGCCCGCCGCGCCTGGCTCAAGGTCCATTGGACCCTCTCCGTGGTGTATCAAGTACGGGTGACCAGGCAGCTTACCTTGGGCCAATTTTTACGGCTGCAAAAACTGGGACACAAAAATACATCCGCAGCCATCTGGGATCAGGTTCAGGCCTGGTTTAACAATTGGCTTGACGCCCGGCCCACAACGCAACGATTTGATCAGCACATTCAACAGCTATTTAACCGCTATATCAACCGGAAGCTTGCCCCGATCAGCCACCGCTAATCACCTCCTCGCCTGCCGCGTCCGCCCCGCGACCCGCCGGAACACCGGTGGTTCCAGGCGGGTCTTTGAATGGCCCATCTTGGCTCCAACCATCAGGCCATGGACCGCTTTCCGCCCCGGCCCCCGCGTACCATCCGCCGCCCTCCGGAAGATTGCCCTTTCGAGCACAAACCCGCCATCGCCCGATACATCTCCCCGCTGATTTTTTCGGACGGCACTTTCCATAATTCCGGATTGAACAGTTCCAGCGAAAAATAACCCCGGTACCCCAGACTCTCAATCCGCCGCACAATTCCTTTTACATCCAGACCACCCTGACCGCTGCCCGGCAGCACGCGATCATCGTTGCAATGGCTATGCTCGCCCGGTTTGGGCCGCATATCATTGATATGCACATGCTTGAAAAGTGGCACACTCACGTGATTGATATCTTCCAGCTTGCTGCTTGTGCAATGGTAATGCGCAACATCAAAAACAATACCAACGCGCTCGCTCCGCGCGGCCTGCGCCACGCCCACCGCCGAGCGCAGGCTCTTAACCACCGGAGACCAATTGAATTCCACCGCCAGCGCCACCGATTTCGGAAAACGCTCCGCTGTTTTACGCATCACCGCACCAATGGTTTCCAGAGCGGACAACGAATTTTCGCTGGGACCATCCGTGCCCACCACCAATAACTCTCCGCCCAGCTCCGCGAGTAACCTGGCATTGGCCACCAGCAGATTGTGATTCTCACGCTGCCGCCCGGCGTCGCTGAAACATTCAATGGGACATTCAAATCCGCCGATGCACCGCAACTGGAAATTCTCCAGCAACTTGCCCAAATCTCCCGCCCGCCGGCCCCGAGTCATCCACCGTTTGGCTTGGTCAAGCTGTAATTCCACCCGGCGAAATCCCGCAGCGCTGTAAGCGGCCAGTTTTTCCTCCCACGGTTCTCCCGGAGCGGTGGAAGCGGTGGCGATGGCTATTTGCGATGTTTTCATCTGATCCTCAAATATGATGTGCGTTCTTCTATCTTCCGCGACTAACGCCCGCACGGCCCAAATCCAGCCATTGTCGAGCGATCTCCAAATCCTCCAAAGCTTCTTCCGCCGTGGCCAGAGGTGTGGGTTCCTGGCGTACCGCCCGTAAAAAATTCATCCCCTGGTGCCGCATGGCGTCAATCCACGGCAACTGCGGTTCCACACACCTGGGTTCGACACCTCCCCCCGGATCACTGTAAGCCCAGACCCGCCCCGGGCGGTTCACCGTAAGCGGCGCTGGTAATTCTATCCGTATCCATCCTTTTTCAAAACCGACCAATGCCTGCTCCTGCCAAGCCACACTATTGCGGTAACAATCCATTTCCAGCGCTACCGTCGCCCCGGAAACACTTCTCCCCACCAGCAAAACACCTCCCGGATCTACCCAAGATACCTGATACCCCTCTCCCAGCAAATGCCGCAATAAATTCACCTGGTGAATATAATAGTTTACAAAACCTGTGAATCGCCGAAACTCTTCCGCACCCATCTCCGCCGGCGGCGCATCCGGCGGTAGCACCGGATACGGCTCGTCACTTTGCACCAGGCCCGCAGCTCCGCCGGCCATCCAGTCGCCCGGGGGCATCGTGATGCGCATGTAACGCAGCCTTCCCATTTCACCAGACGCTTTCCAGGCCTCAATCTGTCCCCGTGCCCACATCACCGCCGGATCACTGCGTTTGTGATACCCCACATACCACCGCCCACCCGCCGCCCGCTTTTGTTCCAGCAATTGTCGTCCAACCGTCAGCGACCCTGCCATCGGCTTTTCCGTCAGCAGTGGCAGGCCGCTGGCCAGCACCTGCGGCAAAATGGATCCATGGTGCGTAAACGGCCCAATACAGACCAGTGCATCAAGATTCTTCCGCTCCTGGGCCAGCAAGTCACCAAGTTCGGTGTATACCGTTGGCACCCCGTACCGCCGTCCCACTGCTCCGCCCAAGCCCGGCCGCAATTCCGCCAGCGCTACCACCCGGCAATCATCCAGCGAAGCATAATTGCGCAAGTGCGCCGCCTGGCCCATCACACCCGCACCAATAAAGCCCACACGAATCGGTGATACAGACGGCTTGGCCATCAAGGTTTTCCTTTCCATGCGCTGGGCACCTCGTTCCCGCCATCATGCCACCCTCGCGGCACCCGGCGGCTGAGCCGTATCAGACCGTCGATCAGGTCAACGGCCGACCACCCAAACTCCGCTGATTCGCATCTACCGCATTGCGGATGTTGCCCACCATCGTGCCCACGTTAAATGGACCCCGCCGCGGACCATAATAATCCGGGTCATCAGGGTAGTATATCTCCAAAAGACCCCGCCGCGCCGGTATGTCAATAAATTGCCATTCCGAAATTCCGTAAACCGGGTGAATGATATAATTGTAACTCGTCTTACCCGCTTTCTTCGCCAACACCTCCCGCACTTTCGCCGAAAGTGCTACCGGCTGCCGCGAACTGTTGTAGTAATTCACCAACAACGCGTCACAGCGTTTGTTGTAGAACATCGAACATTGAATGCCCGGCTGGCCAAAGTCCACCCCGGAACAGGCCTTGGCATCATAGTAAACCACATCCGCGGAGTCGGCCGGCAAAGCCGCCATCACCTTTTTCATCCATTGCACGTACAGCTCATCACCGCCGGGTACATCTACCATCGTCGGAAAGTCCAGCAGTCGCTTGCTGATGGCCGTGAGCGTCTCTTCCGGATCACGGGTGGATTGTGCCGGCAGCCCCGGCATTCCGATGGCGTTGGCCGCTGCAAATTTCCACCGGGCCACAAATCCCACCACCACACGATAGTCCATCCCCGGAATAAACAGCCTTAATGTTCCATCCGCCCCCCGTTCAATTTCTTCGCCGGTTTCCGCATCGTAAAAGTACGCCGGAGCGTCGTGCGTAAATTTCTCCAGATAGCCCGGATGCACTGTCTCCACCACTGCCGCCGCACGTTGATTGGAGATAAACAGCAGCACTCTGCCTTGCGCCGTATAGGTTGAAATGTATGTGGTCTTTTCCGCCGATCGCGGTTCCGTATCATTTCTATAATACGCATGCCAATGCACGCTCGGGTCGTCCAACCAGAACACATCCAACGCATTGAGCCAGCAGTCACAATACCCCGCGTCATCATCGCTGCCGGAAAAATTGGTGATATCATGCAGCAACAACCGGCTGAAGACCTCGCGCCAGTATTGACGTACCGGTCCAATATTGGGATACGGGGACTCCGGCGTCTGCGGAAATGGGTACCAGTCCAGCACCATACCCCACTGCTTCGACGCCATCACGCGGATCTGCCCCAGTGTAAAAAGTTTCGTGTACAAATATTCCCCATTGAGCATCTTGCGGCAGAAACTCCGCCCCGGCAGAACCGGGCTTATCGCGTTGGCCCAGATGTAGGGGCTGGTGGTTTTGCCCGCTTCAATGGCCGTAACGGCGATGCGCTTCATAAAATCCCGCGAATTCCAGATGGCACTGCTGGTTTCCTTTCGGCCGTCGTCGCGGATATAGCCGTACCCGTTGGGAGGATCAAAATAATACACGTACGGTGGGTTATCCTGATAGATATAGCTGATGTCGGCATGCCGCGCCTCCTGCTCGTACCACCACGCGCGATAGCGAACATTGCTCACACCCACGTTCGACGCGGATTCCACCCGGATAAATGGATTCACCGGCAGATGTGCCTCCTCCATCATTTTGACCGCCCAATCCGGCGGTGGCGGAGGCTTTTGCTTGTTCCAGCCCAGGCCCGAACCCCATTCGTGCCAAAATTGCAGATACTCCGGCGTCCCCCCGCATTCCGACACCGCCGAGGCCATCGGCCCCGCCTGATCCGCACCGCTGGCCTGGGCATATTTTTTCAGCAGTGGCAACGTGAGAAAACGGCCGTAAGTCGGATAGGATCCATTGGTAAACCAGTCCGTGAAGAGAATGCCATTTTTGTACGGTTGACGGTGCCCTTGATTGCGCCACAAACGCCCATGGACCGGCATCGCCTTAAACGGACTGGCCTGCAGTGCAAACTCAAAAATCCGCTCCGCCGTCAGATGCAACGGACTATTCACAAACCACGCCGTGTAAATCACCTCAGCGCCCCGCCGCTCCAAGGTCGCTGCCGCCAGATTTTCATCATTGTGCATCCCCTCTTCCGACGCGCACGAGTAAACCAGACCCCGATCATTATCGCCCAACCAGAAATACGGCGGCATGTTGCCGATGCGAAACCAGTTGCGGCTCGGAAATGTTTTAGAATCCCAAAGCCAGCCTTGCTTCTTGTCCAGTTCGCCCATGCACTCTTTTTGCGGACCCAAAATGCGTCTCCAGGTCACCGCCGCTTCAATCAGCTCCGCCACCGTCTCCTTAAAGCCAATCTCCAGCCGTAGGTCTTTCACCTCCACGGCCCGATGCGTAGGTGCCATGCGTACCGTGAACCGGTAAAAACCATCGTAGTCAAACTCTCCCCGCACGTGCAGCGTCAGCCCATCACCGGAAAAACTCTGCCGATACGCCACCCCCCCGGTCCCCCCCGCTTTCAGTTCCACCGCCCCACCCTTGAGCACTGTTAGCGGATGACTCCCCACCTGGGCCCGCAAAACCGCCGGCCGCGAGAACAAGCTCCGCCCCGCGGCCGTAATCTGCTCCAGCAGCGCATCGCGCCCGTGCCTGTAGGTACGCCCATAGCAGGAAACCTCAAGCCCATCCACCACCGGTGCGGTAAACGGCGGTACAAGGATGTCACTCTCGCCAGCCACCGGCGCTCTCTCAAAAGCCATCACCCTTCGGGTGAAACTTTCCCGCTGCCTCGCCAACTCCTGCTGCGATTTATTGACAATAATCGCGTGCAGCACATACACCGCCTGGTCCGGCATCGCGCCTACATCCACGTAACCGTGAGCCTGACCATCCGCAGCCAGGGGGTGGATTTCGCTCTTCAGCGGCCGGCCATTGCGCTCGATGAGCAGCTTCCATCCCACGGCACTCGGCTGGGCCTTGCACAAATCCCGGCAATCCAGACGATATTCAAAAAGCCCCAGGGATGGATACGGTCCCACCAGAAATGAAAAACGCGGTTTCGGCCGTTGTACCTCTCCCCGACTTTCTCCACCCGCTATCAGCGGGCTGGCCAACAGCCCCGTGGATACCGCCAGCACCACATCCCGGCGGGTTATCAGGGCACGCTTTTCCTGGCCGGCCGGCGTGGACGGTCTCTTGGAGGTTTCATCCGACCTTGGTACCATTGCCAGTTCCTGAATTCAATCGCCGCTGTTCTGCCAACCCACAATCCCGGCCGCCCCTCCTGGATATCCCCTCACCATGATTGCTGCGTGGCCCATGGGAAGAAGGTATAGGCGCCGCGCATGTCCCCGGCATCGCTCGCGGGATACGCGATGGAGTTAAACATGTTCCAGGTGGACTGGTGAATCGGCAACCACTGCGTGTGACCGTCAATATACGTACAATTAACCCCCTTCATCTCATGGGTGATGGTGGCGGGCTGAACGCCGGGTTGGTCGGCGTACGTCGTCAGACACATGATCAGCGCCGTAATATGCGGAACCACCAGCAATCCGTTCGACCAATAACCACCGTGCGAACCAGGCAAACCCATTTTCCCGTTCGATTCGTTGGTGGCATCATAGTTAGCACCGCTGGGGTCATATTCCTGATAATACGGCACCGTATCTAAAATATACGAACCCTGGCCAAAACAGGCGTTGGCCACCTGTTCCGGGGTGTCCCCCTGGGCCACCGCATTGCTGTAGAGCTGCGGCAATGTAAATACCCCTTGCCGCGGAGAGTAATTGCTGTTGGGCGTCGTGGACTCCGGCGAAATATAAAAGTCCGGACAATTCACTGAAGCATCCGCCAACAGATATTTTTGCCCAATCAGCACACCCACCCCAAACCACCGCACCGTCTGCGACCAGATCACCCCCGGTGGCAATGGTGCCGGCGTTCCCGGACCATCCACCCATTCCCATGGGTAATACCCGTAGGATGTCGCGTACGTACCTCCCTGCACATATTCAAACGCGTCCGATCCCGGCATATAGCCCAGGTTTTCATTGGAGTATTCCGCCGTCGCCAGATAAATCTGCCGCTGGTTATTAGCGCACACCGTCACGTTGGCCCAAAAGCGGGCCTTGGCCAAAGCGGGAAGCAACAGCGAAATAAGAATGGCGATGATGGAAATGACCACCAAAAGTTCCACCAGCGTAAAACCCCTGCGCCGGCCTTTCCTGGCTTGCTCCAAATCAGGCCCAGCAACACCACTGCCGAAAACCTCCAGCGATCGTCGCCGCGTCGCAAGATTCATGGCCACTCCTTTTTCAGCCATCAACAACAACCCCGGAATAAATCTCAAGGGGCAGGAAAATCCCCTCCTCGGTAAGCTTTTCCGGCCTTTTCACACCGTCTTCCGGCGCGGCCACAGCAGCAGCCCCAGGCCACCCAACGCCATCAACCCCAGCGCGGCTGGTTCAGGCACCACCCCTGTCGGTGTAACGTAAGTCCAAGCCGCACCAATTCGTACTTCGTCCACTTGGACGCCACCGACGGCAAGGCTTGGCAGGCCCGCCTCGGAGGATAATGAAAAGGAATTAATCTGGCTGTCATTGAAGCCGCCAGCCTGACCGCTGTTGGTCGTGGCATCCGGCGTCGGGCCGGTAGAAAGCCCTAAGGTAGGATCTTCCCACAAGCTGGATGTGTAATTGCCACCTCCATTATTCACCCATTCCGCCACAATAAAAACCGGTGTGCCGGCCGCAATGTTGGCCGTATCCCACACAACGCCGCTTCTGTTACCCCCAATACCGACCTGAAATGTACCTGCGGCAGTTCCCTGCTGCACGTAAATACCGGTAATTTGCGTTCCAGGATTGCCCCCATTTAAGCTATTGCCGTCGCCGAAGGCCGCCACCAAGGAGGTGTTGTAATTGTTAGTATTACCCGCTGGATCCGTGCCATTGGTGTAAAGAGCGCCAACCGCCGTCGTTGGCACATTGAGGAGTAGCGAATAATAGTCACTCGTTGAAACTCCCTGATCCGCTGCAAAGGAAGTGTTATCCGCGGAGGTCAATGGAATTTTGTCTCCATTGGTATAGTTGTCGGACAGCGTTACCGAAAGTCCCGCGACCGGCGGTGGAGCATTGTAGGACGGATTTCCAGCCTGCGCACCTGTGGGGAAATTCAACCCCGATCCCGTGATGAAGTTATCGGTTACGCTGGATGGTGCATACCAAGTAAACCCCGAGACGTCCGCCGTAGTACCACCAAGAGCCGTATTATTTGCAGCCGTGAAGCTATCGTAAATATTCGCCGCTGTGTTGGCATTAGCCCGTTGACAACCCATCGCCGCAACCGCCAAAACCGCTGCCGCAACTGCCAAACCAATTCTCTGGTTTTTAACCGCTAACATAAATTACTCCATTTCTCTCCTGATCAGGAGAAAAAACAAAATTTACATTCTTCAAAACAGTGAAATTCGCCGCTTTCACATATCAACCCCCTCGGCCCATCGCTTGGCCCACACAGTGCCGCCAACCACAGCGCGAACCTCAAGCCATCCCCACCCGCCGTTCCGGCCAAGCAGGGAAAACCTCATGATCCAACGCTTCATTACCCCAACGGTCGGCATGAAAACGCCTTCCCGTTTCGCGGCAAGCCTTTTAATTCAAGGCGGCGGAGATTTGCGCTCATCTCCGAGAACACGCCCTGAAAACTGCACTTCCAAAGGTTAAATATAGCGATCCTCACCCCAAGAGTCAAGAAAATTCCGGGCCAGTGCCCAATCGAGTGCGGCCATAAATTGTGGCGTTCAACACACAGTCTGTTTACCCAACAGCATTGCCATTTTGCGGCAAAAGCCTGCTTGGGATCGTTTCGATGAACATCGGGATGATGGCACCCCCGCCTCCAGCATCGCGCTAAATATGGGAATTTGGTACCACTTTCGGAAGTTTTGCCGCAATTTAAGGGTGCTGCTGAATCCGCTGCCTTGAGCCCGGCGATTGCACAACAGACCGTAGAGATGGTAACATGCGTCACAGTGTTATTTCAATAAAGATCCTACGCTGCACACAGCGTCTGGTCTTGGTGGTCCGTCTGCAGGAGTCAACCCATGAAAAAAGAACTATCCCGCATTGCCCCGCTGCGCGCCGGTGTCGTCACTGGCGTCCTTTATGGAATTATGTCGCTGATTTTTGTGCCGTTTCTGCTGATTGCTGCGTTGTTCACGAGCCACCGATCCGCCGCCGCAGGCCCGCCATCCGCACTGCCCGCCTTTTTCGGCCTGACCTTCGTTGTCCTCATGCCGGTGTTCTACGCGATTATGGGCTTCATCGTCGGCGTGCTGGCAGCGGCCGTCTACAATTTAGTAGCCCGATGGACCGGCGGATTGCAATTTGAAGTCCGCGATCTCGATCCAACCGTAAGCTGATTGCTCTACTCCGGATAAGCGTTGAGTTTTAGATTGTTGGCCGCCCCGAACCCGGCTTGACATGCCCGCGGTTATAACCTAGAATTTTAGGCGTTGAAATTTAGGCGAACAATCAAAGGTGAACTTTATGGCGTACTGTGATACCCCCACGGATCGGGAATTGGAAATCCTGAAAATTCTCTGGGATCGCGGCGATTCCACCGTACGCGATGTTTACGAAATCATGCGCCGCCGCGAAAATATCGCCCAGAATACCGTGCAAACCTTTCTCCGGCTCATGGAAGATAAGCAACTCGTGCGCCATGCCGTACGCGGCCGGGCTTTTGTGTATCAGCCGCTGTACACCAGACAACGGATATTGTCGCGCTTTGTCAGCAGTATCTTTGACGGTGCGGTGGGCGAATTGGTACTCCAGGCACTGCGCCTGAAAAAACTCTCCAGAGGCGAAATTGAGGAAATTGAAGCGATGATTCGTCACAGCCGCCGCGCCTGATCACGATCACGCCTACGGAAATCTTGCCATGAATTTTACCCTTGATTGGATCATCGATTCCGCCACCGCCGGAACCATCCTCTGCGCCGGCGGCCTGTTGGTGCTGGCGTTGCTTCGCGGCTCAGCCCTCAAGCAACGCTGGGGTGAAGCAATCATGGTCGCATGTACAATGGCGGCTTTTCTGGCCCTGATTCCCGGCCGGCCGCAGCTTTCTCTTTCACTCATCCACCTGCGGGCCACCCCCGCGCCCCTGGCCGCACCAACCCAACCTCGCCTGCACATCGGGCCGTTGGCCGACCATGCGGCCAATTCCCGCCCTGCCTTGCCCGCGGCACCCCAGAGTGCGGGTCAAGGCACCAACATCTCGGCCGCTTCTCTAACCCAGCGTCTGATCAACTGCCTCGGCCAGAGTGGATTATGGTGGCTACCCATCCTCTATTCGTTTGGCCTGCTCTTCATGCTGGTCCGGGTGGCCATCGGTCAATGGATTCTTATGCGGCTCTGCGCAGCGGCACAGCCGGTATCCGCTTCCGCCCGGAACCAATGGAACAACCTGCTTGCCAACTCTCCAAAATCCAGATGGAGCCGTCCTCCGCGTCTGCTGGTAGCCGCCAATTTACGCAGCCCGCTGACCTTTGGCCTTTGGCGGCCCGTGGTGCTTATTCCTCCGAATCTCTGCGCGCCGTGGCGAGCCCTGGAATTGCAGGCCGTACTGCTGCACGAACTGGCCCATATTCGACGCCGCGACACCTTGGCCGATGCGGTCGTGGTTACGGCTGGCGTTATCTTTTTTTATCAACCGCTGTTGTGGTGGCTGCGGCGTAAGGTGCGGCTGTATCGGGAATATGTGGCGGATCAGCAGGCGGCCATGGGTATGGCTTCGCCCGGTCGATACGCAAACTGTCTTCTGGAGCTGGCCCGCAGCCGCGGTCCGCTGCTGGAGTGGCCGAGGCCGGCCGCACCGTTACTGGGTTCTCATTCCGAGTTTTATCGTCGCATGAAGCAATTGCTGCGCCATCCGACGCCGCCCACCCGCGAATCCACCGCACAGGTCCGTTGGCTGCTGGGCACAGCAATCGTCCTGGCCATAGTCACCACCACCATCACGTTACGCGCCGGTGCGGGCGTACCGTTATGGTCACAACCGGAACCGCCAACGATGACCACCATTCCTGCCCAGGCCGCAGGCAGCGTCCTTTGGCATCAGCACAGCACCTTCAACCCCGCCGCGGCGGTGGATCGGGGCACGGCTTATCTTCTGCGCCATCAAGGCCCGCAGGGGCAATGGCTGGGCCGATATGGCCCGGCCGTAACGGCACTGGTGGTCAAAGCTTTGGCCGTTAGCGGCCATTCCCTAACCAGTCGTCCGGTGCGCAGCGCGCTGACCTTCATTGAATCCTGCCACCGCTCCGATGGCGGCTTTTACACCAACGTCGAACCGGTCTACAACACCGCTATTGTCTTGCGTACGCTTTCGTCCCTCTCCCCACACCGCTTCCGGAGGCAAATTGTCCGCGGGTTGCACTTCCTCCAATCCGCCCAGGCCGCAGCCGCCCAAGCCACCAAGCGCCCGGGGGCACGATGGTTGGATGGCCGCAGCCTGCATGTGGCCTTGGATGATGCGCTTACCATGGAAGCCTTGCGCGGTGCGGGGCTGCCCGCCGGCGATGCCGCCGTGCAGCAAGCCTTGGCGATGCTGCGCCGCAATTCCGCGCGAATCGACAAGGCTTTGGATCCACAAGAGCGATCCGCTGATGAAATTCTGCAAAATTATGGTCTGCTGACCTATGCCCAGCTTAAAAGCATGATTTATGCTGGTTTAAGCCGCAATGACCCCCGCGTGCAGCGCCTGGTCCGCTGGATTCGCAGCCATTATACGCTCAAGGTGAACCCGGCCGGCGACAATTCACGCGGCCGTTACTATTATTATCTTACCTTTGCCAAAGCGCTGCGGGCTTATGGATCGGCTACAATTACCGATGCCCGGGGCGTCAAGCACCACTGGCGATGGGAATTGTACCACCAGCTTGCCGCGCGCCAGCAAGCCAATGGCAGTTGGGCCAACCACCGCGCATCGGCATATCTGGAAGGCAATCCTCTGATGGCCACCACCTACGCCGTGTTGACGCTCGAACAACTGCAAGAGCCGCCGCGATGAAATAATGAACGAAGCGAACGTTTTGTACGTATAACCAACAGCACTTTCATACAAGGAGATTACCCATGAAAACCCACCTTCCATCCCTGATGCTTGCCGCCGGGCTGATATTGGCCCTCTCTGGCTGCAACCGTCATTCCCACACGTCAACTTCCTCGACCGCCGCCACCCCCAAAAAAACAACCGCCGCCGCTCCCGCCGCGCCCACTCCGCTGGTGGCGGGCGTAAAAGTGAAAAATGCGGTCTTGGCCCGTGGGCTGGATTATCTGGTGAAAACCCAAGGGAAAAATGGTTCCTGGATGCCCTTTGCCGGACCCGCCGTCACCGCCCTGGCGGTCAAGGCTCTGGTGCAGGCAGGGGTACCGGCAAGCAATCCCATCATTGTAAAAGCCATGAAATTCATTGAAGCAACCCACCAGCCCGACGGAGGCTTTTACGTCGGCAACGCCCTGCAAAACTACAATACCTGCATTGTCCTTAGCACGCTGGCGGTGCTCCCGCGCCAGGAGTATCAAAAGCAAATCACCCAGGCCCAGCACTATCTGATTTCGCTCCAACGCGTCGGCCCCATGAAAAATAACAAGGGACAGGTCATTACGCCCAAAAGTGGGTGGTACGGCGGTGTGGGATACGGCACGGGCCGACCAGACTTGTCCAACACTTCCTTTTTTATCAGCGCCCTGCGCGACAGCGGTCTGCCCGCCAGCAACCCCGCCATTCAACGGGCCTTGGTTTTTGTCAGCCACTGTCAGGAAGATTCTGAAACCAATCCGATGCCCTTTGCCCGCGGCCTGCACAATGGCGGGTTTATTTATAGTGCCGCCGACGGCGGGATATCCTCCGCCGGCGATCGTGATCAGGTCAATGGCCCTCCAGTTCTTTCCGCCTATGGATCGATGACCTACGCCGGACTTAAGAGTATGGTCTATGCCGGTTTGACCAAAAACAGTCGGCGGGTGAAAGCCGCCATTGAATGGATCCGCGGTCACTGGACCCTCAACTACAATCCGGGTACCGGCGAAAGCAAAGAAGGCTTGTTCTATTATTACCTGATGTTCGGCAAGGCCTTTCATGCTCTGCACATCAATACCATCACCGATGTCAACGGCATTAAACACAATTGGCGGCGGGAATTAACCGCCAAGCTCGCCTCGTTACAGCGGAAAGACGGCTCGTGGAAAAATATCTGGAGCACCCGCTGGTTGGAATTTAATCCCCAACTGGTAACCTGTTATGCCTGCCTGGACCTGGAGGCGGCCGGCCAATAGGCCACCAGCGTGCCGCGCCACGCGCGCCATTCAGCGCCGACCAGGCCCCAGCCGCGCCCGACGCTGTGGTGATTGAATGGTATTGTGTACACTCAGGCACACCCGACTATTTTTTTGTGAGATTTTATGCCCAATATACGTATTGCCATTGCCGGCGTCGGCAATTGCGCCAGTTCCCTGGTTCAAGGTCTTGGTTTTTATCGCCACAGCGGCACAACCGTCGGCTTGATGCATCCTGATCTGGGCGGCTACAGCGTCGGTGATATCCACCTGGCGTGTGCCTTTGACGTGGATGATCGCAAAATTGGCCAACCGGTGGGTCAGGCCATTTTCAGCGCCCCCAACAATGCCCGAATTTTCTTTCCCAATCCCCAAGATGATGGCGCAGTCGTGCACGCCGGGCCGCTGGGAGATGGCGTGGCCGCCCACTTAACCGATCCGGGCGAATCGCAACATGTGGCAGTGGCCGCAAAATCCCGCCAATCCAGTCTGGCGGACGTGGTCAGCATCCTGCGGGATACCGGCGCGCAGGTCCTGCTGAATTATCTGCCCGTCGGCTCGCAAAAGGGCAGCGAAGTCTATGCCCAGGCCTGCCTGGATGCCCACATCGCCATGGTCAACTGTATTCCGGTTTTTATTGCCAGCGATTCACGTTGGGCCGGGAAGTTTGCCGCCGCGGGATTGCCGGTGATCGGCGACGATGTGAAATCTCAATTTGGTGCCACCATCGTCCATCGCCTGCTCATGGCCTTGGCCCAGCAACGCGGCATTGCCATCGATTCCAGCTATCAGCTCAATGTCGGCGGCAACAACGACTTCCTGAACATGTTGGAACGCGGCCGCCTGAAGAGTAAAAAAATCAGCAAAACCGAGGCGGTCACCAGCCAGATCACCGGCGGCATGGATGAGGAGCATATCCACATCGGCCCCTCAGATTACATCCGCTTCCTCCACGACAATAAAGTGTGCTACGTGCGAATGAACGCCCATGGCTTTGGCGCTCTGCCCATGGAATTGGACTTAAAACTATCGGTGGAAGATTCACCCAATTCCGCCGGCGTGGTGGTGGATGCCATTCGCTGCGCCGCCTTGGGTCTGCAACATCGCTGCGGCGGTGCTTTGACGGAAGTTTCCGCGGCCCTGATGAAACATCCGCCCCACCAGATGTCCGACCCGGATGCCGCCGCCGCCATGGAATCCTGGATTACCCGCTACGCGCTTTCCTCCGCCGGTCGCCCGTGCGTCTCCGATAGGGGTGCATAATCCCCAACAACTATAACCATAATCCTGCATGAGCGCCCCGACGACCTGCCTATGCCGTAGCTCAACCATCCACCCCACAACGGCTAAAAGTAGTAATGCACGCCAAATCCAATGTATTGAACCTTATTAACATAAAATTGCCCGTTTTGGTCATGTCCATTATAAAATTCCAGCAGAAATTGCATTTTCGGGCTGGTGAGCCGATTTTTTTCAATCTGAATTCCCGCCCTTAAAGATACATCCGTGTCCCAGTTGGTTTGATCCCAGTTTTTAAAATCCGCCCCTGCCACCGGAGAAACCCGCAAAAATCCCAGCCGCATGA
>JAJYZF010000164.1 GCA_021800165.1 Planctomycetota bacterium | reverse complement strand
TGCCGCTCCGGTATGGTAAACTTCCTGCCGCGATGATCCATCGATCTGCTCCTGAAAATCCAAACAACAGATCAGAATCTACACGCCACAAAAATCCCCGCCAGATGCACTTCGTCGGACGTTTACGTTGTTCACGCATGCTTGAACCCCCGTGCCAGACATTGCTAATATAATACCTGTCGGGGAGATTCGCCGCGTCCGCCCAATCGCTGCGTGCGGCACTCACTGAAAGATTCCCCAATAGGGTAGGTCGCTCTCCCCGTTTATGCTCCCGTTTTATTTCCCGTTTGCGTTGCCGGGGCGAGCTTGCCAGCCGTGCCTCGCGTTCGCTTCACGTGGCGCTCTGGGCCATACCACCACCCCGCGTACAGGGCGCCCGGGCGAATGACCTTTATATGCAGGCGAGATAAATCAGCATTGAGTGTCGCCTGCCCAAGTGGGCCGGTGATCTTTCCGTTCCTGACGTCCACCATGTACCAACCGTCGGGGTCGCCACGGTAGACCTTGAACACCTTGGCAAAAATAAGCCGCCGATTCCAACCGATCTTCAGGATGACGCCGCCCAGGACCCCGCCGCCTCCGCCGACCGCTTTATTCGCGGAGCCCAAGTAGTAAAGCGGTGGGGGGCCCCCCGCGTCAAACCGGTACAGATAGTACCCACCCACAATCGGCCGGTACGGCTCGTTCCAGGCGTGGGCGCACCAAAGGCTAATGCCCAGGGCCCCCGCGAGGATTACAGCACCTGCAATTAAACGTCTGTGTCCACTCATATATTTGTGTCCAATTTGAGAAGGGGCGCCCTGGGGTGGTTACGTTCCAACGGTTGTGCCAAAGGTGGTACAGAAGGGAGGTGAGGCTGGTGACGTTTGTAAGCTTGAACCTAACAGTAACGCTGCCGCTGGTACCTCCGCAATGGACGCTTAGAATACTCGCATCGCCCCGCGCGCTGCCAACAAACTCGGCCGTACCGTTGCCCAGGTTCTCGAAGACGTCGGCAAGGCCAAATTTTCCACTGAAATCGCTCACCCCGCGCCACTTTCCACAGGGTGGGTTCCCGCCGTTCTTCACCAACAGGAAATACCGGACGAGAGCCTCTCCCACCGTCGACTGGCTCATTTGTCGTGAATCCGGCGATCCTGCGGGGTAGAGGGTGGTGCCGCTATGCCCACTGGCCCAGTCCAGGAAATTGTCGATCGCCCCAAGCCAGCCCGATTGCGGTGTCGCCGGTGGCAGCGGGTTACGCCGAATTGTGCCCCCCATCCCCATGTATCCATACGACGTGCCGGGCTGGAACAACCAGTCCCACCAGCTCAGCCCACTCGCATCCGCATTCCCCACCGGCGAGCTTTCAACATACCCATAAAGATTGATTCCGCCCTGATACCCGATCGGGTCGCGGGTAAGCCACCAGCCGAGCCTCGGGGCGCTGCGATGGTTGCGGGTTACCGGTGCTCGGTTTTCGGCATTGCGGCGGTGGACGCGACTGTCCGTACAAATCTCGTTATCGCCCCCGCACCCTTCACCGGTGCATTCGGGCAACGGAAATTCATTTATCCCGACCATGCTACGGCCTCAAAATTGCCTCACCGTGAAAATCATAACGCGCCGGGGCGGCGCGGCAAAGCTGCCGTGATAAAAGCAAGCCAAAGGCGGGTAATGGCCCTCGCCCGTTTCACTTCTGCAGCTCCTTTGGCCCTGCAGCAGCCCTCCGCCGCCATTTTTCGGCCATTGCCGGGGAGCGGTGCAGCCCCCAGAGCCCGAACTGGTACGCCCGTGCGAGCATGCGCATGGCGCCGTCATCGCCACCGCGAGCGGCCTTCCTTATCCATTTCAGACCACTCGCCGCGCTTGCACGGCCCTTGCCATTGGCGAGCAAAGACGTCCCGTAGAGAAACTCGTATCTGGGTTTGCCGGAGTCAGCAAGATTGGCCAGGATTCGGATCGCGCGGGCGGGCTCCTCGGGTACGCCCGTGAGAAGGATCATCGCCAGCATGTATTGGGAATGCCGGTCGCCTCGGGCAACGCGGGCGCCAAGCCTCTCCCGAGCTGCCGAGTACCACTTGGCCGCAAGCCGCAGGTCCTTCCTGATCCCTATGCCATGCTGGTAGCAGCTTGCAAGGTACCACGCTGCTGCCGCCGACCCTCGGACAGCGGCTCCGCGAAAAAGGCCCACCGCTTTGACACGCAGCCCCGGCCGCGCCGGCCAGTTTTGATAAAGATGTCCGAGACCGACCGTGGCGCGGAGCGAACCCAGGCGCATCGCCCACTGGTAGTAAAACTCTGCCTTCCGACGGTCCGCCCGCACGCCGAGTCCGTTTTCATACACCAAGCCAATTTGCGTGAGGGCGGCGCAAGCGACCCTGCGGGGCCTTGAGTCCCGAAGGGACTCGATGAACTTGTGGCCGCCCGCCTCCGTCGCCCTGAGCAGCCAGTGGATCTCCCTGTGCGCATCTTTCGCCACGCCCCAGCCGTGTGCGTAGCAAATACCCACGGCCTGCATCCCGTCAGCAGAGCCAAGTCTGGCGGCCTTGAGAAACAGCGTAAACGCCTTCTTTCGGTCCCTCTTTACGCCGCGGCCATGCAGGTAAAGATCGCCCAACTCGGCGAAGGACCATGGTGCGCCGCTCCGCGACGCGGCCGTCATCCAGCGACGAGCGTTGGCAAAGCTCTGCTTGACGCCCAGCCCACGCAGATAGGCGTAGGCCAAGCCGCGCATTGCCTTGATCTCGCCCTTCGCCGCCGCACCGCGCAGGAGGCGCACGGCCAAGCCATAGTTTGCTTGGATACACCGCCCGTTGAGGTACATACGCCCCAGTATGGCCATCGCGGTGGGATTCCCACAGGAGGACGCCCGGCCCAGCCATACGGCCGCCCTCGCGCACCTCCCGTGTGCGAAATCCTGCAGCGCCCGGCGGTAGTAGGCGGTGCCGCGCGCGGCCTTGCTCCCCGATTTTGCGCAGCCGGGAAGGACCAGGAACAGCAGGGTTAAGGCAGCCGCCGCGCCACCTCGGAGGGCCGGAGTGGCGCCACGCGTGGCTCTTCCGGCGGGGGACCGGGGTCGGCCGCGGCCGTCTGCCGACGGCGCACGACACCTGCACCATATTTTCTGCAGATTAGCCCTGCTCATGGCTCACCGATCGCCTTCTTCGCAGCCTCCTTGCCGACCGACTTTCCGTAGTCACCGGGGCTTGTCGGAAGGTCTGGTTCGCCGTAGCCGCTACCCCCAGTGCCCGGCAGAGTGGCGCATTTGGCCGCCGCGTGCGCTCCGTTCGCGTAGTTCTGCATCTGCTCGGGCGAGCCCGCCGTCACGTTTTGCGGAATATGGCCGTTGTAGATCTGCTGATAATAGTTCCTCTGCGCCGCGCTGTTCACCTGGGCCATCCTTCCAGCGTAGTACCAGTACCCGGCGGCGGTGACCACGTCGCCGACCCACTTGAACGAGGCTTCAAGGACGCCGATTATTGATGTCCCCCACGCATCCACCATCCCCACCGGCGAGGAATCGGCGAAGCGGCAGGTACTCGCCCCGTTGATGTACTGTGCCGGGTCCTGCCCCATCCACCAGCCGAGCCTCGGGGCGCTGCGATGGTTGCGGGTTACCGGTGCTCGGTTTTCGGCATTGCGGTGGTGGACGCGACTGTCCGTACAAATGTCGTTATCGCCCCCGCACCCTTCACCGGTGCATTCGGGCAACGGAAATTCATTTATCCCGACCATGCTACGGCCTCAAAATTGCCTCACCGTGAAAATCATAACGCGCCGGGGCGGCGCCCGGAAGCTGCCGCCCTGCTGCATCCACCTAACGGGTGGCTGTCCCTCGTATTTAGCCATTATGGATACTGGCGCATTCACTATTAATTGGGCCACGATCCCGCTAACACCCCGGCACCGCGATTTAATCTTCCTCAGGAAGGTGACCCAATCCGAGCACCTCGGCCCCCGTAGTTTCCGGATCAGTCCCCGGATGGACAACCACCTCTAGCGAAGCATCCATCTCTGACAACCGCCGGATGAGGATTGGGTCGCAATATACCACGTAACCCCTACCATAGTCATTGATGTGGCAAGACACTGATATCTCGCACTGACCCGCGGCCCCTTTGGCGCGACCAATCAGGGGCTCTAACGCATCAAGGAAACGTAGGATGTGCCGATTCATCAACAAAGCACCGCTTGAACGCCCCACGCGCGTTAGCATCGCGGACGGGGCTCGGCGGCCCTGCGGTGCCGGACCGCGCCTCGCTCTAACCTCGGACAGGGCAACGCCTAATAACTCTGCAAGGGCTTCTGCGGAACGCTGGAAGTCCGAGATGCAAAGTCGGAGAATGAATTCCGTCTCGCGTATCCGTGGTTCAATTCCGTTCATCGTATACCCCGAATAGCTGTTCAGTCATTAAGATTCCCAACCCACAGCGCTTGGCCAGTGCCACCCGAACCCATTATGTGCACATCTCCGCTGTCTGGGTTCACGTAAATATCGAAACGGGACGGGGAATTAAAGCCGTCGCCGGATTTCAACTCGTGCGCGTCTTCGTGCCCAATATCCTGCGCAATCTGGTTCGCTCGCCCGCTCGATCCCTCCTTCCTAAGGCTCCCGCAGTTCGGCCCGTCGTCACCCGGCGCTACAACGGCTTTTCCGCCCGGTGGCTTGTTGCCGCCATCGCCGGGGTTGGCCGGCGGACACTCCTGCGCCCCGCAGGCCCGCCGGAGGTGTATTTGGTTCCCAAATCGGGCCCAGCTTTGACACGGGCGACGGGGTGACGGCGGGGACGATTCCCGCCACCATTCCCCACCGGCGAGGAATCGACGAACTGATAGGTATTCGCCCCATTAATATATTGGGCCGGGTCCTGCTCCATCCACCGGCCGAGGATTGGGGCGCTGCGATGGTTGCGGGTTACCGGTGCTCGGTTTTCGGCATTGCGGTGGTGGACGCGACTGTCCGTACAAATGTTGTTATCGCCACCGCACCCTTCACCGGTGCATTCGGGCAACAGGATAACATTGATCGCGACCATACAAGCCCTAACATTTCAATATCTGTGGAGAACGAT
>JAJYZF010000163.1 GCA_021800165.1 Planctomycetota bacterium | reverse complement strand
ACCGCCACCGCTCGCTGCGCCACCAACCATTCCTCTTCGCTGTTGATTTCCATCGGTCGGATCATTGTGAATCCTCCTTGATTCGTTACCACATCCTGGGCCTTGGCCGCCACAATGGCGGCTTTCCCCCTCTAATCCTAACCCAAAACCGCCAACAATAGGAGTTACACCCGTGCTGCGCTTTCGCAACGATGGCTCTGCCGAAACCCCCGCCCTGAAGGATGTTTTTGCGCTGGACATACGCTGGCCCGGCGATAGCTCGGCCGTTCCCGTGTTACACCGCTCCCGCGGCTCCGACTGCAAAATTGATGATTTCCTTTTTATGTCGGAAGAGATCGGTGACCGAGCCATCCGCATGAACGCCGGAACAAACGACGGGCGGCCTTCAGTGGATTGGCTGCCATTTTTCAACCTGCAAACCGGAACCAATGGCATCATCATCGGCTTGGGTTGGAGTGGCTAATGGCAGGCGGAATTCGATCCGTGCGGCGGCAATAACTTGCGCGTGCGGGCCGGCATGGAATTTCTCAACCTGCTGCTTCGCCCGGGCGAAACCATTCGCTCGCCAAGAATTCTCCTGCTTTACTGGAAGGGCGAGGCGATTCATGGCCATAACCTATTGCGCCAATTCGTTTTGGCCCATCATACGCCTCAAACTGACGGCAAGCCGGTGGAAGCACCTATCTGCGATGGGGCTTGGGGCGGCATACCCACTGCTGAGCACCTTGCGGCCATCCGGCTTATCCACCAGCGCCGGCTGCCATACGATTACTATTGGGTGGATGCCGGCTGGTACGGCACGTCGACCAAACCGTGCCCTGACGTGTTCAGCGGCGACTGGAGTGAAAACGTCGGCGATTGGCGTGTAAACAAAACTTATCACCCTGCGGGACTGGGCCCCATCAGCGACGCCGCTCATAAGGCGGGAATGAAATTTCTGTTATGGATTGAGCCCGAACGGGCCAGGTTTGCGGCCCCAGTGGTTCGGGAACATCCTGAATGGTTTCTTACTCCCACCGGAAACGCCCCATCACCGGAAGCCAATATGCTTTTAAATTTGGGCTGTCCCGGCGCCCGGGATTGGGCCATTGAAACGGTATCCGCGTTGATCCGGGATAACGGTATCGACTGCTACCGGGAAGATTTTAATATTCATACCCTCGAGACTTTTAAAACTTATGACCCACCGGACCGCCGCGGCATCACCGAAATTCGTTTTGTGGAAGGTCTCTACGCCTTTTGGGATGAATTGCGCCGCCGTCACCAGCGCCTGCTGATCGCCAACTGCGCCAGCGGTGGTCGCCGGATTGAACTCGAAGCCATGAGTCGCAGTATTCCTCTCTGGCGCAGCGACTACAATTGCTTCCCCGATATGCAGGCGGAGGGGTCGCAGATACAGTCTTATGGACTGGCGCACTGGGTTCCGCTAAGCGCCACTAGCCCCTGTGCCAAACCGGGCGACACGTATCAATTTCGTTCCGCACTTTCAGCGGGAATTGTTTTTTCGTTAGGTGAGTTTGGACTCTCAGGGATCGGCGAGGCCGATTACCCGTGGGAATGGCATAACAAAATGATGGCCGACCACCGCCGCGCCCGGCCTTTTTACTATGGCGATTTTTATCCGCTGACCCGGGGCACACGTTCCACCGACGCTTGGCTGGCGTATCAGCTTCACCGCCGGGATCTCCATGCCGGATTGATTGTGGTTTTCCGCCCGGCGGCCAGCCCGTTCACCCAGGCGGTTTTTCCCCTGCGCGGCCTGAACCCCCGGACGCAATACGTGCTGGAAGATGCCGACAGCGGCCAACGTACATGCGCCACCGGCGAAATACTGGCCGCTACGGGCCTGCCCATCCCGATCGACCAGCCGCGGCAAAGTCGGCTGTTGTTTTATCAGAAACAATAAAAAAAGCCCGCGGTGTTTGCACGCCGCGGGCCTGAATGTTTATCCTGATTCCGTCATCAAACGGCATTGCGGTTTAATTTAGTAGTCTTCGCCACCGGCATCCGCGGCACCCTTTTTATCTTCCTTTTTGGGCAGTTCGCTGATGATAGCGTCGGTGGTCAGCAGCAGGCTGGCAATAGATGCCGCGTTGGTCAGTGCGGTGCGTTCCACCTTGGTCGGCACAATAACACCCATCTTCAGCATATCGCCATACTCATGGGTCAGGGCGTTAAAACCGAAGTTGACATCCTTATTTTCCAGCACTTTTTGGGCCACAATGCTGCCATCGACGCCCGCATTTTCGGCGATTTGCCGAATCGGTGCGTATAAGGCCCGCTTGACAATATCCGCGCCGATTTTCTCGTCGCCATCAAGCTTAAGCTTATCAATGGAGGGCAGTGCCCGCAGCACGCTTACTCCGCCGCCGGGCAGAATGCCTTCTTCCACCGCAGCTCGGCACGCATGGAGGGCATCTTCCACGCGGGCCTTCTTTTCCTTCATGGCCGCTTCGGTGGGAGCGCCTACTTTGATCAGCGCCACGCCGCCGGCCAGTTTGGCCAGCCGCTCCTGGAGCTTCTCGCGGTCATAATCGCTGGTCGTGCGATCAATTTCATTCTTGATCTGCTCAATGCGGCCTTTGATCTGGTCGCTCTTGCCGGCACCTTGAATCAGCGTTGTGGCTTCCTTTTCCACCCGAACCTGTTTGGCTCGTCCCAGGTCCTTGAGTTCCAGCGTTTCCACCGAAATCCCAAGCTCTTCAAAGATGGCCTTGCCGCCGGTGACAATGGCAATGTCTTCCAGCATGGCTTTGCGCCGATCTCCAAACCCTGGAGCTTTCACCGCCACCACTTTCAGAGTCCCGCGCAGCTTGTTGACCACCAGTGTGGCCAGGGCTTCGCCTTCAATATCTTCGGCAATAATCAGCAGGGCCTTGCCGGCTTCGGCCACCTTGCCCAAGATCGGCAACAGGTCTTTAATCGCACTGATCTTCTTCTCGTGAATGAGAATGTAGCAATCCTCAAAAGATGCTTCCATCGTCTGCGGATCGGCGAAATGCGGACTGATGTAGCCCTTGTCGAACTGCAGCCCTTCCACCAGATCCACCGTGGTTTCCAGGCCTTTGCCTTCTTCCACGGTAATCACGCCGTCTTTACCGACTTTATCCATCGCGTCGGCAATCATCTGGCCGATCTGCGAATCCTGATTGGCGGAACTGGTGCCGACCTGGGCGATTTGCCGGGAATTTTCCACTTTGTTGGAAATGGATTTCAGGTGGGCCAGTACCGCATCAACCGCCTTCTCAATGCCGCGCTTCAGTTGCGTGGGGTTGGCACCCGCGGTGACATTACGCAGACCTTCGTCATAAATGGCCTCGGCGTAAACCGTGGCTGTGGTGGTGCCGTCGCCGGCCACCGTGCTGGTTTTGCTGGCGACTTCTTTTACCAGTTGCGCGCCCAGGTTTTCAAACGCGTCTTCCAGTTCGATTTCCTTGGCTACGGTGACACCATCTTTGGTGACTGTGGGACTGCCGAAGGATTTCTCGATGACCACGTTGCGGCCGGACGGACCAAGCGTAACCTTAACGGCTTTGGCCAAGGTGTGTACGCCCCGTCGAATGGCTTCACGGGCCTGGGTATCAAACTCAATCATTTTTGCTGCCATGGGTATTTCTCCAAAAAAAAGTTACATTACATGATGACACGAGGGGTTTCGTTCACAGACGCTCTGTGCACGTTAGTCAATGATGGCTAGAACTTCGTCCTCACTTAGGATTAACAGTTCCTCGCCATTGACCTTCACTTCGGTGCCGGCATAACTGGCGAAAATCACTTCATCACCTTTTTTCACCTGGAATTTCGCCCGCTGGCCATTGTCCAGCAGTTTGCCTTCGCCGATCGCCAGCACCTTGCCGCGTTTCGGCTTTTCCTTGGCTGTTTCAGGCAGCACAATGCCGCTTTTGGTTACAGCCTCAGCCTCCATACGCTTGAGCACAATTTTATCTCCGAGAGGACGAAAGTTGGTTGCCATCGATTATCTCCTTAAAGAAAAACGGCACTAACCATATCAAGTTCACCAACGAACTCTTGTCACACCAAAATTCATGAGCCACACGCCACTGCCCGGACGGCTTAGCGGTTACGCGGGCCAGTGATTGTCGTAAAATCTTTCCAAAGCCCGCGCCATCACCATCAACAGTCCATTGACATCCAAAGGTTCAGGCACAATTGAAAAAACATTCCATTCCAATGCCTCGTGCATCAATTGATCGCTCCCCGGCGGAGCAAGCAAAATTACCAACGGCCCGGTAATCTCCGGCCGATTTTGATTGAGGTCCGCCGGCTTGCCGCCTGGTCCCGTGACGGGAATTCGCCGCCCCGTGTTGGCTGCGCGTTCCACCTCATGCTGGTGCCATGGGTGGGGCAGCGGATCGCCGGCGTTGACATCCATGATCGTGCGGGGCCCACTCGCCCCCAACCGCCGAATCAACCGCATAACCGTCATCGCGCCAAGGCCGGATCCCTCATTTTCTCCAGCCAAGCCTGCATCGAGTACCGCGACATGCATGGCATGGTGTTCCACCAAATCCAGGGCCTGGTGACCGCTGGTGGCCACAAAGGTTTTAACCTGCATCGGTTCCAACATACGCGAAACCATCTCCGGCCATTCCAAGATGCCATGGCGATACTGCGCCCGCGATGGCGGGTAAGTCAGCAGCACATTTAGTCTTGATGTCGGAGCCATTTTCATCATCTCATTGCCGCCGCACACGCCAGTACGTTTGCAGCGAATTTCCGGTTAGCACTTAAGCAAAGCCCGTACCGCATGGTTTTATGGGTTGAATTTGCCTATGTATCACCTAATTTTACAATTACTTACAAAATTATTGTCTAATCCTCTGTTAGCCGCAGTGGCTCTGCTTTCTGCTGCCAAATTCGGTCTTCCGAGCACTCTTTATCTGCCGCCTTGGCAGGCCCGTCCCTCTGCCGCCCGTAGCCGGCGATGTCTCCATCGCCCGTTTATCCGTGTAGCCCGCACAAGTACGCCACTGGTTCGCGGCCAGCCGAATCTTGTAATAATAAATTCCCCGGTTCTTGCGTTTGAAAACAGTCATAAATTCCTCCAGTGCATTAAAATA
>JAJYZF010000162.1 GCA_021800165.1 Planctomycetota bacterium | reverse complement strand
CAAAGAGTGGTGGCCAAAGCCAAGCGGCGGCGGCACACGGTGAACTGGTATGGCGGCCAGACCCGGCGGGTCGAATTGGTCAGCGGAGACGGTCATTGGTACAGAAGCGGCCAGGGGCTGGTGCCCCTCCGCTGGGTATTCGTACACGACGTGCAAGGAACCTATCGGGACGAATACTTCTATTGCACGGATCGCACGCTACGCCCCGATCAGATCGTGAGCTTATTCACCACACGTTGGAGTATTGAGGTTGCTTTCCAAGAAGTTCGCGCCCATCTGGGATTCAACACGCCACGGAACTGGTCCGCCAAAAGCGTGCTGCGAACGGCACCGTGCCTGTTGGGATTGTTCACCGTGGTATGCCTGTTGTTCGAGCGAATGATGCGTCACAGTCGTGCCGTGATCCGATCCAACCCGTGGTATCAGAGGAAAGAGATTACTTTCAGCGATGCGATCGCGGCGGTACGCCGCTTATTCTGGCAGGAAATTTTTCAACACCCGCCATTGGCCACGGGTGTTCAAAAATTACCGAGGCTTTTTCGCCTTACACTGCTGGACTACCTGAGCCGCGCCGCGTGAACACGCCAAAATGGCAAAAGTCGAGCCGAGGGGCGCAGCGTGGCCAGACTGAATTCCACGTTTGGCGGAAAACGGGATAAAAAAAAAGGGGGGCGCGGGCTGAAAAGCCACCTTGTCCTTTCTTGAGGTGTGAACCCATGCTTGCGCCAAAGGCTTTGGGTAGCATGGAGTACACCGTGGCCCGATCCGGTGGTCACGCCAAGGCCGTGAAAGACCCGCACACTGATCGGTGCATGCTTGCCCGTCGGGTGACACCACGCAATAATCAATGGCTCCGCTTGAAAGGAAAATAACGAAAGCGTCTTTCCGGATCTGATACCACTTCCCGGTGATGCCGTCAGAGCGTGTGACGCGGTGGTTTTTCAGCAGATGCACGGCGACGCCTTGGTCGTTCCAACTCGTACCGCCAAAGCCCGACGGCGTTTGCTTGGGATTTCTCACCTTCAGCCTGGTTTTGATCGATTTAATTACCGCCTGTATCCGGACCACTTCATTCGCCCGGTTTTGGCTCATGGCCGCCCGCCGAGCTCGGCGGAGCTTATCAAGCTCAATCCGGGCCGCAGTCCGAATGGCGGACCGATAACGATCTTCGGCTATCCGGGCGGCCCGCTGGTAGCCACGTATGGCCCGACGTGCCGCGTAATCTCGCGGTGGTGAAGTTGATGCCGCCCGCACCCCCATGGCGGCGGCAGAAGCCACGAGTATAAGCACAAATGAGAGAGCGATCTTCTTCACGGTTTTTTCCTTTTTAGATTAGGGCTTTATAAATTGGGTGGCCGTTCCCGGCTCTTAGGCCTACCAAGCCCAAGACGAACTCGGCCATATATATTGTCCCCAACCGCCAAGGAAAAGCAAATCAACGACGAAAAAAAGGGGTAACGGGAGCGGCGGCGGATTGCGGATGACGTTGACGAATTTATTGGACAAAATAAAATATCTATGCCATTGTGGTTTTTGTGGAGCGCGTGTATGGCTATTGTGGCGGGTGCTGACGGTTGCGGAGGCGGATGGATATGTGTCACGTTGGACACGGAGACGGGCGTTTTGGCCTCTGGTTTGTACGGCAACGCGGGAGCACTGGTTCATCAGGTGCCTACACCTGCCATATTAATGGTTGATATCCCAATCGGCCTGACTCAAGAGCAAGGGCGGGTGTGCGATGAACAGGCCAGGGGTTTGCTTGGGCCACGGCACGTGTGCGTGTTTCCGGCCCCAATCCGGCCGGCGCTGCACGCACCGAATCGGGAGGAGGCCGCTAGAATCAATCGCGACGCAGACGGGCGCGGCGTCGGTGCCCAGGCATGGGCGATTTATCCGAAGATAAGAGAAATGGACGAGGCGGTAGGTGGAGAGGGAGGCAACCTCCAAAATCGTGTTTTCGAGGTCCACCCTGAGGTTTCGTTCCGCGAGTGGAACGGCCAGACGCCGATTCCCCACGGGAAAAGAACGGCCCGGGGGAAGGCGCAGCGGCAGGGGTTATTGGCGGGCTTCTTCGGGGACAACGCTTTTCGCAACGTCCGAGGTAGGTATATTGTCGGGCAGGTGGGGGATGACGATATCACGGACGCTTTTGCGGCGTTATGGACCGCACGGCGGAGATTGGCCGGGGCGGCGCTTTGTATACCGGCAGAGCCGCCCGTGGACGGCCGGGGCCTGCGAATGGAGATGTGGTATTGAACGAATGTGGGAGGTGTTTACCGGAGTTGGCGTTTTAAGGAGTTGATCATGTGCTGGATTGATGATTTGACGAACGCCCAAGTGACTGGCGATCCATTTCCTTTGGGCAATATTCTGAAAGATTCAGTTTATTACCCCGCGTGCGCTGTGGACGGTTCGTTGGTGGGCTTGTTGGGCGGTTATTTCCGCAGTTTTGTGTACGTGGACTATGCGTACCCGCGAGAATATGTCCGGGCGGAGATGTTCCGGCATTGCGCCCAAGATCGGCCCGGCCAGAATCCGCCTTCGCAGGGTTTCCGGGGCTACCAAGTTTTCGCGTGGAGAGACCTTTCGCAAGATGATCTGGCACCGGGCGGCTGGCAACCAAGTGTGGCCCCCCCACCGGCGCTCATGGCAATGCCTGGCCATGCTATCCACGGCGAGGCGTATCGTGACGCGATGGCACACCCCTTCGCGTTCTGGGTGGTGTACCAGCGATTGGACGGTTATGACGAGACGCATGGGCCAGAAAGGTTTAGCCTTGTGTACCTCCGCGCCGAGGGGGCGGCGGCCTATGATGCCCTTTACCATGGGCGGGGAATTGCCCCCGCCTGCGTCGCGCTGGTAAATCCTGGAGCGGGGTTTGGGGGCAACTGGGATGATTTTGAAAATCCGGATGGCTTTTTTGGGCGGCTTGTCTTGGGCAGTGAAAAGGTACCGCGATTTTTCTTTGATTATGCCCTGCGTAAGGCCGATCCACCGGATTGGCCAAAGTACAGCGAATTGGTGCAGGAGTGGCCCGAACGTCGGAAACGCCTCTGGCGGTTACCCGGTTGAGGGCGGATCGGCGCGCGGTTGGTTGGATTTTTCGTGCCTTGACGGAACCTGTCGGATAGGGGATGATAAGCGCAAATTAAATCGGCGAGGCAAAAACGGTTGGTTTTAGCCTCATGGTTTTCTAAGTGCGGGCGTTCTGCTTGGGCACAGTGTGGGCTTGGCTGCACGGAAGGCTGTGAAGGGTTAAGAAAAAGGACTTGGATATGGCGATTGCTAGGGGTGAACCGCAGCGACGGCAAGGAGAGGGGACGACCTGTGTCGGTTACGTCAACAGGAATGGTCAGAGGAACCTCGGACGGGCGGGCTGTGCCGGGACCGACCATTGCCAGCAGGCCTACAAAATGTGTTGCCGCCACTGCGGGGCGACGTACGCTTGCAACGGGAGTGACATTTTTCAGAAAAAGTGTCCGGAATGCCAGGGTGGAAGGCCCGGAATTTTACTCCACTTTGGTTCCCGCTGATCTGGCTTCGCGACAGGCGGCGCGGATCGGGTCGCCTGAGGCAGCCAGCTCAGGGGTGGGCGGATCGACGGGCGGAAGGAGCGGATAGCAGGGCCAGAGCACCGGCCCTGCTTCGACCATCAGTGTGAATGTTTTAGATGCGGAGACTCTTACATGCAGATGGCTTGTGGAGATGGTTCGGCGTGGTCTGGGCGAGCGGCGCGAACTGTCTACGCCTGCGATATTGGTTCGACCATACAAAATAACTTTGGTTGGGCTGGATTTGAAGCGACAAATGGGCAGCCAGTTGGATCAAGGAACATAAGGGCCTTGGCTAACCGCATCGCAGTCGACCTCAAAGGGAAGAAGAGCGTGGCCTTTGGCATTGAAAGCCCGTGTTTTCTTCCAGTGCCTTTGGACGTGGGCGACCTGAGCGCCGCGCGGGCCGGCGAGGGGGATCGCGCTTGGTCGGCACCTGTTGGAGCGGCGGTTGCCACGCTGGGGATTCACCAAACTGCTTGGATTTTACGCCGAGTCCGGGAAGCTCTGCGGGCTGTACCCGACGCATTATCCTTCACGACGAATTGGGCGCACTGGCCCCCGTCCGGCGGGCAGGTGTTCCTTCTTTACGAGGCGTTTGTCAGCGGTGCCGCCCACGATAGGGACAACGATCCCGTGCGGGACGCGGCAACGGCTGCGAGTTTCTTTCTCGAGAACGAGGGAAAGCTTGGGGCGATTAACGCCGTGACTGCGGCACCGTGTATCTCTCTGGCTTGGGCAGCGGCACTCTGGGCGGGGTGGGTTACGGATTTGGCGGGGCTGGCTAATGGTCTTCTGGTTGTTCGGCCGGCAGCCAGATACGACGGCCCGCTTGGAGTTATCGGTTAGCTTTTGCCAGCGGAGGTCGGGATTCGTGCCAAGGGGCCGAATGGGATAAAGCTGGCGGGCGGTTTGTGTGGGACTGTACGATCTGGCATCGGCGGCGTTGCGAGTTGGCTGGAGCCAATGGTGGACGGGCTGCCGGCATGCCGGTTGCTGCCACTGGCTCCGCCGCTTCAAATCTCCAAGAGACTCGCCAGCCCGGCACGATGAGCGCGTGTGGGAGCGGGGCGCAATAGCTCCGAGCGTGGCTGCGGGGGGGCAGTCTCGGTGGGCGAGTCTGGTCGCATCGAGGTTTCGGCGTTCATGCCGCAACGGGAGGGCGAGGTAATCGGCTTTCGGCCTTCAACGAGCAGTTATCCGCGAGGGGGCGACGAGGGGATGACGACGATTTTAACCGTCCCGATGGCTTTCGGGATAAACGCCTTACACGGAACACACGGGGCGGCGGCGGCCACGAGCTTGCTTCGTGGAGGCTGTTTTGCGGGTACTTTTTTCGTCGCCATCTACCAGGCGGATGGCCTGATGAAAATCTTTGGGTTTCGTGTATTTTTCGTAGGCCCCTTGGGTACAAAATCTGTTCCGTGGCGATGGCGATACCCCCGGGACCTGCTATGGCCGGCAGGACGCCGCCAGTGCGATGGAGAGTGTGTTGAGTCAAGGAGATGAAAGTTCTCCTCGAGTCGATGTTCCGGCTCGTAGTCGAAGGTAACCGCGTTGCCGCGAGGCAGGGTGGAAAGCAACCGGAGACGAACAACCAG
>JAJYZF010000062.1 GCA_021800165.1 Planctomycetota bacterium | reverse complement strand
CGGCGTCCAGCCGCACGATATACTTCTTCATGCCGATCCTCCTTGATCGCGGGCAACATCGCCCAATGGTTAGATCGGCTAATTCGGAAGATCACCCACAGCTTTTGACGGAACGAGCCACTAGGCGATTGCTTAGCCTTCATGCGAGCCTCCCGGCGGGGCAGCCGTCAAAACCGGTTCCACAGGCACAAAATGACTGGAAAATCGCAATGCGTCTGCCGACATGCCAATGGCCAAGCCAATCAGTTGCGTCAGATAAAGCACCGGAATCGGTTTGGCTCCGGCAGCAAATTCCGCTTGCCGCATATCCAGATTACTGTGGCACATCGGGCACGCCAGTACGATAACATCCGCTCCGCTGCTGCGCGCGGCCTCAAAAATCTGGCGTCCCTGCCGCAACACCACCGGCTTGCACGAAAGCGAAAAGCATGCCCCGCAACATTCCGTGGCCATGGACCAGCGGACCGGCTCGGCCCCGAGCCGACGCACCAGACCTTCCATGTTTCTTGGCGCTTCGGCATTTCTAGCCCCGGTGACCTGCGGCGGACGAACCAGCAGACACCCGTAATAGCACGCCACCTTCAGCCCGTTGAGCGGGTGAACGATGCGTTTGGCGAGATCCTCGCTCGGCAAACTCTCCAGCCAAGTAAGGACGTTAATAACCCGCAAACTCCTGAGGTCCAGATCTTCCTGGGATGAGAGAGCTTTGGTGGTTGCCTGGGCCATGGCCGGGTTGTTTTTGGCGCTATGCACGGCAGTCGCCAAACGCGAATAGCACATTGCGCAGGGTGCCAGCACACAATCCATGCCGGCACGCCGGGCTTTTATCAGACTATCGGCGGCGAGTGCAAACGCAGCCGCCTGATTGATGGCATGTGCTGAACTCGCACCGCAGCAGACCCAATCTGGAATTTCCTTTAGATCTATCTGCATCGCGCCGGCCAGGGCCCGAATGGAGAGATCGTACTCGCGTGCGGACCCGCTTTGACTGCAACCGGGATAGTAGCCTACGGCGTTCATGTTTTTGCTTCCTCTATCCCGCCATCAGGCCCAGCCCCCATTTGCCGGAGGGCGGCCTGAATTTTGCTTGTATCCACCGTGGCAGGCCGGCTCAATGACAGTTTGCCGCGGCGCAACATCTGCCAGCCGACCGTTGCGTCCTCTAACCAATGGCCACTGGCCAACTTGTAACGTAACACCAAATCCAGCTCATGAATTCTTCCATGCTTTAAGGCCGCAGCCAGAAAAGTCGCATGGAATTTTTGTATATCCTCACTGCGCCGGTCGGCTGCGGCTAAGCCCAAGGCCAATGCTTGTTGCCGCAGCACATCCATGACTCCGGCAATATCCACACCCTGCGGACAACGGGTGGTGCAGGCTTGGCAGCCTGCGCAGAGCCAGCAGGTCGAGGAAGTAAGAGCTTGCCGGGCGTATTCGGCAGCACGCGGTGGATCATTGGAAAAGGTGTCTTCCAACTGTAATAAATGCATGATCCGTGTCGGGCTGATATCCATGAAACCAGGGACGTTTTGCGGACAACCCGCCGCACAACGACCGCATTGATAACAATTCAACACGCAAGTGCCGGTGGACTGAGCTACTAAATCGGCCAAGGTGGTAGGAGAGCTAGTTGGGTGTGCGACAGACATGTTAAACTCTCCGCAAAGCGAGAGTCGTCACGCACCAACATCATATTATGCAGATACGCTTAACCAAGTCAATCACGCTTATTGCGGCTCGATGGTGTTGTCTCGACGGTCAAGCCGTCGCCCCTGCACGTCCCCGAGCCGAGCTGGCGGCCCCGGCCTCGGTTATGTACCGACGACGGTCTATGATTTCGCCTCAGAGCGCCCCGGCGTGGCCGGGCGGCAGCCAAAAACGGAAGTCGGACGTGCTGCGTCGCACGATGGTAAAAAGTAGAAAGTTGGGTGGTAGTGCGGGCGGCTGCGGCCGCGAGGCGGGGGTGGCGTCGGACCAAGATCATGGACTCCCGCCCGGCATCCGCTTACCATACTGCGGTTTTGGCGGTTGGGCATGAAAGTTCCGGGTTATGTTTAAGCAACGTCTGATTTTCGGTTTGCTCTTTGGCATAGCCCTGCTGCTCATGTTTTATCTGGATCAAACCTGGTCGATAGGTTGGCCGGCGCGGCCCTGGTCATTTCCGCCAGGAGCGCTGATGGCCATGACCATGATCATCGCGATTCCTTTTGCCACTGCGGAAATGCGGAACTTGCTGGGGCACGAGCATGTCAAAATTTCATTGCGGGTATGCTCGATTTCCGCAATTTTGTGCATGCTCTGGCCGTGGCTGGAGCAAATATCGGAGCTGCTGCTGGCCCATCCGCAGGGGGCCGCGGCACCCGCCATTGTCATCGCCCATTGGTTTCACACGGTCAAGCCGCACTACTTGGTACCGACCGTGTTGGCTTTGGCGATGGTATGGGCTTTTGTCATGTATAGCCGCAAAGAAAGAATTGACGGAGCAATGGCATCCGCTGGAGGATCTCTGCTGGCCATTACGTATCTGGGTGTGTTACCGGGGTTTTTCCTGCCGATTCGGCTAAGCCATTCCGCGGGTATGGTGGTGTCGATATTGCTGATGGTTAAAGGGGCGGACATTGGGGCCTACGCGTTTGGTCGGTGGCTGGGCCGGCGCAAACTCATTGCCTGGTTATCACCCGGAAAAACGGTGGAGGGCTTTGTAGGGGGGCTGGTTTTGGCCGCGGTTATCGGCAGCATTTTGACCCATTGCTCGTCGGAGTTTGACTGGTGGGAAGGGGCGTTGGCCGGGTTGCTGCTGGGTGCGGCGGGGCAGTTCGGCGATTTGCTGGAAAGTTTGCTTAAACGGGATGCGGGTGTAAAAGACTCGGGCCGTGTACCCGGCTTTGGGGGCATTTTGGATCTGATCGATTCTCCGTTGCTGGCGGCACCGGTGGCGTATTGGATGCTCAAGCTGGTGCATGGCTGACGGCGGCTGGGGTGGTGTGGCCGGATCTTGTGGCACGTTCCCAAAGCGGACGGCATAAATGCCGCCGCTAAGATGGTGGGGAACGCCATGCCGGGCGATTGCAATGTGCCGACATGGCGATATAACTAAGTCTGTTTCGGGCGGGTCTTAGCGAAAGGATTCACAATGTCGGCTGGTGATGGTTATTTTCCTCCGGTAAGTGGCCTGCTGACTCTGGGATCGGGCAGATCCGAAGCCACGGCACGGTTTACGCCGGACCAGGTGGCGTGGCCGAGCTATTCCGTCGTGTGCGGACTGGGGGATAAAGATATCGGGCAACTGATGGCGATGCTGGATGATTTGGCTTTGGACCAGGGTCCGGGAGCCATGGTCTGGGCCAGGGTGCATGCGTATCGGGCCCTGGGCCAACTGCGGGCAGGTGAGGCGGGCAAGGCCCTGATAGTGGCGTTTGATACGGCGGTCAGGCGGAAGGATGATCGAGCCAGGGCGGAACTGCCGGTGGTGCTGGAAATGATCGGACCGGCCCTGTGTGAGCAGGCCATGGCGAGCTTGCAAGACGGGGCTTTGGATACATACGTCCGGGTGGTGTTGGCATCGGTCCTGGGGGGCATCGGCCAAACCAGAGCCAAGTTTCGGCCGCGCTGCGTGCGGGCATTGATGGCGGCTCTGGAGCATGGAAAACACAATGATCCGCGGCTCAACAGCGGGTTGATTCTTTCGCTCAAGCTGCTCAAGACCGCCAAGGCGGATAAGCTTATTCAACAGGTATGCCGGGACGGTCTGGCCGACGAGCGGATGTTGCAATACGCCTTGTAGGATTCTCCGGCGGTTAAAGGCCCAGCAGCAGCCGGGCGGGGTCTTCAATCGAATCCTTGATGTGTGCGAGGAAAGTCACCGCTTGCTGGCCATCGATCAAACGATGATCGTAGGATAGTGCCGCATACATCATCGGCCGCACCACCACCTGATCATCTACGACGACGGCGCGTTTTTCGATTTTATGCAGGCCGAGGATGGCGCTTTGCGGTGGATTGATGATGGGGGTGGAAAGGAGCGATCCAAAGACTCCGCCGTTGGTAATGGTAAACGTGCCGCCTCCGAGTTCTTCCAGTGAAATTTTGCCTTCGCGGGCGCGTGTGGCCAGGCGTTTAATTTCGCCTTCGATCTGGGCCATGGAAAGTTTATTGGCGTAGCGTACCACCGGGACGATGAGGCCTTTTTCGGTAGCCACGGCCACCCCCAGATGCAGATGGTTTTTGTAGACGATTACGCGATCTTGAAGTTGGGCGTTGATGATGGGGACGGCGGCGACGGCGGCGGCGGCAGCCTTGGCAAAAAAGGAAAGAAAGCCCAGACCGACGTGGTGGGATTTTTCGAATTTATCTTTGTATTTTTCGCGCAGGGCCAGTACCGCGGACATGTCAATTTCATTGAAGGTGGTGAGGATGGCGGCCTGATGCTGGGCTTCCACTAGGCGGCGGGCAATGGTTTCACGGAGTTTGGACATTTCGACGCGGGTTTCTTCAGGTTCGTTACCGGTGGCAAAAACCGGCGGTCCGGATGAGACAAAGGCGCTGGCGGACGGGGTCGCGGATGTCGGGGTGGGGTGAGGTCGGGCCACGGCCGCGCCACGTGATTCACGGGAGCTTTGGGTGGCGGCGGCATCCGCGGCTGGAGTTCCGCGTGATTCGAGGTATTCAAGCACATCGCCCTTGGTTACGCGGTTGCCGGGGCCGGTTGGAGCGACCTTGACGGGATCAATTTTATTTTCGGTGACCAGGCGCTGGACGGCGGGGCTAAGGGGTTTATCGTTGGCAGCGGCGGGAATTTTTCCGCCGGCTGGCGCGGTGGCGACGGGCTTTTTGGCGGAAACGTCGGTTCCCGCGGCACCCGACTCAATGCGGGCGATGACATCGCCCACGGCCACCGTTTGTCCCTTGGCTTTCACAATACGCAGCAGCCCGGCACCGCCGGCGGGCAATTCGACCGTGGCCTTGTCGGTTTCCAATTCCGCCACGACATCATCGGGGGTTACGGCGTCGCCTTCGGCTTTTACCCAGTTGGCGATGCGGGCTTCGGAAATCGAATCGCCGAGTCCGGGGACGTGCAGGTCAATTAAATGATTGGGCATGGCAGGGCCTTTCTAAATTTGCTCGGAAGCTGATGGTTCATGAATATCCTGATATTGTTGCCGACGTGATGAATTCACGCCATCCCGATGCGCGCCAGTCATTTGCCGATAGCGGTTCCTTCGGTCATTTCCACCTCGCTGGCCGAGGACTTACGCACGCCGGAGAGGCTGGGACTTTCGACGATCGGCCGGGAGTATTCCCACGGCACGAGGCCGAGCGCCTTGGAGACGATCTCCTGTTGTTCCACCACGTGGCGCTCATGGGAACCGGCCGCCGGGCTGGCGGAAGGCTTGCGGCCCAGGTACAGCAATTTTTGCATACCGGGCCAATAGTAGTGCATTTTGGCTCCGATAAAGGGATAAACGCCGTTGTTACGCGGTTCTTCCTGCACCCAGATAATTTCCACACCGCGTGGATAGCCACGGGCGATTTCGGTGAGGCGGTCGGAATGGAACGGGTAAATTTGTTCCAGGCGAAGGATGGCAATGTCGGTGATGTTGTGTTTGGTGCGTTCGGCAAGGAGTTCATAGTAAATTTTGCCGCTGCACAAGAGGACGCGGCGCACGCGTTGGCGATCCAGTGGCGTTACTTCGTCGATAATTTCCTGGAAGCCGCCGTGGGCGAAATCATCCAGTGTGGAAACCGCCAGTTTGTGGCGCAGCAAGGACTTGGGAGCCATGATAATTAACGGCTTGCGGAAGCTGCGGTGCATTTGGCGGCGCAGCAGGTGGAAATACTGGGCGGGTGTGGTGGGATTGCAGACCTGTATATTGTCTTCCGCGGCGAGTTGCAAAAACCGTTCCAGCCGGGCGTGAGAATGTTCCGGCCCGGCTCCTTCATAGCCGTGGGGCAGAATCATGACCAGTCCATTGTACTTGCCCCATTTGGTTTCAGCGCTGGCGACGTATTGATCAATAATCGGCTGGCACATGTTCACGAAGTCGCCGAACTGGGCTTCCCACATGACCAGGGCGTGCGGATCCGCGGAGGCAAAACCATATTCAAAGCCGACTACGGCGAGTTCCGAGAGCATGGTATTGATGAGGGTGAAACGGGACTTCCCTTCGGCATAGACGGCCAGCGGTACGTAGGGCCGCCCGGTTTGGACATCGTAAAGGCCGGCATTGCGATGGCCGAAGGTGCCGCGGCATACATCCTGCCCGGTCAGGCGAACCCAGGTGCCTTCATCAAGCAAGCTGCCGATGGAGAGCATTTCTCCGCAACCCCAGTCAATATCCGCGCCTTTTTTTACAGTTTCCAGACGGTGCTTGTACATTTGCGCCACCCGCGGGTGCAGGTTAAAGCCTTCGGGCATGCGGCAGAGGGTCTCGGCCATGGCTACTAGACGGGCTTTGTCTACGCCGGTGTCGGCACACCAATCTTTGATTTGTCGGGGTGCTTTGAGCAAGTCCTTCCAGGGGCCATGGGGCGGCGGCGGCAAATCGGCGGGCTTAAAAGTTTGGGCGTATTCCTGGGCTTTTTCGAGGCGCTCTCGTACATCGGCGGCAACAGCATCGAGTTCGGATTGGGTGATCTGGCCGGCTTCCAAGAGGCGCTGGGAATAAATTTGTCGTGTTGTGGGATGCTTTTCAATTTGATGATACATCACCGGCTGGGTGATGGTGGGATCGTCAATTTCGTTATGGCCGCGGCGGCGGTAGCAAACCATATCGATAATGGCATCGGCTTTAAATCGCTGGCGGAACGCGATGGCCAGGCGCGCGGCGTGCACCACCGCCTCCGGGTCGTCGCCATTGACGTGAAAGACCGGTGCTTGGATGGCTCTGGCGACATCACTGGGGTAACGGGTGAATCGGGCATCGTGCGGGTCGGTGGTAAAGCCGATCTGGTTGTTGATGATAATATGAATTGTTCCGCCGGTGCGATAGGCTTCCAATTCCGAAAGGTACAGGGTTTCGGCGACAATGCCCTGACCGGTAAAGGCCGCGTCACCGTGAATGAGGATGGGGACTACGCGCTGGCGGGTGGCATCCCCCTTGCGGTTTTGCTTGGCCCGGGTAATGCCCTCCACCACGGGATCGACAATTTCCAGATGGCTGGGGTTGGCGGAGAGAGACAGATGTACCTGTTTGCCGGCCTGTGTTTGAAGATCGCACGCATAGCCGAGATGATATTTCACGTCGCCGTCGCCGGTAAATTTCTGGGGCCGGTCCAGGACTTCGGCCATAATCATTTCATATGGTTTTCGCATAATGTGGGCCAGGATGTTCAGCCGGCCGCGATGGGCCATGCCGATAATGGATTCATCCATGCCCAGCAGCGCCCCTTGTTCGATGAGTTCATCCATCATGGGAATAACAGCTTCAGCTCCCTCCACTGAAAAACGCTTGGTGGTGGGGTGGCGGCGCTGCAAAAACTGTTCAAACTCTTCGGCGGCGATGAGGCGGGATACGATTTTCTTGCGATCTTCTACGGAAAGTTGGGGTTGATTCAGGCAGGGCTCCATCAATTCCCGCAGAAAGGTAAGCTGCGATTGATCGCGGATGTCCATGAATTCCACGGCAAAAGTGGAGCAATAGGTTTGACGCAACATCGAAATTAATTGTCGCAGAGGTACCATGCCGGTGTTTCCGCCGAGGCCATCGGCCTTCACCAGGCGGTCTAGATCGGCGTCGGAAAGGTCGAATTCGTCAAGTGCCAGCAGGGAATGTTCGGATTGGTTATGCCCCAGAGGGTCTAAATTGGCAATCAGGTGTCCAAGTTCCCGATAGCTGTGTATCAATTCCGATATTTGCAAATCTGGGGAGACAGACGCGCCAGTGGTGGCATCGGCGTGGTGCGAGGGCGAAGGGGTCTGGGCGTGCGGAGTTGGGGGGCGATCCGCGGCCAAGTCAAAACCACGGAAGAACCACTGCCATTGGCGGTTGACAGATTCTGGATTTTGTTTCCACTGTTCGTACAGGCCGAGAAGGAATTCGCTGCTTAGGCCATTGATTCCGTCAGGCAGTTGATCAACTGATTCCAGGGTACTCACCTCGAAACTCCAACTTCAGACACACAACAACACCTCGCCGGCCGACCACACTCAACCCAATCGTACGCACCACGGATTGAATAAGTCCAGCTTACCATATTTTGGCGGTTTACCAATGCCCGGTTCAATAATTTTAATTTACGAACAATTTATTCGCACCTAATTGTTTTTCATGGCACTTCTGTAAAAAGCGCCTTATCTCCCTCCATCGGTTATTTGGCCGCAAAAACATTATCGGAATTGGGGAAGCGGGGGCGGCGCTGCGCCGGAATGGGGGGAACCGAGCGTTCAGCTTTCAGCGCTGAGCCAACGGGTGACCGAGGCGGTCCATCGCGATGGCGATTGGGATCAACGCCTTACAACGATTGCGCAGATTGGACGATGACGGTTGTTTACCATCCCGGCATGGCCGCAATAAGCTCCAGCAGCCCCGGAAAGAGCTTTGGACCAAGCAGGCGTGCCCAGCTTTGGTTGCCTCCCCCTTGGGATAATGGCTGCGGCCTTTTGCTTCGACAGATATCATTTTTTATTGACGTAAAGGATTACATGTTTACGATATGAGGGTGTGGTAAGGGGTCAGAAAACCATGTCTAGAAGCTTTTGCCTTTTAGGTTTGCGTCGCTCATGGGTCATGGTGGCTGTCCTGCTGGCCCCTTGGTTCGCCTGGGTGCCGCCGGCTCATGCACAAGACGCGGACGATCTTATTGACGAGATGCACGAACAAGCCAACTTTTGGACACCCGCGCGGCAACAAGCGGCATGTATGGGTGCTTATTTTGCGGCCATGCGGGCGCAAGCGTCGCGAAATGCGGCTGCCGCCAACCAGCGGTCCATTGCCCAGGAGCAGCGCTACAAACAGGCCATGGCGTTCCAAACCAGCGGGCAAAATGCCATGGACAACCACGACTATCTCACGGCGATCAGTATGTTCTGGCAGCAGTTACAACTTAACCCCAACGATGGAACCGTCCGGTCGAGCCTGGCGCGGGCGGAAAATAGCCAGGGTTGTGCTTTATTCGCCAACGGTGATTTTGACGGGGCTCTGCGCTACTTTCAGACCGCCTTAACCTATGCGCCCGACGATGCAATTATGCGGGCCAACCTGGAAAACGCCCAGCAACGGCTGGCAGCCATAGCCGCCGCCCGTGCCGCCCAAGAGGCGCAGCGGCGCGCTGCCGAAAAAATGCAGAATTTTATCGATCAGAATAACAACCAGGTATGGTTGTCGGCGGCCGCTGCCCCTGGATCGGCCTTTGCGGGCTACAACGAAGCATCCCTCTGGGATTCGGACGTAGTGGACTTGCGGGGGGCGAATACGGACGTGGTGAATATCGGGGTAGCCCAGGGAATCAATCCAACGGTACCGCCGGGCGGTGGTGCGCTTACCGCCGCAGTGGCAGCAGCAACGGCGGCGCCGCCACCCCTGTTTAAGGCCCCAGCCACACAAGAGCAAGCCCAAAAGATGCTGGCGGATCTGAACCGGCAAATTGCCGCGATTCGCGCTCAACTGGAGGGCCTGGGCTTTAATGTTCGCGCCGACGATTTTGAACAGTTGGGTGAGATGTCCAAGGAAGCGCAAGCCGACCTGGTTAAGAAGCTCACGGATCAACTTAAAGAATTGCAGTTGGATCAAATTTCCGACGCCGGCAAGGCCATGCTGCATCAGGGCATTGTCGGAGATCAAGGGGCTTTGGTGGAGGAGTGCGTAAAAAACATGGAGGCCGCGGGCGTGCCGGAGGAGGAAATTCAGCAGCAGTTGGAAGACATTCCGATCACGATGAGCCGGCTGGGGACGGCCGAGGCGGTTGAATCAGTCATGGATGCGAAAGACAAGGTGGAGGCGGCGGAAAAATCACTGGCCCTGTGGCAACAGGGTACCGTTGAAGCGAGGCAGGAAGCTATATGGACGGAGGCTGGCAGCTTTGACATTGCCAAACCTGCCGTGGAAGTGGCGCGAGCTGCTTATGCGGAAGGCGAGGCGGGCTTTGCGCTATTGGTTCTCAGCGGCAGCGAACATCAACTGGGCACCGAAACCGATCAGCAACTCCAAGACCTGAAAGTGGTATCCAACCGGATGAAAACATTGGTGGATCAACGCCAGTTGGTAAAGCAAATGTTGCCGCAGTTGCCGCGCTAAACCTTGCGCTGTTTTAATTTTTCCGGGAATTAGATATGAACAAACATCCAACGCGGCGGTTGACAATGGCGTTGCTCCTGGTGCTGCTCGTCTGGCTGCCTGGCCGGGTGGCGATGGCGGATATGTTGCCGCAATTACGTCCAGCGCCGGGTGATGTGGCCAACTTTGATGCGGCTATGGAACAGGGGCGGGCTGCGGCCAAAGCACAACAGTGGGGCCAGGCCCGGGCGAGTTTCTTACAGGCCTGGCGAATCGCACCGGATCGGCCTGACGTGTTGTTCAGGTTGGGGGTGGTGGAAAGTCATCTGCCGGGGCACCAATGGCAGGCCATTGACTGGTGGCGGGCGTTTCAGGCGGTACAAAGTGACCGAAAATCTGCAGCCTACACCCTGGCCCAACGACAAATTGCAGCGGCCACAGAATCCGCCCATCAACAGGCGCTGGCGCTATTAAAGCAGTTAGGAACTCTCGCGGGCATGTTGCCGCAGGCTTCTGACCAGGCGGCGGCCAAGGCGAAGATCCAGAATGATGCGGCTTATGTGCAGATGCTGCAGCGCTGGCGCAAGGCTGCCCATGGGCCGTCGGCGATGGGGCTGGCCGGCGCATGGTGCTGGTGCCTTACAGCGTTGAATGACCACGTACCGCCCAATAATCTCGTCGCAGTGCCGGCCAGGGCCGCTATGGAAAAACCTGGTATCGTCAGAGAGTCGGGGCCGGCGTGGCAGGTTTTTCGCCGTCAGCAGCGGGTCTTCACCCGCTGGATCAAGCATGTGGGCAGGGCCCAGCGGCTGATTGGTGAATCCCGTGTTCATCGCCGTTTTGCGATGTACTGGGCGTTGAGTTTTTATCTCCAACATGTCCAAGTTGATCTTCACGCCGGCGATGACTACCGGGCGTGGGCGGTGGCGCAGAACATAATGGCCCTGCAACCCACGGCCTACGAGATGACACGGGCCGTGCAGTCGCGGGTGGAATATGCCGCCTCGCTTTACCAGCAGATTTTGCCCGAAAAGGACTGGTATAGCAGGGAGGCGATGGCGGCGCTTTATCTGCCGATGAACGTGGGTATAAGTTTTACTCAGATCTACAATCGGCGGGCTAGGCTGAAAGTGTTGACGGGCCATTGGAATCTGGCAATTCGGGATTATCGGAAAATCCTGGACATTTACGCCGCTCTGGCCAATCCGAACTTTCCCTACGACGCCGCCACCGCCCAGCGACTGATGCGTTGCCAGTCGTATGAATATGTCCGTCTGGGTCGGGCGCTGTTTCACCTGGGACGCTACCGGCAGGCGGGGACGGCTTATGCCCAGGCACGCATCACCTTTCCGGAGAATGTCGCCGCAGTCAGGGGCTTGCGGCACGTTCAACACCGCTTGGCGGAACTGGCGGCACTGGCTGGGATGTCCCGGAAACTTCAGCACGGCCACCGATCCGCCGATTTGCTTGCCGCGCGGGCGCAAATGCGTTTTCACCTGGGAGATATGACCGCAGCGCTGAGCGACTGCCAGGCCGCGATAACGCTTGATGGAAACCTGTGTCTGCCGCGACTGATACGTATGAAAATAGAGATGCGGCAGGGGCAATATCTGGAGGCGATTGCGGATGCCACCGGTTTGCTGGCGTTGCATTGTGCGAATTCCAGGGCCATTTATCTGCTCTGTGCCCGGTGCCGTCGCCATGCCGGCCAGTGGCCCCAGGCCATGGCCGATTACCAGCAGGTTTTGCGTGTGGATAAGAAAAATATTTCAGCCTTGGCCGGCCGGATGAGGTGCGCTGTGCGGCTGCACCGCTACCATGACGTGGCAGTGGATGCGGTCGCGGTCATTTTGGCGCATGCCCCCGCAGCGGCTTATGCGGAGGCGGTGGCGGCGCTGAAAACGGCGGCCCGCGGCGGGTCCAAAATCGCCATGGTTTATCTGGGGCGGCTTTATGCCTGGGGCAAGGTAACGCGGCCCAATTACCTGCCGGTGTGGAGTGCGCCGCTGGGCGGGCCGCCGCCCACGCGCCCGGGCGGCGTGCCAATCGATCGTGGCATTGCCATCCAGGTGTTTCAAAAAGCGGCGGCTGAAGGTTCCGGCGCGGCCATGGCCGCAATGGGAGCGCTTGGCTATGAAGATACCCTGTCGGGCCTGTACAAATACCATGTCGCCATGTCGTGGTTCCGCAAGGCGGCCAAAGCAGGTTACGGCGATGCCATGGCTGCCATCGGCTGGCTTTATGCGGATGGCAGCGGGGTGGCTCGCAACGATGCCACGGCGCTAAAGTGGTTTCGTCGAGCGGCGGCGGCCGGATCAGGCCGCGGCATGGATGCAGTTGGACTCTTCTATCAAAAGGGACGCGGGGGGGTGGCAGCGAACCTGGTCAAGGCTCTGGCATGGTTTCGCCGGGCGGCCCACGCGGGCTGCGGCGGGGCGTTGAATAACATCGGTTTTTATTACGATAAAGGTCTGGGGGGCGCCAAAGATCCAAAGGAGGCGGTGCGGTGGTATCGCCGGGCGGCCGCGGCCGGAAACCAAGCCGGGCTTTACGATTTGATGACCTGTTACAGGGATGGCGACGGCGTGGCGAAAAATGCGCTTAAGGCTCGCAGATACCAGGCTCTGCTGGGAGCGCAGAATTATGTAGATGTATGCTATCAGTTAGGATTGCACTATTGGCGTATGGGCGCAAAGGGCGATGAGCTTGCCATCCACTGGTTTAGCAAAGGTGCCGGCCTGGGTGATAGGCGGGCCATGCGCCGTCTTGGCGATATGTATCTTGGGAGAAAAGTGCCGGACGAGAGCAAGGCTCTCAAATGGTATCGCCGGGCGGCCCATCTGGGATCGGCCAAAGCGATGAGCGCTTTGGCGATGGCGTATTACCGGGCTACGGGTGTGCCGCTGGATTATAGCCAGGCCCAAACCTGGTGGTTGCGTGCCGCAGCGCATGGGGATGCTTCCGCCCAGCGCTGGCTGGGAATTATGTTTGCCGCCGGACGCGGCATTCCGTTTCATTTTGCACCCGATTATGTGCGGGCGAAGCGGTGCTGGGAGTTGGCCGCCGCAGCCGGTTCTCGTGGCTCCATGTACGACCTTTACCTGTTGTACGACTACGGGTGGGGGGGTACGTACAATACCTTTATTGCGGACCAATGGCTGGCCAAAATCGGCCAGCCGGATGCCGAGTACAAACTAGCCTTGCACTACCAATACGGGCGCGGTACGGCCAAAAATCCAGCCAAGGCAGTCGCCTTGTTGCAGCGGGCGGCCAGGCAGCGCTGGCCGGCGGCCATGAACCTGCTGGCCGTGGACTACATGACCGGCTACGGGGTAACGCAAGACGACGTCCAGGCGTTGAAGTGGTTTCACGCCGCGGCGAAATCTGGCTCCATTGATGCGATGTGTTGGCTGGGGCGAATTTATCGGCAGGGAAAAATTGCGGCCCGTGATTATCCCAAAGCCCTGAAATGGTATAAGAAGGCCGCAAAATGTGGATCAACTACGGGCTATGACAGCGTGGGGGTAATGTATGCCTGGGGCGAAGGGGTACCATCCGATTACGGAACCGCGATGAAGTATTGGAGAAAAGGGGCGGCGAAGGGTTCCAAAAGGTGCATGGCTTGGATAGCCTATTGTTATGAAGATGGTATGGGCGTGACTCGAGATCGGATCAAGGAGCTCTTGTGGAGGTCGCGGGAGGGAGACTCGTCGGCGGAAAACCTGCTGGGAGTTCACTACTACGAGGGCAAAGGCGTGGCCCAGGATTATAAAAGGGCGGCCCACTGGTTTGCCAAGGCCGCCGACGGCGGAAATATCCATGCCCTGGATAATCTGGGGTATTATTTTCTGCTCCATGGCCCGTTCCCTCTGGCATTGGTGAATTGCCATACGGCGGTAGTTTGTTTTCAGGAAGCAGCTCACAAGGGCAATGTGGATGCGATGGTGCGTTTGGGGGACCGCTATTGTTACTGCCGAATCGATGGTGTAACGCTTCCAAGTGGTTTTAAGCTTGAGGTCGCAAAAGGCCTCGCTTGGTATCGCAAGGCGGCGGCGGCGGGTTCCGTGGCGGCGGCTGTTGACTTGGGTGCAATGTGTATGAAGGGGAAACTGGTGATGGAGGACGACCAGGGGGCGGTTGGGTGGTTCCGCAAAGCCGCGGCGGAAGGGTCCGCCAACGCCATGAATTGGCTAGCTTGGTGCTATCAAAACGGGCGTGGGGTGCCGCAAGACCACGCCAAGGCCATGGAATGGCAACGTAAAGCCCAAGCGGCAGCCGCGAAATGATTTTACCACGCGGTTACGGACCGCAGCCCTAGTGATCCGCTTTCCACGATCGGCGGTGCGGTGGAATGAAGTCGGCCTACGCCGGGCGGGCAGGCCTCGACGTCGGGAGTTTTGCCCGTGCGAAAAAGCTCTCGATGACCACGGCTCAATGGGTGGCTGCGCGGGCCAACATTGCATAGGCACAGGCGCTGCGCGATGCGACATGGTCAAGGCGTCGGGTCGTTTGTGCATGCTGGTGGGGCGATGTTCGCCTGTTCTTGCCCCACCTTGGCATAAACGTTCATATATATGAATTGTCGGATTTTCAACGGCCAGTGGGGCACCTTTGCCCTGTGGTTGGCGAGAATAATTTGCGACAGGGGGTTGACATACACTTTGCCTGTGGATATATTGGCGTATATCTGAACGGATCAAAGCCTCGTTTGTCTGTCCTGGCTCCGGAAGGTTGAAAATTAGAAATGTGTTGCGGCTCGCTGGTGGCAGGTCGGCCTCGGCGAATACGTGACGGGTTGTGACGCGAAGATGAGCACGGGTTACCGGAACTTATGGAGGGAGTGGAGAAAGCAAGTCGAACGTGGTTTCGGCCGCGTTGGCACTAAATTGCATATTCCTCCGAAGTGCCGTGTCGGCATCGCGGATTTTAGGAATAGATTGTTCTTACAGGAGGAACAGGTCATGTTTCATTACAAAAAATCTGTGCGCAGCAAATTGTTTGTTGCGGTGATTCTGGGTGGCACGCTGGTTGGCTGGGTGGCGGCCGGTGTGGGGGCCAGTGGTCTGGCTCGCGGCATCGGCGGGGCGGTGCGGGTGGTAGACCGTCCGGCGGCGGGTGCAGGCCGCGCGGAGCCCATGGCGTTCGATGCTTATATGAGCCACAAGCCTGGCGGCAAGATCCTGATAAAAAAGGGGGCGCATTTTCTGGCTTTGGCGATAAGGATCCTCCAACGTGCGCCTCATCATTTTGGCGGGCACCGTTTGGCGGCGATTCGCGATGCGAAAATGGCGTTGCGGCAGTGTCGGCTGGCGTTGAAATTTCCCCGGCCTTAAGCCAAGGCACGGGTGACGTGTGGCGTGGAAAGGCCCTGAGTGGCCCAATGGATTTGCGGTGGCATTGCAGATGGCAAAGGTTATTTTGGCCGGGGATTTGACAAGGGGTTGCCGGGGCAGAGGGTGATTTTTCCTCCGCAGGGCCGCGTTGGTAGGGCGGATTTTTGGGATAGGAATCCTTTTTTTTGGGGAGATACTCACATGATGAGGCACAAAAAAAATTCTGGCGGGTGGCTGGCGGTGTTGGTGGTGGCGGTGGGCGCATTGACGTTGGGCACAGCTTCGGCGTCAGCCACGTTGCTCGTCGATTACAAGGCCGTCAACTACAACGCCACGAATGGTGTTTGGACCGATTCATCGGGTAATGGTAATAACGCCACAGTGCCTGGAGGGGTCACTGCGCCGACGCTCACGGCCAACGCCACGCCCAACGGCTCTGCGGCGGTCAGTTTCGTAACCGCGAACGCAGGTGAGTACCTGGACATCGCTACCGGCTTGGCAGCGGGTAACGGATACACCGTTCTGGCCTTTGCTGAGCCTACGGAAAACTCTTATTTGGATGATAATCTGGTGGGCGGGCCGTCGGGAGCGTTGGCTTATCGCATTGGACCGACGGGAGGCATTAATCACCAACTGTTGGGCAACGACGGCACCACGCTTGGCTCGTCCATTACGGGCGTGCCTACGACCGCATTTAGCATGATCGGCGTCGCCACGGACAATGCGGGTAATGCAACGTTCTATTTTAACGGCAGCGCCGACGGAACCATCAGTGCTAACAATCCGTTCACCGCACCAATCAACCTGATCGGTGCCCGGGAGTCACCGGCAACCGGCTTTTTTATCGGCAATGTTGCGGAGCTGCAGATTTACAGCGGGGTTTTGACGGCCAGCAAGGTTCAGACGGTCAATCAGGCGTTTATCAATTCCTACGTCAATCAAGTGCCCGAACCGGCAGCGCTGGCGATGCTGGCGGTGGGCGGGTTGGCCATTGTGGGCCGGCGGCGCATGGCGTAGCCGCCGCCAAAAAAATGAACATGGGATGCGAACATGAGCACACTCGTCTGTGATAATTCGGCGGCTGATGTAAATATGCCGGGGCAATGCGGTGCCGGGCAACAGGTGAATTTCGCCAAGTGTCCGCTGGCGGGTGCTGCGGGGTCTTGTGCGGATTACCAAGCCGTGATAGCCCGGTGTCTGGGTCGCGTGCGGCGCTGGCAGGTGCCTCCCAACTGGTCCAAGCCGCAATGGATGGAAGAAGCCCAGGCCCAGGCCCAGGCGGAAGTGGCGGCGGCCATGGCGCATGGCGGTGCGGTGGAAATTTCCGCTTTTTGGCCGCAACTTACCAGTCGCATTCTCAATAGCGTGCTCAAGCGGTACCGGCAGGAATGGTCTTTTGCCGGGCACTGCGGTTACAGCATGGGTTTTGATCCGCCGATTCCCGAGGGTAAGGCTTCGGAATGTGCTCCCGCCGGCTGCCCGCTGGAGGAAGCGCTAGCACAGTTGCCGGAAGCGGATCGGGCGCTGCTGGAGTCGCTGTACTGGCACCAACGCACGGAAAGTCAGGTAGCGGTCGATTGGGGCATCAGCCAGCAGGCCATCAGCAAGCGCAAGCGGCGAATTTTCAAGCGATTAGCGAAGATTCTGCAAGATTGAAGATATTTTTAGGCGCGGGGTTGTAAAAGTCAAGGGTCGTGCAATAAATGATTATGGCGAGTTGGCTTTAGCCATCCCACTTCGGTGCTCTGCCGCGTGGCATGGCGAGCGGTTTGAATGGTCTTATCCGAGTAAGGAGAACATCCTTTGTTAGGTCAGAAGAAGACTTTGAAAAACGGGGCCGCGCTGATTTTCGCAACTGCGGTAGTGGCGGGTATGGGTCTGGCGTTCTCCAGTGGGCCGTGCTCGGCAAACGTGGCTGCTACCGGCGCAGAATACGCCTATCAGATTCCCAACGACACCGGCACCGACCAAACCGGCTTTACTCTGGTTTTGTCCGGCGATCAGATGAGCAACATCCCCAGCGGCGGCTACGAAAACACGATGGGCACCCCCTCATCCAGCGCCAGCTACGGGAGCGGCTCGACCACGATTTCGTACAGCGGCTCAGCGGTCAGTAGCGGTAGCGCGGCAACCCTCGGCTTTTCGTGGACCGGCACGTCCGCACCGGATATTACCAACGCCTATTGGAACGGTACCCCCACATCCGGCATTCCGCTGCTAGAGACGATCGGTGCGGGCAGTTCCAGTACCGAATTTGCGGTGGTTTCCATCGATCCGTCGTCGATGGATTTAATATTCGCGTTGGATACCACGCCAAACTGGGATAACCGATGGTCGGCCAATAACGGGCCAATAGACCTCTCCGGTGCGGAATATTTTGTTTCGCCTACGCAAATTCCATTGGACCAGCTCAATAGCGCCGATCTAGCCTCTGAGCCTTGGCAGCCGATTCCCGGAATTCCCAACGGAACGCAAGTGCAAAACGGCGGCAGCTTTACTTCGCCGCTGCCCGAACCGGCATCGCTTTGGCTATTGGCCGTAGGTGTCGGAGAGTTTTTGTTGGTTAGGCGCAAGCGGCGCGGTGGATTGGTTGAGGTGTAGGCCAGTGTATTTGCAACCGCATCGTTGCGTCGGCGCTGTGTTTTTTTGGCAGAGATTGTTTAATAAGGAGTGCGCATAATGGGGATTAACGCCAACAGGTTTGCGCGGTGGGTTTTGGCAGCGGTCGTGGGAGCGTTGTTCCTAGCCACGTCAGCGACCGGCTCGTGGGCGGATCTGGTCACCAACGACGTGAGCCTGAGCTATGCGGCCCCTGGCGGGCCGACGCAGGCGCTCAACAACTTAGGTACGCTTACTGCTTCCTCCATCAACGGAACGGGAACCGGCGCGGGTGGTAATGGAACGCCCGTTGGCAGCACCCTGATGAGCGCGACATTTACCGTCAGCGCTGCAGCTCAGGCGTCCCCGGTGTTTTCAGGGATGAAACTACATTGGGTCCAAAAGATCACGGCAGACAGTTGCCCGGCAAATTATATGGGCAAGGCCCCAACGTTTCCCGTCATTGATCCGCCAAGTGGCGGGTGGGATTACGAATATGTAAATCCAGCCACCCGGAGCGGTGGCATTGCTCCGGAGTATTCCGTATTTCAGCCCAACACTGGGCCCTGGTATTACAATGCCGCCGGCGACGCCAAATTCTCCACTCCGGGCCAGAGCTACACGATTCAAGATCAGCCCGGCAATTGCCCCGCGCCAGGTACCACTAGCTTCGTGACATTCTTGGTGGCGGAGCCGACCCAGTTTAATCCTGGCAATTCCGGTGCTCTCCAGCCGGGGCAGTTCCTGTTGCTAGCCGGCTTCTCTTGGCAGGCTCCGGGTGGGTCCAATCCCGTTGCGCTTAGTCCGGGAATAGAGGCGTCAGATTTCAACACGGCGTTAACGAACGGCGGGTACAATAATATCTCGGCTACGTATTTCGGAATTGTGACGGTGCCGGAACCGGCCACAATCGCACTCATTGCCGTTGGTGGCCTGGCGTTGCTGACGCGTCGGCGAAAGGCGGCCTGATGGTGGCCGGCGGATGCCAGGGGCTGGCACGAATGGCTTGTTTACGCCTTCACTTGCGCCACGTTGGCTTGGTGGATTTTGAGGATTAGCTTGTTCTTTTAGGAGAAAAGTATCGTGGGACGTTACGGCAGCTTTTTTGGAAAATCTCTCCTTTCAGGGGCAGTGGTCGTGGGGATCACGGCGCTCGGCTGTACCGGCGGGGAGGCTTGTTTGGGGGCAAGTTTCTATGGAACGCCTGGCTCTACGTATGCGGGTCAGCAAACGTCGTACTACTGTGGCGAAGGCACTATGCAGATGATGCTCTCCGCCAACGCCGCGCTGGGTGCACCCAATGTGCCAACGCAGAACTTGCTGTACCAAAATGCCCAGGCCGCCCAAGCTAAACCTGGCTTCCTGGGCACGCTTCCCAGCGGCATGTTGGGCGCGCTGCCGCTAGCCGACCCGGCCGATACATTTGGCCAGTTCATCAACGCCGCAACACCCACCGGTGCCGACCAAGCCGAGCGGAACATTGCCAACGCGATTAGTACGACGCAAGTGCCTGCAGGCGCGGTGGTCAATGCGGGTGGCCATTGGGACGCCGTATGGGGGGTGTACAGCTCGGCGGCCCCGGCGGTCAATCAGCCCTACACGATCTATGGCTTTGCGGTGGCGGATCCGTGGACGGGTTACGCACTGGCTCATCCGTCGTTGGGCCAGTCCTTGGGCCTCGGGATTGCTTATGTTTCGAACTATACGACATCATATCTGTTGCCAAACCGCGCAGTTATAAGCTATAACCCATTCCTGTCCGTGTTTACTCCGGAAACGGGCGTGCGTATCAACCCGTGGTTCGGAAATTATGTCAGTGTCACGGATCCGTTAGGCCCGCCGGCACCAGACAATGGCAGCAACAACAGCATCCCCACCAATACCCAAATCACCCTCTCCACCGCGACGGCAATAACCGCGTCGCAGGCAGTTACCGACGCGACCACCGATAGCACCAACGGGTCGGTGAATTTGAGCACCGAACCGGGGTTCGGTGCCGGCGACCAAGCGGACCCGAATTTGGCGGACATTCTGCAGGTAGCGCAGCCCGGCGGCAGCGGAGTTGATGATTTTCTGGTGCCATTTGAGGATACCAATGGCACACCTGGGAGCAATTTTACAGGCATTGAATCAATTAACGAGTACACCGGACAGATCGACTTTGCCCAGTCCTTTGTAGGCGGCAGCGAATTGACACTGGCTCAGATCCAGGCACTGGGAACTGATTTACTATCCGGTAATGTGCCGCAGGACAACCTGCCCGAACCATCGGCGCTGGCGATGTTGGCTCTTGGCGGATTGGTATTGGTGGCCCGTCGCCGCGTTGCGGGCGTAAAGTCATACACCCGGCCCTGGACGAGGCTGGTGCGTCGGCAAATTATACGGTCGCCGAGACATAGCAGAAAACTGCGGTCTGCAGCGGGTCATGCGGCGGATTTTTGCGGAAGTTGAAGGAGTTGAATATTTCAACGCCGCTTTGCGTAGCATCGTGGCCTCCGGAAAGAATATGTTCTCCTTATAAGGAGTAGGTACCATGTTTTCGTGCAACCAAAGTTTGGTTTGGCGGCCAGGGATGGTTTTGGCGGTGGCCTCGGTGGGTCTGGCGGCATCCCGTGTGGCTGCCAACCTGGGCGTGACACCTGGCACCAACCCGGTCGTCGGTATAACGCTTGGCGAAGATGTGGCGGAGGTTCCTGCCGCGCCCGGCCCCGTCTGGGCATATTCGGGCGGATACAGCCCGGCCGCCAATGGGGGAGCGGGTGGCTATTTTCCGACGGCAGCGAACGTGCTTGTTGGCACTGGCGGCTACAACGTACTACTGAGCGCAATCACGGCTGTTTCCGCACCGGCCTACCCTTTTGGCTCGTCGGGCAGCTTCAGCGCAGCCGGTGCCGCTGCTTTAACTTTGCCCCCTGCTGGTACCCAAGTGGCACAGATTCAGGCGTACCAGGCGGCCAGCCCGCAGATTCCGCAGCAATTCGTCTATGATTTTGCCCAGTCCAGTTCAAACTACGCCGGCCTTATCGGCCAGACCAACGTGGGGGCGCCGCCGCAGCCCGGCTCGCAGGATTTCTACAATCTTGGCAGCGGTGGGGCGGACCAGCCAGGCTACTTTATCACAGGCTCCCCCGTGGCTCCCATGGATTCCATGGCCGATGTGGAGGCAACGGTTTCCGGCGGCGCGGCGGGGGTATTTTGGCCTCATGCGGCTACACTTGCGGCCGGCGCGACGGATACATTGTCCACCGTCAGCGTTTCTACTGGTGCAATAGATGCGACCAATAACGCGGCCACGGGTGTCGTCGGCCATACCAGGCTGCTTTGGAGCGCAAGCGGCGTCATCGACAACATTCAGGGCTTTGTCGAATTTGGCTTAAACGGCGCGGTTACGGTTGGTTCCGGGGCGGCACCAGAGCCAATCGGGGCGGGGCCGATCGTCTTTTACCTCCAAGCTAACATCAATGGTCCTCCGACGGGTTTCCTTGCCACGGGGTCGACGGCCAACCAGATTTCACTTTCAATCCTTGGCAAGGGAACAAACTCCTCCAGCCGATCTTTTTCCAACGGTGATTTTGTGGGCGAGGGCTACAGCTTGAGTGTCGCGCCGAGCGGCGGCTACGATTACAGCTTCTGGGCGATTTCACTTTCCGATGCGTTCACACTGGCTTCGGGTCAGAATCTAGCCGGGACCGCCACCGCAACCATCGTTGCAAACACTTCCGGTAATGCGCTGTCGCTGGATCCGACACAGTTGCCCTCGGCCTATACGGGTGATGCCGAAGGCTTTGGCTTCTTCCCCACGCCGGAGCCGGCCGCGGGGTTGCTGCTGGCGGTCGGCGGCGGAATCCTGCTGCTGCGGCGAAAAAGGGTGGGTCTTACAGGGGCCGTCCGGGGCTGCGTACACACGGCACCCCCACAACCGGCCATGGCGCGGGTGGGCCAACGCGGGCGGGAGGTTGGAACAACGGATAGTTCTCCGCAACGCCTCGGTGGTGCTGCGGATCAAGATCAGACTATTTAAGGGAGGTGCCAATCATGCCGATTTGCAGGACTAATTTAACGGCGGCGCTTGTGGCGGCGGGAGGAACGGTGCTGCTTGGCGTGCAGCAAGCGCCAGGTGCCAACTTGGGCGTGACACCCGGCACCAACCCGGTGGT
>JAJYZF010000061.1 GCA_021800165.1 Planctomycetota bacterium | reverse complement strand
CCTGACGGTGACGCCGCTGCCTGCGCTGAAATATGGCCAACACGCGGTTGGCTCCGCTCTCCTGCGGCTGATGAACAGCCCATGTCCTTGAGCCCAACCCACGCCTTAGAGTTTCCGGACATTATTGGAAACAATCCCTGGGTTGGTGCGTGCGTAGCGACGGGCCAATCCTGATGCATCGGGAGATGCAAAGCGACGGATATTTTCATCAAACCGGCCCACCTCCATAGATTGACAGATACAATCGTTAGCCTATCATGAGAAAGAAGTGTGGTCGGCTGGGGCCGTGGCCTGCGGTGCGAGTTGGTAATTTTTTGTTTTTCACTCAACAACACAAAATTACAAAATTATCCCTGGTGTGTCGAACCTGGCAGGCCTGCCCGGCGTATGTGTAAATGTTGGACCTTAGTTGTTTAATAATGGAGAAATCTATGGCATCCAAATCTGAAGAATCGTTGAATTCTTTATGTTCGCTGTTCCGGCTGCTTTCGGATAAAACCCGATTGCAGATTGTGATGTATCTGGCGGATGGGGATCGGTCCGTTAACAATCTCTGCCACGATCTTAAGCTCGCCCAGCCAACCGTAAGCCACCATCTGGGCTTGTTGCGGATGAATCGGGTCATCGTGAATAAGCGTAGCGGCAAACAGGTTATTTATTCCCTGGGTTCATGGGCCAAAGGCAATAAGAAAAGCCTTAAGTTCGATATTTCGCCTTTCGAAGTGACCCTGACTCAGGGCTAAACTCCGCGGATCCGCGGTAAAGGCATGAATAGACAGTGGACTGACGCGGATTACAGGCCGGATAATTCCGGCTGCACTTTGGCATCGGTGCAATTTTTGACCACGCTTGGCGGCCGTGAACTGCTCGAATCGGTGGAACGTTTTACCGATATCGCACGCTTGGACGTGGCGTCTATCGCTCATCTGCGCCGCCGCTGGTCGGCAGAGCACATTCACGCTGCGACCACGATTTGTGAATGTCGCAGGCGTGCCTTGGCGGACACCGGCAAGTTTGCCGCCACCCACATTAGTCCGCGTGAATTCTGGGGTGTGCCGGAGGCCCTTGAGCAGGCAACATCACAGGCCGTCGCGGCACATAAGGCCAAGCGCTTCGCCACCGTCATGCCGGGGGCGCTTATTCTGGACGCCTGCTGCGGCCTTGGGGGTGATGCCATGGGGCTTGCCGACGCCAGCCGCGTGCTGGCAGTCGAAGCGGATCCATTGCGTGCCTGGCTGGCCCAGCGTAACAGTCTGGCGACCAAAACGGGGCATCCGATCACCGTGATCCAGGCCGACATCCGGCAGGTGCCGTTTCGACTTTCCTGGGTAGCCGGCTTTCATATCGACCCGGCCCGCCGCACCCATGGACGGCGATCGTGCCTGTATAAAGACATGTTTCCCGGACCTTCCATTATTGAAATGCTGATCCAGAAGATTCCCAGTGGTGCGGTCAAGTTAAGTCCGGCGTCCGATTTTTCCCAGCTTCCGCCGGGACATTTGGAACTGATCAGTGAAAATCGAGTCACAGTACAAGCGGTTTTGTGGACCGGGAAAATTGCGGCAACACTAGGTCCCACCGCACGTTCCGCCACGGTTATCACGAACCACCGCCCGTCCTGGTCCATCACTGGTCAGCCGGAAGCCATTACCCGCATAGTCGCGCCGGCCATCTGGATCTACGAAGTGGACGGAGCCGTCATTCGCAGCAAACTCTGCTCCGAATTGCTGCGCCGCCTCGATTGTAATGCGGTAACCCTTGATGGCGGGTACATCACCAGTGCCAATCATCTTAGCCACCCGGCGCTGACCGCGTTTAGCGTTTGTCACGTCATGCCCTATAGCGAGCGTCATCTCGCCCGCTGGCTGGCCGAAAATAAAGCCAACACCACGGGTACCTCCGGCCATGTGGAAATAAAAACCCGGGGCGGTATGGGTCTTGATACCGATGCCCTACAGCGACGGCTAAAGGACTTTGGGCCATGGACCATTCTGATCTATCGGGCCGAGAACGGAATCACCGCGGCCATTACTCGAAGATATTCCACCACGCCGGTATCCGACGCACCGCCGACGCCCCACTGAAAGTTGCCGTCCGCGGCATTGGGCACCTCCACAGATGAATGTTCAGGGCAGCGCAGCGGACGTGTCATGACGTTGATTCCACAATTCCTGGGCTTCCGGCAGACGAATGTACAATGGAACCAAGGACGCCACATCGGCAAAAGCGCCCCGCCGGGCCATCGCCCAGCCGAGTTGATGCACGGCAGCAGCCCGCGCAGTCCAGGTTTCCCGGCCAAGCTCAATGAGTTCATCGCCGGAATTCACACCCGCCCGCAGGGCCGAGCGGTGATAATCGATACCTTCCCCGAGCACATAGAGTGGCTTGGGCGATTGCCGCACGAATTCTTCCGGCGAGGTGAGTATCGGGCCAACCGCACATTGCCAACCACCGGTGCCGACGGCGGCGGTTTCGCCACGGCGATAGCGGGCCGCATAGACCTGCCCACGTTTGGCATCCAAAATCACCGCCAAATGACCAGCTTGGCTGGGCGCATTTTGTGCTAGTACATCCAGGGTCGACACCGGCACTACCCGACACCCTATGGCCTGTGCCAGACTCCGGGCAACCATCACCGCAATGCGCAGCCCCGTAAAAGATCCTGGCCCGATGGAAAGATACACCTGTTGAATCTGCCGTGGCTGCCAGCCTTGGGCGAGCGTCAACTCGCGAATGGTTGGCATCAATTCAATGGCGTGGTTCATGCCTGCCGTAAATTGTTTCTCCGCCAATAGCTGCGGTCCCAACCCCACCGCCACTGAACCCATGCGCCCGCTGGTTTCAAGGGCGACAATGTATACGGAGTTTGGCGTAACGCTCGGCGGGCGGTGAGTCAACGGAGTTCCTTTCTAACACCCATCACCATGTTCATGGCCACACACTTGCCATGATTTAGACGCCGGTTTACCGTGGATTGCTGATTGTGGAGAACTTCATGGCGGCGCGTTTTATTATTGGCTTGGCGGGAACCGGTAAAACCCACCATTGTGTAAGCGCTTTAGCCCAAGCCTCACAGGCCGATCCACTCGGTCCGCCGCTGTTCTGGCTGGTGCCCGAACAAGCCACCTTCATGTCGGAACAGCGACTGCTGGCTACCCCGGGCCTGGCCGGTACGTTCCGAGTGCGGGTGCTGGGTTTCAACCGCTTTTGCCGCAGCATCGCCACAGAACTCGGCCTGGAACCCACGTTGGACCTTTCCCGCATCACACGGATGCTGCTGTTGGCACAGGCCGTGGAGCAATCACACGATCAACTGGTGCTTTTCCAAGGCCTCACCGAGCAACCCGGCTTCCTAGGCAGCTTAAATGCCATTTTACGCGAACTTCAGCAAGCCGGCCATGATCCCGGTTCGCTCCAAGAGGTGCGTTTGGCATTGACCACGGGCAACCAGATTGATGACATCCTCAGCCGTAAACTTTGCGATTTTATCACGCTGCTGACCGCTTGGCAGAACCGCCTGGGGGCCAGCCAGTATGATCCAGATCGTCTGCCGCAACTGGTTGCTGATCGTCTTTCCCAATCCACCAGCATGGGCGCATGCTACTTGTGGCTGGACAGTTTCAGTTCCCTGAGCATGGTGGAAATCAATTTAATTACCGCTTTGGCCAAGTGCTGCCAAAGTGTCGAGATCACCTTGTTGGCCGATCCGGAAAGCCCGGTTTTTCACTCGCCCGACGTACCGTTGCAGCCGCTTTCCACCTTCCACCGTACGGAAGTGATGTACCGCCGTCTGCTTAGCTCGTTTGGCAAAGCCCATGTTCCTGTGGAACCTTTGGTATTTCTTACTCAACCGCATCGCTTCGCTGGCGCTATTAGTTTATCGACCATAACGCGGCAACTTTTTTGGCCACAGATCGCAGATGCAATCACGCCAGACACGAGGTCCACGCCCACGGCCACCATAGATCCAGAGAGCCAGGCGGCCGCGGCAGTTCCTGCCAAGCAGATCTTAGATCTTGTACCTCCGCACGCGACGGCCGTCATCTGGAAATGTGATACTCCGGAATCGGAGGTTCGGGCCGCAGCCGAATTCATTCACCAACAAACCACCCGGCACAATCTACGGTACCGCGACATCGGCATCGTGGCGGCCGATATTGAAAGCTACGAAGCCACCCTCCGCCGCATCTTTGCCGCCCACAAAATTCCAATCTTTATTGATCGCCGCCGCCCCATTACCAACCACCCATTGGTCGAGCTGCTGCGCTGTGCGGTAAGCCTGGCCAAGGACAACTTCCGGCAGGCGGATTGGCTGGCCTGGTTAAAAACCGGCCTGACCGATCTTCCCCCCGAGGATAACTTCATCCTCGAAAACTACGTACTCACACACGGCATCGACCGGGATGATTTTTCTCATCCATGGCTTTGGGCGGCATCGGAATCTGGTGAAAGCACTCCGCTGGCCGCACCTGATGCCACGGCCCGAGCAGTTCTGGAACAAGCCAATCTTATTCGTAACAAGGTGCATCAACATCTGGTGGCCTGGCTCGCTGTGGCTCAAGGCCAAACCAGCCCGGGACAGAAAATTCAAGCCCTGCGTAACCTCCTGGGTACCCTGCAGGTTCGCAGAACCCTGCAAGCCTGGATGGAACAGGCGTTGGCGAACGGCCAACCCGAACTGGCCCTGATTCATCAGCAAGCCTGGCAGGAAGTGTTGAATCTGCTGGAGGTCATGGAAAAACTTCCCACGGTCGGCACAGGTAATCTCGCTAATTTTTCCGCCTTGTTCAATACCGGTCTGGAAACGCTGACCCTTGGCCTGATTCCACCGGCTCTGGATCAGGTACTGGTCAGCTCCGCCCGTCGTTCCCGCCATCCAGAACTGCACACCGTGATCATCATGGGGTCCGTCGAAACTCGTTTTCCACAGGTGCTGCCCGAAGATCCCATGCTCGATGACCGCGAACGCGACCTGTTTAATGCCGCCGGCAATGCTCCCATCGCGGGCGGCAGCCGTCAGAGCCTGCTCGAAGCTCCGTTTTTCGATTATGTGGCCTTCACCCGTGCCGCACGAAAGCTTGTCCTCTCCTATCCGGCGGTCAATACCAAGGGTGATCGCGTCATCGCTTCCCGCTACGTACAGGCCTTGGAGCACACGCTACCGGTCGTGCCAATCAACACCGGCAACAACGACCTTCATCACTGGTCCTGCTGTGACGATTTACTCACCGGCATCATGCGGTGGCTTGGCTCTCCGACGACCCACCAGGCACCCTCCAGCGCATCGACATCTTGCCTGACCCTGCCGCAGGTGCAGACGTTGTGTCATTGGTTGATCTTTGCGGCAGATTCGGCCACTCGCGCCGCCGCCCGGCAAGCTTTTATCGCCTTGCATCCGCGCGGCTCCGCGCAGCTTTCACCCACGCTTGCCTCGGCCCTGCACCCCGGCGAATTGCGCATCAGCGCCAGTCAAATCGAAAACTTTTGCCACTGCCCTCAACAACACTTTTTCAGCCACACCCTGCGTCTGCAACCACGCCACACCCCGGACATGAATTCCTCGGCCCTGGGCCTGGTCTACCATCTGACTCTGCAGGAGGTTTTTGCACGTATCATCCGGGGAGAACTAAACTGGCCGCAATGCTCCCACGAGGTTCTGATGGCCCTGCTGGAAGAGCAAATGGAGGCCGCCTTTCGCAACATTGAAACCCAGATGTTCGCCAAATCTGCGCAAAGCCAGGCCCTGCGGCGACCAGTCCGGCGAAACTTGCGGGCCTTGCTCTTTAGGGAATATCTTTTGGCCCAAACCACCCAACTGCGGCCCTATCAGGTTGAAGCCGCTTTCGGCCTTGACGCCGCGGTACTCTCGCCGCTGCGTCTCGCGGGCCGGACAACCAGATCCATCGTCATTTCCGGCAAGATCGATCGGCTCGACGTTTCCCAGGATGGCGCCGCGGTGGTACTGGATTACAAGTCCGGCCGGCAGGCTTTTAACCTCATCCGCGCCAGGGCGGGCATCAATATTCAGTTACTGGTGTATCTTCTGGTATTAAGCCAGCCTGAAAATACCTTCAACGGAAAACCGTACCGCGGTTTCGGGGCGTTTTATCAACCGCTGAAGTTTGCTCCGAAATTTACCGAACCGCTCGGCTGGGAAGATCCTGCCCTCTATGCAAGCCTCAAACCCAGCGGCTTTTTTCTGCGTGATGATTTTTGCCTTTTAGAACCAATGCCCGGCCCCGGTGAATCCGCCAAGTGGTTCAAACTCAAGGTGAATAAGGATGGAAAACTGCATAAGACACTCAACGACTCGCTGAGCCGGGAAGACCTGCAAAGCCGCCTGGCAGAGGCGAAAGACTTAATTCTGACCGTGGCGGATCTCATTGCCTCCGGCTATATTCAACCCCACCCCTTTAAGGATGGCAACACCACCGCCTGCACCTACTGCGATTTCCAGTCGGCCTGCCCCTTTGATCGGCTGACGGGCCGCTACCACAACATCCGCAGGCATACCGGGCCTCCCGGCCCTGACACTTCGGTTAACCAACAGAACATCAGTAACGAGGAGGAAGCATGAGTATTCCCTGGACCGCTCCGCAGACTTTGGCCATTGGACATGTCCATGGCGAGATGTTGGTCATGGCCGGCGCCGGATCCGGCAAGACCGCCGTGCTGGCCCAGCGCTGCGTTAACCTTGTTACGCAAGAGCACAATCCGTGCGGTGTCAACGAGTTGCTCGTCGTGACCTTCACCGACGCGGCGGCCAACGAAATGCGTGGCCGCATTGCCGCGGCGCTGCGTTTGACCGCAAGTACCCTGGCGCGCACACGGCCACAAGATGCGCATCGGCTGCTGGAACAGGTCGCACTGGTGGACCAGGCCCAGATTTCCACGCTGCACAGCTTTTGTGCCACCAGCCTGCGGATATGGTTTCACCAATGCAATCTCGATCCGTCCTTTGAGGTTCTTAGCGAACATGAAGACCATCTTCTGTTTGCCCAGGCCCTGCAAACCGTGCTGGAAATCTGGCTCGCGCGCAACGATGAACCAGCGCAGCAACTGGCCCGATTCTTTGATGTCTATGCCAACAGCAGCGTGCGTCAATTGCACGAGTGTGTCGCCCGCCTGGAACGTACCTGGGAATTAACCCCCAATCCCCGCCAATGGCTCGCAAACCTTCAACGCGTGGCCCGGGAGAACGACACACAAGCCCTGCCGCGGCTATATCGGTCTGCGCAAACCGCCATCCAGGACTTGGCGGATACCATTGGTCCAATGGTCAAAGAGCAGCCTCCCCACGGCGACCCCAACGGGCAAATGCACCATAGCCTGCGGGATCTTGAGGAAAACCTCCACTCTGCCGCCATTGCTCTCAAGAGTTTGCAAGAGAAGGCGTGGCAGTTCGCACAGCAGAAGCTCACCAACTTTCAATGGCCAACCATTCGTTTTGCCAACAACCTGCCCGACGATGCGGAAGCCCGCCATTTCAAAAAAAACGTCTATGACAGCGTCGTAAAACGCCTCAAAATCCTGAACACAAACCTCTTTCCAATGCCTCTAAGCAACCTCCAACAATGTTATCAACAGTTGGGGCTTCTTACGTGGGCCATGCTGGATTTTTATACGCAGGTGCATCAGGAATTTGAAACGCTCAAGAAGGCCGCGGGACGGCTTAGCTTTGCCGATCTGGAACGTCGCCTTCTTGAGGCCCTTGAGACGCCGGAAAGCCCGGTGGCGGCGGATCTCCAACGCCGCTATCGCCACATACTGGTGGATGAATATCAGGACATCAATGCCGTACAGCAGGAGATTCTGACCAGGATCCGCCGGCCTAATTCCCGGGACAGTTTTTTTATCGTCGGCGATGCACTGCAAAGCATTTATGGCTTTCGCGGTGGTGAACCCCGCCTGTTTCTGGATCGCGCCACAGTCTTGCGAGCTGCGTCATCGCCGCAAAACCAGCTCGTGGAAATGACCGAAAATTTCCGCACACTGCCCAATTTATTGGATGCCTTGAATCTTATCTTTCAGCAGCTTTTTACCGTGCTTCCTGCCGATGCCGGCGTGGCCAATCTACCACCGCTGCGTCATGGCCGCCCGGCCCCAACCGCCACTCCCGACCTGCTGGTCGGCAGCCCCATCGAATTGCTGGTGGTGGTCAGCGAAATTAATTCCGGCTCCGAGCATACCTCCGCCTCGCCATCCCCCGAAGATGCGGACCCGGACGAGGCCGATGCTGAAGATGCCGCCGACCCCGCCATTTCGGATATGACCAAAGCCCACAAAGAAGCCGTGATCCTCGTGGATCGTATTCATCAACTCATTGCCCAGAATACGCTATCGTCGGCGGCTGGAAAAGATCCTCGCCCGATCAGCTTCAGCGATATTGCCATTTTGCTGCGCAGCCCCCGATTTCAGGCGCAGGAGTTTGTCCGCGTGTTTCTGGAAAACGGGATTCCCGCGCAAAGTGCGCTGACCCAAGGTTATTTCGCCGCCCCCGAGGTACAGGAAATACTCGCCTTGCTGGAGGTTCTCGACAATCCATTTCAGGATATCGCCCTGGCCTCCACGCTTCTTGGCCCACTGGGCCGCTTTTCCTATGATGACTTGGCCGCCATTCGGGTGGGGTTTCCGCACACGCGGCAGATGCCCTTTCACCAAGCCGTTTTTCGGACGATGTTTCAGCCCGCGACCGACACTGGAGCAGTAAATCCCACCGATCTGCCGCGCCGACTCCAAACTTTTTTTCAAAAATTGGATGGCTGGCGCGACGCGATACGCACGCTGGGCGTGCCTGAGGGCCTAAGCCGACTGTATCAGGAAAGTGGCTTGCTCATCTGGTCTGCCGGCCTGCCCCATGGCCCGCAGCGTGTGGCCAATCTGCAAATGCTTTACCAAAGAGCATTGGAATTTTCCCGCTTCCAGCGTCAGGGCCTGGGGCGTTTTCTAGCCTTTTTACGTGACCTGCAGGATCAGGATATGGATCTGGGCACCGCACCTGTGGCCACCCCCGGCGATGACGCCGTACGCATCATGTCTATCCACAAAAGCAAGGGGCTGGAATTTCCCATCGTCATTGTCGCAGGTCTAAGTTCCAGATTTAACGAGCGCGATACGCAGGGCGATTATCTGGTGGACAGCGCTGACGGCCTGGGTCTGCAATACAAAGACCCGGAGACCGGATGGCGTTGGCCCTCGCCGCAATATCAGCGTATTCGCACCGCCGCCAATCGCCGCCGACTGGCCGAAGAAGCCCGTTTGCTATACGTAGCCATGACCCGAGCCCGCGACAAGCTTATTCTGGTTGGATCGGTTTCGGCAAAACCCGATGCTCCATGGAATCCATCAGCTCTTGCGCCTGCTGCGCGCTGCGCACTGGATTGGATTGCCCTGATCTTTGCCGCCAATACTGGTTGTCTGGCAGATGGCACACAGGCCCTGGCTATCGTTACTCAACCGGCCGCGGCCCGACCCCGGCGCACCGCTTTTATCCCGGTGCCAGCGGACGCCGACCAAACCACTGTGGCCACCCTTATGCAAATGCTCTCTGACGGCCGGTTTGAACAGGCCCCTGCCACTCCAGCCTTAGGTGGGCCGCAACCGGCGGATCCACAGGTGCAGGCCTTAATCACCCGGCTTACCAGCGCCTATCCCTGGCAACCATTGACCATGTTGCCGGCGGTAACCAAAGTGACGGAACTAAAATCTCACATCCTGCCCGATGAGGAAGAATCTCCCGCTGCGGAACTCATCGCCCCCCTTCTCGGCCCAGTCGCTGCGCTCCAGGACACCACCCAAAACCCCGCCATCCAACGGGGCATCGCAACCCACCGCGTCTTGCAGTTGCTCGATTTCACCGAGCCTGTGGATGCGGCTGGAATTGGGCGGCAACTCTCGGCCTTGGTAAAACGTCGCTTGCTGTCCGCAAATGAGGCGGCGCTCATTGATCCGGTGGCCGTGGCTTGGATATTTCAAACACCCATTGGGCGGCAAATTATCGAGGTTGCCGCTGCTCAAGGCAGTGCCAATGCTCCCGGCGTCGGCCGGATCCACCGTGAACTTCCATTTATTTGGTCCATGGAACCGCATTTGCTCGCCAGTGCCCCGGAAGATTGTAAGGCCCTGAATATCAACTTCGCGGATCGCGTGCTGGTCCGTGGCGTAATTGATCTTTTGCTGGCCACACCGGAAGAGTTGCACCTGATCGATTACAAAACCGATACCGCCTCCCAGATTCCAGTTCGCACTCCCATGTATACTCGGCAACTGCGATATTATGCCCAGGCCGTATCCGCTATTCTCGGCCGCCCCACCACCCAGGCCACGCTGCTGTTTCTTTCCGCCCAAAGAGTCATTCCCGTAGATCTGACCTCATAACTCCCATGGTGCCCCACTATGGCCTGTTCACGATTCACCTGATCTTCGGCGAGGTTGCCGCCTGTCCAACCGGCGTAGCCACATCAAAATTTATTGGCAGAAGCCCCAGCCGTTTGCGGGCGGCATTACACGCCGCCAATACGGCGGGCATCCGCTTGGCTGAAACATACAGCACCTGACCATTGGCAAAGGCGATAGGGCCGGGCTTGACTGGCTCCTGGTCGTTGACAAACAGCACAATCAGCCGTGGCAACAGTGTAATGCGGCTTGGACGGTTTATGTGCGTAAGGCCGGCACCCGTATAACGATAGTCGCTGTTCTTTCGTACCAGCGTAGCTAACAGGGAGGCCTTCATGGTTTTGTAATTTGGCGGCAAAACCAGAGACTCCAACTCCAATGTCGGATCACTTAACGTGGTCCCGTTGATGGCCCCACTGCGCACCAGCACCGAGAGATCCGGCGGAAAATCATCGTGGTGGCGATTGGCCCAGGCCCGGCACGCGGCCACAATTTGTTCCATGCGCGCGTGCTGGGTCAGTTCCAATCCCTTGCGCACGCTGATGGCGCTGAAAGCGAAAAGGGATACCCCGGACAGCATAGCCACCAGCGCCAGCCATCGCCCCAAAATCGGATGCTGATGCACATTCACATGGTAAATCAGCGCGCCGGCACCAATAAAAAGGGCCAGCATCGCCAAGATCAGCACCCCCACTGACGGTGGATGGGTTGATGATGCCGGATATCTCCACAGGATCAGCCACTCCAGCACCACACAGGCTGCAGCAATAATGGAAAGCCAGTTCACCGGCCTGCTCATGAGCGGCACACTGGTATCCGCCCGGCCCTTGCTGGAAGTCATCTGCTGTTTCATGCCCGTTATTATAGACCAACCAGCGGAGCTATGGATAGCGTCCGAAGAAAAGACCTTTTCGGCGATCATGCGGCACCCCTGGTAGCACCAACGCTTGCGGATTTTCCGTGATGGGATACCTTGGCGCAAGTTAAGGCAGCCGGAAGCCGGCTGCGCTGATCAGGAGGTATTCCTTGCCATCCCCCCCGCTTATTGATGATTCGATTGGCAGCCTGATTCGTCTGGCCATACGCGAGGATCTGGGCGGCTTGCCTAGTGAAGCAACGGCTATGGACCGCACCGTACAATTGACGATACCGCGATCGACTTACACCTCGGCGGCCATTGTGGCCAAAGCCAGAGGCATCATCTCCGGCCTATTTTTACTTCCCACTATTCTCCGGGAATATGATTCCACTTTACACGCACAGGTGCAGATCCAAGATGGCCAGGCCGTGATTCCCGGGACGACCATTGCCACCCTTCAAGGCCCGGCCGGAAGCCTGCTTTCCGCGGAGCGGGTGCTGTTGAATTTTATCAGTCGCCTCTCGGGCGTAGCCACGCTGACTCGCCAATACGTAGAGGTGGCACGTCGGTCCAGCACCGGCCATGGACCGGCCATCTGCGATACCCGTAAAACCACGCCGGGGTGGCGTGTCCTGGAAAAATATGCAGTACGCTGCGGCGGGGGCGTGAACCATCGCATGGGTCTTTACGATGGTGTGATGCTCAAGGACAATCACCTCGCCGCGTTGCAATCCACCCGACCGGCGAATGAAACTCTCGCAACTCTGACCCGCCGCATCCGGCAGGCACTTCCGCCGACCACAACGCTGTGGCTGGAAGTGGATACGCTGGCGCAACTCAAGCAGGCTTTGCCCGATGGCGGTGCGGACATAATTTTGCTGGATAATATGTCGGTGAGGGATGTGGCGCAGGCCGTGATTATGCGCAATACCCAGGCTCTGCCCGGCCATCCGTTGTTGGAGGTTTCCGGCGGCATCACGCTGGAAAATCTCCCGGCAGTTGCTGCCACCGGCGTGGACCGGGTGAGTATCGGCGCTTTGACCCATCATGCCGTTGGCTTGGATCTATCGATGGAGTTTTCATAAATGAGAGATAGCTTTGATCGCGACGGCATCTCCCGTATCGCCCGGAAAGTTCTCGTCCAACTGGTGCAGCGCCAGCCGCAATCCATCAGCCACCTGGCCCACGAGCACGAATGTTCGCCGGACTTAATTCTCGCCGCCGTGGACGCCTTGCGAAGCTCCGGTTGCATCCTGGAGCAACAACGGGACAACGTGCTGGTGCGGCAAAGCCATTGGACATGGTGGCGCGGCGTATTGGAAGATATCAGCAGCGAACGAGGCACAACCCTTGGCCGCCACGTGCTTAGTTACGAATCCACCAGCAGCACCAATGATGTTTGTCGGCAGGCGGCGGGCCAGATGGGCCGTCCAAACAGCGAAACGCTGGTCGTATTGGCCGATCATCAATCCGCCGGTCGCGGTCGCCACGGCCATCGGTGGGAGGCCCGGGGCGGGCAATCTTTGCTGTTATCGGTGTTGTTTCCCACGGATCAGCGTCTAAGTGCGCAAGCTGTTACCCTCGGTGCGGCCATCGCCTGCGCCAGATCGGTGGAACGCTTCGCGTGCCAACCCGTCCATCTGAAATGGCCCAATGATGTGATCGTGGCCGGGCGCAAAGTCGCGGGGATCCTAGTTGAAACCATTCCCGCCGGACCGATCAAAAGGGCCAAGCCGCGGCAAGCCCATCCGGCGGTTATTTTGGGGATTGGAATTAATGTGACGCAGACCGCAGATGATTTTCCGGCGGAACTGCGGAGCAAGGCCGGATCGATCGGTCTGGCCTCCGGCGAAATGGTGGACCGCCTGGCGTTGGCGGTGGAGTTGCTGGACGAAATCCAGCATTGCTGCATGCCCGGGCTTTCGCCGGAACAAATTGCCCTTGAATGGAAAAGCCGTTGCCATCTGGTGAACCGCATGGTACGCCTGACCCATCATGGGGTGGAACTTGAGGGACGTGTGGTCGACTTGGATCCCAGCGTAGGCTTGGTGATCGCTGATGCCTACGGGCGCACCCACTTTGCCGACGCCGGCGCAACGAACCTGGTGGAAAGCTAAGGGACCGGGCCCAAATAACTCCATTTTTTTGGCTGGTTCTCTGGCCCGCTGGCTTCGTTGTTGGCTTTTTACAGACCCACGAGCGAGGTATGCGGCCCGTCACGCCTCGCCAGCGACCAAAATTTAGATCCAGCTTCACCGCCGTAAAACACCGATTGGTTTTTGGCCAGTCTCTTACCCCGATGAGCGGTGCCGCGGAATTCCAAGCCCCTGCTGCATGCGTAAACACCTTGCGCCCAGAGAAGCAATCTCTGGGCTGGTGCGTGCGTAGCCACGGCCCAATCCCGATACCTTGAGAGATACCAAGTGGCGGAAGTTTTCATCGGGCTATCGTTGTGCTCCCTGTGCGTTGAGCCGAAATCCAGGATGTCGTGCGTCCAGGGTCAATCTTGATGATTTCTTGATGTCCAACAGGGTGAATTTGATGCGGCCCTGATTCCATCCTCCCGTATGATCCATTATCACTGTGGGTGAAGGTGATGCAGGAGTTGCCAATGTTCTGGATTTATTTAATTTTGGCCGCGGCTTTCTTTTTGAGTTGTCTGGGATTGCTGACGTTTTGCAGCTATTTAATGGAGAACCGTCAATGACCGTACTTTATTGGATCGGCGGCGTTGTTTCCGTTCTGCTAGTCATTTATCTGCTGGTGGCGCTACTTTTTCCGGAGAAATTTTCATGACACCCAATGCCTGGCTGCAAATGGCACTGCTGATCGGCACCGCACTGCTGCTGGTAAAACCGGTCGGTATCTATATGGCTCGCGTGTATGAAAACCAGCCGGTGCCGGGGCTGGGTAAAGTTCTCGGCCCCGTGGAACGCGGCATTTACCGAGTGTGCGGCGTATCGGCCCAGCATCAACAGAATTGGAAACGTTACACCGTGGCCCTGCTGCTGTTTAACCTGCTGGGATTCATGGCGGTCTACTTCATTCAAAAGTGGCAAGGATGGTTGCCACTGAACCCAACCCACATGTCGGCCGTAGCCCCCAGCGCCCTGGCGTTGAACACCGCAGCCAGTTTTATCACCAATACCAACTGGCAGAACTATGCCGGTGAAACCACGATGAGCTACTGCACCCAGATGACGGCGTTGACGGTACAAAATTTTCTCTCTGCCGCCACAGGCCTGACCGTGCTGGTAGCGTTCGTACGCGGATTGGCCCGCAAAACGACCACAGAACTGGGCAGTTTTTGGGTGGATTTAACCCGCAGCGTGTTATACATTCTGTTGCCATTTTCACTGGCGCTGGCCGCGATTTTGATCTGGCAGGGTGTACCGCAGACCTTGGGAAAATACCCCACGGTCCATGTTGTGCAGCCCTTCCATCAGGCGGGTGCCCCTACCACAGCCGCGTCCACAACCATCGCCACGCAAACGATTGCGATCGGTCCGGTCGCTTCGCAGGAGGCCATCAAAGAACTCGGGACCAACGGCGGAGGTTTTTTTAACGCCAACTCCGCCCATCCGTTTGAAAATCCGACTGGATTGACCAATTTTCTGGAGGAATTGGCTATTTTGCTTTTGCCGCTGGCCTTTTGCTACACCTTCGGCCGCATGGTTGGAGACGCCCGGCAAGGATGGGCGGTGCTGGCTGCCATGGTGGTGCTGCTGCTGGCCTTGATGATTCCTTGTGTTATCGCGGAGCAGGCCGGCAATCCGCTGCTGGCACACTACTGCGACCAAAAACCAAGCGTGCTCCAGGCGGGCGGCAACATGGTGGGCAAAGAAGCACGGTTCGGGCCGGTGAATAGTGGAATTTTTGCGGCCGTGGCCACTGGTACATCCACCGGAGCGGTGAATTCCATGCTGGACTCTTTTACGCCGCTGGGAGGCCTGTGCCCGCTGTGGTTGATGCAGCTTTCGGAAGTTGCTCCCGGAGGTGTTGGTTCGGGCCTGTACGGCATGCTGATGTTTGTCCTGATTACGGTGTTCATCGCGGGCCTCATGATTGGTCGAACGCCGGAGTATCTGGGCAAAAAAATCGAAGCCTTTGAGATGAAAATGGCGTCGATCGCCATTCTGATACCGCCCTCACTGGTGTTGGTAGGCACGGCCATGGCCTGCGTAACGGCGGCCGGCCTTGCGGGTATCGCCAATCCCGGTGCCCATGGCTTTTCAGAAATTCTCTACGCGATGACCTCGCAGGCAAACAACAATGGCTCCGCTTTTGCCGGGCTTAACGGCGATAGCACTTTTTACAACGTGATCGGAGCATTGCTGATGCTGGCGGCGCGATTCTGGACAATTATTCCGACCATGGCCATCGCCGGGTCGCTGGCCGGCAAAAAGATTATTCCGGCTGGATCGGGCACGCTGTCTACTTATTCGCCGCTGTTTGTGTTTATTTTGCTGGCCATCATTGTGGTTGTTATTGCTTTGACCTTTTTCCCGGCCCTGGCCCTTGGCCCCATTGTTGAACAGTTGCAGATGATGACGGGCCGTTGGTGACGGTTGGCGATGTTAAGGAGTTTCCGGAAATGGCAATGCATCACTCCGTGACTTTGTTCAAAGGTGATATTGTACGTCAGGCGATGTTGGCGGCGATGGTGAAGCTCAAGCCACGCCATCAAGCCCGCAACCCCGTGATGTTTGTCGTATACATTGGAAGTATTCTCACCACAGTCCTGTGGGTACAGGCACTTTGGGGGCATGGCGAGGCGCCCACATGGTTTATCTTCTGGGTGGCTCTCTGGTTATGGTTTACGGTACTGTTTGCCAATTTTGCCGAGGCCATGGCCGAAGGCCGCGGCAGAGCCCAGGCGGATACCTTGCGCCGGGCCCGTAAAGACACCACCGCCCGCAAGCTGACGACCCCACAGCGTGACGCTGCACCGACCTTGGTACCCGCGTCGTCCCTGCGTAAGGGTGATTTCATTTTGTGTGAAGCCGGCGACGTTATTGCCGCCGATGGCGAAGTGCTGGCGGGTGTCGCCTCCGTGGACGAATCCGCCATTACCGGAGAGTCCGCGCCGGTAATCCGCGAAGGCGGGGGTGATCGGTCCAGCGTGACCGGGGGCACGCGTGTGCTTTCCGATTGGCTGGTGATTCAGGTGGGAGCCAACCCCGGTGAGACCTTTCTGGATCGGATGATTGCGATGGTGGAAGGAGCCAGACGCCAAAAAACCCCCAACGAAATCGCCCTGAATATTCTGCTGGCGGGTTTTACCATTGTCTGTCTTCTGGCCACGGCCACGCTACTGCCCTTTTCAATTTACTCGGCCCATAGCGTCAATAATGCTCTGGCCGCCGTCGGCAAGTCGGCTGGCGCTTCGCCGGTTTCCATCACTATTTTGGTGGCCCTGCTGGTATGCCTGATACCGACCACGATTGGGGCATTGCTTTCGGCCATTGGCATTGCTGGAATGGACCGCATGATTCAGGCCAATGTCATTGCCACCTCGGGCCGGGCAGTGGAAGCCGCCGGCGATGTGGATGTATTGCTGCTGGATAAAACCGGCACCATCACACTGGGCAACCGGCAGGCGGTGGCGTTTCATCCGGCGGGCGGCGTGGCGGAAAAAGATTTAGCGGATGCCGCCCAGTTGAGTTCCCTGGCGGATGAAACGCCTGAAGGTCGCTCGGTGGTGATTCTGGCAAAAAATAAATTTGGTATGCGCCAGCGTCAGGTGGATCATCTGGGTGCCAGCTTCGTGCCTTTTACCGCCCAGACGCGCATGTCGGGAATAGACCTGCGGGACCGACACATCCGCAAAGGTGCTGACGCGGCGATCGAGCAATACGTGCAGTCGCTGGGCGGAGAGTTTCCCGCCGAGATTCGCTCCACCGCGGATAACATTTCGCGCAGCGGCGGCACGCCGTTGGTGGTGGCCGATGGGGCTAGAGCTCTGGGCGTGATTGAGCTTAAGGATATTGTGAAAGGCGGTATTCGGGAGCGCTTTGCAGAGCTGCGGTCCATGGGCATAAAAACCGTTATGGTGACGGGCGATAATCCGCTGACTGCAGCGGCCATTGCCGCGGAAGCGGGAGTGGATGATTTTCTCGCCCAAGCTACACCCGAGACCAAACTGAAGTTGATTCGCGAGTATCAGGCCGGAGGCCGACTGGTGGCCATGACCGGCGACGGTACCAATGATGCCCCGGCTCTGGCACAGGCGGATGTGGCCGTCGCCATGAACAGCGGCACTCAAGCCGCCAAAGAAGCCGGGAACATGGTGGATCTGGATTCCAATCCCACGAAACTCATTGAAGTGGTGGAAACCGGCAAGCAACTGCTGATGACACGCGGGGCGTTAACCACTTTTTCCATTGCCAACGATGTCTCCAAATACTTTGCCATTTTGCCGGTGATGTTCGCGCCCGTCTATCCACAATTGGGCCGGCTGAATATCATGGATTTAGACCCACACACCGCTATTCTTTCGGCGGTGATTTTTAATGCTCTTATCATCATCGCCCTGATCCCCATCGCCCTCAAAGGCGTGACCTACCGCCCCCGCCCCGCCAATACCCTACTGTGGAATAACATTCTCATTTACGGTCTTGGCGGGTTGATTGTGCCGTTTATCGGGATCAAGGCCATTGATATGATCCTAAATACCGTGCGATTTTGATGGTGATCGCCCAACCGTCCTCCAAGGAGCCCACCCATGTCTGAATTCACTCCGCAAGCCAATCTCACGCGACCAAAGCCTGCCGCGGCTGAGTCCGCGACCGCTGGCCACCCCGAAGGATGGTTGGCCATGTTGCGTTCCGCTGTTGTGCTGTTTCTGATCATGACGGTTCTTACTGGGATTATTTATCCGCTGGTGGTAACGGCCATCGCCCAGATGGTGTTTCCGTGGCAGGCCAATGGTTCCCTGATTAACCACGCCGGCCAGCACGTGCTTTCTGACCGGCAGGCGGTGGGATCCGCCCTGATCGGCCAATATTTCAACCAGCCCTGGTATTTTTGGCCTCGGCCCAGCGCCACTTCGCCCATGCCCTACAATGCCGCCGCGTCCGGCGGATCCAATACCGGCCCGACCAACCCGGCACTCGTTAAAAATGTGGCAGCCCGCATCGCCGTGTTGCAGGCCGCCGATCCGGGCAATAAACAGCCGGTACCGGTAGACCTGGTCACCAGTTCCGGCTCCGGTCTGGACCCGGAAGAATCGATCGCTGCAGCGTATTACCAGATTCCGCGCATCGCCCGGCTGAGGCATATTGCGCCGGCGAAGCTCAAAGCCATGGTGAACAACTACATCGTCGGACGATCCCTGGGCATACTGGGAGAACGAACGGTCAACGTGCTGGAACTGAATTTGGCACTGAACCGAAAATACCCCTATTAAATGGGCTGCGTTATGATGATATGCGGAATGGTAAACCATGGCCGATGACCGCCCGAATCCAGATTCCCTGCTGGCACAAATCAAAGCCGAAGAGCGGCAACATGCGCGCGGCAAATTGAAGGTCTTTTTTGGCGCAGCGCCCGGGGTGGGCAAAACTTACGCAATGTTGGAGGACGCGCGCCGCCAGGCTGAACAGGGCCGTGATGTGGTCATCGGCTACGCCGAGCCGCATATTCGTCCCGACACGGAAATGCTGCTACTGGGCCTGGAAATACTTCCGTACAAGATTGTCGAATACAAAGGAACCCAGCTCAAGGAATTTGATCTGGACGCAGCTTTGTCCCGCAAACCAGCCATTATCTGTGTGGATGAGCTGGCCCATTCCAACGCCCCCGGCCTGCGCCATGCCAAACGCTATCAGGATGTGCAGGAACTGCTGGACGCGGGCATTCATGTGTTTACGACGCTCAATGTCCAGCATCTGGAATCCGTCAATGATGTGGTGGAAAGAACATCGGGCATTAAGGTGCGCGAAACCCTGCCGGATTGGGTACTGGAGCAGGCCGATGATGTGCAACTCATCGACATCTCCCCGGACCAACTGCTGGAGCGCATTGCCGAGGGAAAAATATATCGCCAACATTCGGTGGATTATCTCACCCGGCAATTTTTTAACCGCGGCAATCTATCGGCATTGCGTGAACTGGCCCTGCGTCGCATGACCGACCGAGTCGATGCGCAAATGGAGGATTTTCGCCGCCACAATGCCGGTGATGAAGTATGGCCGGCTGCCGATCGGATTATGGTCTGTGTCGGCCCGAGTCCATTTTCAGCCCGACTGGTGCGGGCCGCCCGTCGCATGGCCACCGCATTCAAAGCGGAATGGATTGCCGTTTTTGTGGACCAGCCGGGCACCGCTACACTTTCCACCGCAGCGCGGCGGCGGGTGTTTGAAACCCTGCGACTGGCCGAGCAGCTTGGTGGCCAGCAGACCACGTTGACGGGAAATGATCCGGCCGAGGCGATTCTGGCCTTCGCCCGCAGCCGCAATGTAACACGCATTATTGTCGGCACTCCGCTGCGGCAGCAACGCCACTGGCGCACCTGGCTGAAGCGATCGCTAGTGAATGATCTGATTCGCCACGCCGGCCCGGTGGATATTTATGTTATCCGCGACGTTGCCGAGCCATCACCGTCACCCGATCGGCCTGATCCCCGGGGCATGCGTCTGGCGGGCTATGGCTGGTCCGTGGTCATCACGCTGGCCATCGCGGTGCTGGGCATCGGACTGTATCACGGCCTGCATCTTTCCGATACCAACGTGCTGATGATTTATCTGCTGGGCGTACTGGGGGTGGCTCTGCGGTTGGGGCGCGGCCCGGCGGTGCTGGCTTCGATGCTAAGCGTGGGCCTCTTTGATTTTACCGTTGTCCCGCCCTATTACAGCTTTGCGGTCAGCGATGCGCAATACTTCATCACCTTTGCCGTCATGCTGATCACAGCCCTCACCATTACCACGATGGCGGATCGCTTGCAGCGGCAATCGTACGCTGCGCGCCGACGTGAGCGACAAACGGCTTTTCTACTGGCATTTTCGCGGGAACTGGTGTTGGCCCGCGATGCAAAAACGCTTTTCGCCATCGGCGTTCGCCATATCTCCGAGATTTTTGCCTGCCATACGGCTATTTTGCCGGCAGCGATGGACCGCACAGTGTCCATGGCCGCCGGAGACTGGCCCACGCCACCGGATCCGAAAGACTTGGGCGTGGCGCAATGGGTGCTGGACCACAATCAATCTGCCGGTAAAACCACGGCCACGCTCTCGTTGGCCCGTGGTCTGTTTATTCCGCTGCGCCTGGGGCAGCAGGTCATCGGCGTTTTGGGCCTGACCGGTGAATCCATGGAACAATTCGCCGATCCTGAACGCGCCGCTTTACTGGAAACTTTTGCCAATCAACTCGCCATGGCCATGGAACGTATTCGTCTGGCCGATGAAGCTCACCGAGCTTGGGAACGCACCGAAACCGAATTAATCCGCAACACCCTGTTCTCCGGGGTCTCGCATGATTTTCGCACCCCGTTGGCGGTTATTACTGGTGCAGCTACGAGCCTGCTGGATGGCGAAACGGCTCTTACCCCGTCGGACCGCCGTGATCTGCTGCAAACCATTGCCACCGAGGCGGATCACATGGAGCGGCTTATAGAGAATCTGCTGGAAATGACCAGACTGGAATCCGGCGGGCCGGCCGTTAAACCAGAATGGTTTCCCTTGCAGGATATTCTGGTTAGCGCACTGCAACGGCTGTCCCGGCGAGTCAAGACACGAAAGGTGAATGTGTCCATTCCGCCTGATCTGCCATTACTGCACGTGGATGGAATGCTGTTGGAACAGGTACTCGTCAATCTGATTGACAATGCCCTGAACTACAGCCCCGCCGACAGCCCGATCGATATCCAGGCCCATGCACAAGACGACTATCTCGACATTGCCGTGGCCGACCGCGGCCCCGGGTTGCCCCCGGGTGATCCCGAGCTTTTGTTTAACAAATTTACGCGAGGACCGGCCGCGGGCAATCGCCGTGGAATGGGGTTGGGTTTGGCGATATGTCGCAGCATTGTGCGGCTCCACGGCGGTACGATTCAGGCCCAGCCGCGACCGGGTGGAGGTTCGGCTTTTATCATCCGCCTGGCCATACCCAGGCCACTCTTACCGGCCAGCGACGCTGAGCCTGACACCACTGCACGCTCGGCATAACCCAAGAGCATTACGATATAATGCGTCAAAACGCCGACACCAATGTTGGCATCATTAGAATAGGACACCGATATCTTGAATTAGCTCGCGTGGCGCGCTATCATAAAGGCAGTGGCCGACATGGTGGCGGCGGCGGCCCTTCAAAAGCCACGGCAAAGGAGTACATCAATGGCCGGCATTTCAACAACATCGACCCTGCGATTGGACAGTACGGTCTCCCAGTGGGTGGTGCAATTACCGGCACGCTCGCGCATCTTTGAAAAATATGGGATCGATTACTGCTGTGGCGGTCAGGCCACGCTGCGCCAGGCCTGCGCCAAACATCAACTCAACCCGGAGGCGGTGGTCGCGGAACTCCTGGTGACTGCGCCTGATAGCGCCCAGCACGATTGGTCCACCGCCAGCCTTACCGAACTGGCGGATCATATTGAAAGCACCCATCACGCCTATCTCAAAGATGAGTTGCCGAGGCTGTCGCGACTGGTGCATCGGACGTATACGGTGCATGGACTGCATTATCGGTGGCTACCGGAACTTAAAACCACGTTTGATCGCTTTGCCGCGGAAATGGACGCGCACATGTTTAAGGAAGAACACATTTTGTTTCCCCAAATTCGCGCCATTGATGCGGGGGCCAGGGGCGCGGCAGTCAGCGAACCAGTTGCCGTCATGGAGCAGGAACATGAACGCGCGGGTGCGGATCTGGAGCATATTCGCAGGTTAAGCAATAATTACACCGCGCCAGAGGAAGCCTGCAACACCTTTCGAGCCATGCTAGACGCCTTGCGTGAATTGGAGGCGAATACCCATATTCACGTTTTTAAGGAAAATAGTATTCTGTTTCCGAAAGCCGTGGCGGTGGCAAGCCGGTGATATACTTATATGTCATGCGGCCAATAACTGAACCTTATCGAACATTTGAAAATTGAGCGTGAGGGTGTTCTTCAGCGTGTCTTTGTGGCGGGTATTTATGGCATTAAGGCTCTCGAGTATGGCGGCCTGAAATAACTGG
>JAJYZF010000161.1 GCA_021800165.1 Planctomycetota bacterium | reverse complement strand
TGACGCCGCTGCCTGCGCTGAAATATGGCCAACACGCGGTTGGCTCCGCTCTCCTGCGGCTGATGAACAGCCCATGTCCTTGAGCCCAACCCACGCCTTGGAGTTTCCGGACATTATTGGTGAAAATGGCACTACTTTAGTCCGTATGGCCCCCGTGCCTCGCTAACCTGACCCTCTTGGTCTTTCTGCCTGTTGCCGCCACGCCCGCTGCCCCCGCATCCGCCGTCGATACGCCGATGTCTCCGGCCCAACAATACCCTGGCTGCTTCGGAGTTGGCCCCATCAATGGATACCACAATTTATGGCCGTAGCCTGTTCAAAAGATCGGCCATTTCCGTTTTCTGCGGACAGCGGTACAATAACTAACATGAATTCCCGGACCTCGAAATGGCTTTGCGGTCCTGGCGATGGCCCTGGGAATGGTGCGGATTTTGCGCGACGGCAACGCGGCTGTTCTTGTTGGAGATTTCAATGCGATCCGATGTAAAAGTATTTCTGATTTGTCTGGCAGTGGTGATTATTTTTGTGGTGGCCTATTTTGTCATTGTCCATCACTCCAAGAGCGGTTCCCAGCAAATTACGGCAGAAAATGTATTGCCCAGCCAGCAACCGGCACTCACACCAACCACACCGACACCCATTACCAATTCGGTGCCCCCCACACCAAATGCCAATGGCGTAGCCAATATACCGGACAATGACAACATCCCCGCCGGCATCGTGCCTCCGGCTACTCCCACCACCACACAAGCGGGGCTGACCGCCAATGTGCCGCCAACCACCATGGAGGGGCAGATTCAATCAGGCGGCCAAGTTACGATGAATTTTCCCGGAAGCACAACTACACCAGCCAATGCCGATACCAGCGACAATCTGACGCAAAGCGACAATGGCACTGCTTCTACGGGCCTTAATGACAACACCACATCTGACAACTCCAGCAACGCAGGATCGCTGGCCGGCCTTAATGGCACGGCCGGCAGCGCCAACGGCAGCGGAAGCCATCACGCCGGCACGTATGTCATTCGGCATGGCGATACCCTTATGGCCATTGCCAAGAGAATCTACGGCAACGCCCGGATGGTCCGCGCCATTGAACGGGCCAACCCTGGACTGGATCCCCGCCGTCTGCGGGTAGGCCAAAAAATACGCCTGCCCCATAGCCATCGGCTGGTCCAACGGTCTAGCCGTCATCATACCCGTGTGCGGTTAACCCGGCGGCATGGCCGCGTGGCCAGAGGCAGTAAGATTTACATCGTTCGGCGCGGCGATACACTTATCGAGATCGCACGCCGGGAATATCATCGCGCCGCCGACTGGAAGCTTATCTATCGGGCTAACCGTCGAGAGATCGGATCGCGGCCGAGCGACATACGCATCGGCGAGAAATTGGTTATTCCCGCACGCTGAATCTTCAGCCGGGCGAGTTGCCGCCGCCGCTGGGAAGCCAGTTCTCTGATGCGTGTCTGCTAACCCAAGGGTTATCCATGCTCGATCTCAAGTTTGTTCGTGAGAATCCTGATGCCGTGCGGCAGGGTGCTCTGGCCAAAAATATTACGATTGATCTGGACGAATTATTGCATCTGGATGCCCAGTTGCGAAAGGCCCAGCAGCAACTTCAGGATCTCACCACGGAACAAAACCGCCTGTCCAAAGAGATCGGGCCTTTGATGGGGCGCATCAAGGCGGAGAAAGATCCTGCGGTGCGACAAACCCTGGAGCAGCAGGCCGCGGCCATGCGCCAGCGTCCGACCGCCATTAAACTGGAGCGGGCGGCGGTGGAAGAGCAAATCAAAACGCTGCCACCGCGGATAGATGCTTTGCTGCTGACGCTGCCCCTACCACCGGATGACGATGTACCACGGGGCGCTTCCGCCCAGGACAATGTGGAACTTCGCCGTCAGGGTGAGATCCCGACGTTTACCTTTACGCCCAAAAGCCACGTTGAACTGGGGGAAAAGCTGGGCCTTTTTGATGTTCCGCGCGGGGTCAAGCTGGGCGGGTCCCGCAGTTATTTTCTCACCGGAATCGGATCTATTCTTCATCAGGCGGTGCTGCGGTTGGCACTGGATATGATGGTCTTTGAAAAGGGGTTTCAGCCGATGACCGTACCGGTACTGGTACGAGAGGCGGCCATGCGCGGCACAGGCTTTTTCCCGGCGGGCCGCGAGCAGGCCTATCGCGTCGGGGAGACTTTTGAGACGGCCGAAGAAGAACGCTTTCTTACGGGCACCGGTGAAGTATCCCTGACGGCATATTACATGGATGAAATTCTTGATGAAGCGGTGTTGCCGCTCAAACTGGTGACCGCCAGCACCTGCTTTCGGCGTGAGGCGGGCACGTATGGTAAAGATACCGCGGGGCTTTACCGCATCCATCAGTTTGACAAGGTTGAACAGGTTATCATCTGCCGCAACGACCGGGAAGAATCCATCCGCTGGCATCAGCAAATTTTGGCCAACAGCGAAGAGGTGTTGCAACGGCTGAAACTGCCCTACCGCGTGATGCAATGCTGCACCGGCGATCTGGGGCCGAAAAATGCTTCCATGATTGACATCGAAACCTGGATGCCTTCGCGCAACGCGTACGGTGAAACTCACTCCGCCAGCCGCCTGTATGACTTTCAAGCGCGCCGGTGCAATTTGCGGTATCGAGATAGCGATGGCCGGGTTCGGCACTGCCACACTCTGAACAACACCGTCATCGCCAGTCCGCGTATTTTGATCCCGATTTTGGAATTGTATCAAAATGAAGATGGCAGCATTCGGGTGCCCGAGGCCCTGCAACCTTACATGGGTGGGCGGAAATTAATCAGCACGTAGAGCCGGCGTTGACACCCGGCCCAATCAAACACTATGGTTTGATTTTTACGGCTTGGCCAGGAGGATTATGCCATGAACACCACCTTGACATCCGAGCAAATCGCTTCTTATGAGCGGGACGGTTTTGTCCTCCATCCGGGATTCTTATCCGCCGCTGAAGTTGCCGAGCTTAAGGCGGCGGTGCTGGAAAGCGTAGCCACCATGGGACGAAAAAAAGTTGCCGGCGATGCCACCAACACCGCCCAAGAGGGAGAAGCATATTACGACAAAGTGTTCACCCAAAGGCTGAATTTATGGCGGATCAACTCCACGGTGAAGCGTTATGTGCTAAGCCCCGAACTGGGCCGCATGTTGTGTGCGTTAGCCCGGGTGAAATCCATACGGGTGTGGCATGATCAGGCCCTTATTAAAGAACCGTTTGCCAATCCAACCTCCTGGCATTTGGACAATCCCTACTGGTCATTTTTCTCGCCGCATTCCATCTCCATCTGGATCGCCATGGAAGATGCCACGCCGCAAAACGGATGCATGTATTTTCTGCCGGGATCACACCGCCTGGCCACGTACCAAAATGCGGGCATCGGCGAGAACATGGCGGATTTATTTAAACTCTACCCGAAGATGGCGGAAATTGATTCGGTATGTACACCGATGAAGGCCGGCGATTGCAGCTTTCACAACGGTTTGTGCGCCCACGGTGCCGGGGCCAATATGACCCGTCGCCGCCGCATCGCCATGACCTGTGCCTACATGCCCGGCGGCAGCACCTTCAACGGCAACCGCAATATCCTGCCGGAATCCTATTTTAAAACCCTCCGTCCCGGCGACGTTCTGGCCAATGACCAATGGAACCCGGAAATTTATGCCGCGGCGATCTGATTGCAACATTTTCGCGCAACGATGTACCCACTGCGATCATGAATTCGTCAGCTCATGCGTCGGTCGTATTGGCATGGTTGGTAAGCCCTGGTAGGTGTCCTGTGCCCGTGAATAGCCGTTGGGAGACCGCTTACTACCCGCCCGATGCGATCCACTATAAAATGAGTTGCGAGGAGTTCGTTCCATGCGTATGTTATTCACCGGACAGGTCGGCCTCGACAAACAAGCCTACCTTGAGCAGGTTATCAGTATCGCCCAGGCCCAGGGTGAAACGATAAAAGTTTTCCATGTCGGCGATCTGATGTACAAAGAAGCCCCGGATGTGCAACCTGGGCGCATCCTCGATTTACCGCTTTCCCGTCTGGCTGGTCTGCGCCGCGCCGTTTTTCGCGATATTTTGGCCGAGGCCCGCCGGTACCCCAACGTCATCATCAATACCCATGCCACGTTCCGCTGGAAGCACGGACTTTTCGCGGCCTTCGATTTTGACCAACTCAACGCCTTTTCAGCGGATTTATACGTGACTCTGCTGGATAACGTGGAGACGGTGCATCAGCGGTTGCTGCGCGACCATAACCTGGATCACGACTTAAAGGATCTGATGGTCTGGCGTGAAGAGGAGATTCTGGCCACCGAGATACTCGCCCGTGTCAACCCTGCCCATCCCGGCAAGTTTTTTGTACTTTCGCGCGGTCGTAACCAACCCACCTGCGAAACCCTGTTTCGTCTGCTGCTGCGGCCCAAGATGCGACGTGTTTATCCCAGCTTTCCCATGAGCCATGTCGCCGATATGCCGGCGGTACTTGCCGAGATCAATGATTTTCGAGAGCGTATCGGCCGACACTTCATAACCTTTGATCCCGCCGATGTCGATGAAAAAGTCCTGCACGACCAAGCGCTCGCCGCCGCCGCCGATGGCCATTCCGTTATTCACGTCCAAGGTACCCACCCACCACTATCGCTTAAAACCCAGGATGTGCTGTCGATTGGCGGCGATATTAACGGCCAAATTTACGCCCGTGACTTCATGATGGTCCGCCAAAGCGACCTCATTATTTCCTACATTCCCGAATTGCCGGATGGAAAACCCGCCCTGTCCAGTGGCGTGGAGCGCGAACTTCAGCACGCCCACGACCATGCCCGTGAAGTTTACGTGATCTGGAAACCCAAGGTCGCGCCCAGCCCCTTTGTTACTCAGACCGCGACCAAGCTTTTTCCCAGCATCGACGAAACCCTCCGCTATTTCAACCAGCAAAGCTATTTCCAACCGCATCACCTTTTTGATAAGCCTTAACGATTTTGCAGCGGTGTTGCGGAATTCCAAGCCACCGCTGTATGCAAAAGCACCTTGCGCCTAGGGAAACAAGCCAATAATGTCCGGAATATGTTAACAGAATACCACCACAAAATTAACCCAATCTTAACTTGCGCTTTCGCGCCGCATATGTTCTACTGTCAGCCATGAGTCATGCGGACCAAAAGAACATGGATAAG
>JAJYZF010000160.1 GCA_021800165.1 Planctomycetota bacterium | reverse complement strand
ACACACGTACGTTGCGTGCTCCAATCGTTGTCGCGGCTTTTAGGACTGCGGCACGATTATTTTGCAGGGCCTCCGATGGCTTCATTGGCTACCTCTGATCCAAATTTGGACGCACCCTGTTCCCGGAGCCAAGCCCGGTACCATCTGCGATCCGAACCAGTGTTTCAAGTATAACGAGTCACATCTTTGCCGTGTAGCGGACGGACTCGCCTGAGCATTCGACATGCCAGTGCGGTGTCCGATAATACAAAAGGCAGTCACCTATTAAATCCTGGGTGTGCGATGTGCAGTACCATTGCGAATCAGGCTATTGTACTTTTTTCTTGGCCTGCCGGGCGGCAGCGCCCGCAGACGTCGCTCTACGAGTTTCTCGAATTTGCTCATGGTGATGTCGCATGGCCATATACCCCATGATACGCATTCTTGCGGCCACCGCAGTTAATACCTGTCAACCGTGAAACCGATCCAACCGCAGGGGCCGCTGGGGCACGCAGAGGAAATTGGGGGGCGGACGCATCGCACGCCGTTCGATTCCGCCCGCGCTGCGGGGCAGATGCATCACGACCATCGCAAATGCGAGCCGGTGGATTTATTCCACCGGTTGCCACCGCAGCGAAAGCGGGTAATGCCCGCAGCGATAAACCGACTTAACCGCAGTGGACGCAGGGGACGCAAAGGAAATTGGCGGGCGCATCGCACGCGGTTTGATTCCGTCCGCCCCGCGCGTTATCGTTCTCCGTAGATATTGAAATCTCGGGGCTCGTATGGTCGCCATCGATGAAATCCTGTTGCGCGAATGCACCGGTGAAGAGTGCGGTGGCGATAACGACATTTGTACGGACAGTCGCATCCACCACCGCGGTGCCGAAAACCGAGCACCGGTAACCCGCAACCATCGCAGCGCCCCGAGCCTCGGCCGATGGATGGAGCAGGACCCGGCCCAATATATTAACGGTGCGAATACCTATCAGTTCGTCGATTCCTCGCCGGTGGGGAATGTGGATGCGGCGGGGCTCTCGGACGCTTCCCAGCCTTACCAGCCATTCAACTGGGACCAGCCTTCCGGCCCGGCGGTCGGATCGTACGCTTGGGTGCAGCAACAATTGCGGCAGGGTGCGCAGCAATTCCAGCGGGAGATGCAGCGGCTGCAGTGGGAGGCGAAGCACCCGTTCAGCCCCTACCCGGCTGGCGCGGGATATGGCCCGTACGGCTGGCCACAACCGCAGACGCGGAAGCCGGCGGGCTGCGGCTCGGGCATCAGCAACCCATACCCCCCGCTGCTGCCGTTTACGCCATTTCGGTTGCCCACGAAGCAAGGCCAGCAGGGCCCCGGCAACATCCCGCTCGGCCAATTTCAGACGCATAACATAGGCACGCAGCATTCCTATCCGAACTGGCTGAAAATACCCAGCACCTCCGGCTTAAATGCAAATGGAAACGTCAACGGGGTCGGCAGCAACTCGCCTGGTGGGCAGGTCGGGGTCGGCTTGAACATCGGGGTCCCCGTCGGGCCCGGCTCCTTCCTTGTTCACGGCGAGTTCACCGGCGCGTTTTCTGGCGCCGGCGGATTTACGCCTAACGGGCAGGTTACCATCGTCTACCAGGTGAAGTTTTAACAATTTGAGGCGGCAGATGGCATACCACTTTAAAACAGTTTTGTCAGGGTGGCTGGTGGGCGCGGCGACCTTTGGTAGCGTGGGGCTGGTCGCCGCTAATCCCGTCCCAAGCAGGGCTGGCGGCCTTGCGCTTTATCACGCCCTGAAGGCAGACGTCTACGCGCACTATCGCGTGGCCTTGGCGAAGGCCATGGGGCCGACAGCGCTGGCCGCCGCCCAATTGGGCGCGGCAAAAAGCGACGCGGCGCTGGCCCGGCTGCTGCCGCGGCGCCTGGGTGCCACCGCCGCCGCCAAGCTATTCACGCTGGGACCCGGTGGCCGCGTTTCCCCACTGTGGCGGCAGATTCCCGCGCTGCTGGGGAGGCTAAGCCATTGGTTTGTGAAGGCCCGTGTTCGGCGGGTCAGCTTTGGTGCGCGGCACTCGCGGGTTATTTCGGTCGTTGGCGGCCACATCGCGAAGCAGAAAATGTTGGTGGAGCCCACGCCGTCGGGGCCGTTGGCGATCAGATGGGTCACGATCTCCGATAGGGGGATCGCCAGCTTTCAGTGCTTCCGTTACCACCTGCCACAGGGGACTGCCGTGTGGCCGCCGCGCACGCTGATAATATCGAGCCCGCTCATGGCCGGCCGAATCAACAATATTTCGAAGCTTTGGCGCCGGGCCAAGGAGTACCATTTCCACGCCATGGAGCGAAAGCTCCTGGCGATGATCCCGGCGCAGGGCTCCGCCCCGCCGGCGTTCTACTACGGCGTCGGGTTGTCGCTCCTGTTCCGATCCCTGCGCTTGCAGCAACGCCAGCAAGTTCCTGCCTTTTACCGCGCCATGATGGCCACGAGCGGGGCGGCTTTTCTATCGATTCGGTCGGACCGCCAGCTTCGGGCCGCCTGGAGGTTGTCGGGGCTGCCGAGGCGCGACCTCGTCGCTATGAACCAGCTGCTGGGAGATGTGTGGATTGCACACGCCTTGGGGCAACCATTCTGCGGCCTCAGCAACATTGCATTCGGCTGCGTGCGGCTACACGGGGCAGCCGACCGATTTGATCTATTCACCCACCGAATGATCTTGGAGAGCTTGGCAAACCGCATTTTGCGGCACCGTCGGCCATTTCCGACATCGCTCCCCGCGGTGAGGAGGCGGTCGCTTTCCGCACTCGCCTGTCTATGGCGGCTTCCAAATACGCCGCTTCAGCAGGCGGCTGCGCGGCTCTTCCCGGTGGCCAGGCAGGCGATCATCCTGTCCTTCATCAATGTGGCGGCGTGGCACGACCGGTTGGTGGGCCCCGCCCGCTCCGCCGCTATACGGATGGTGCGGGCTGCGCTGCATGCGGAGCCGAAATCTCGGCTGATCCGCTTATGGGCCGCGACCGATTATTTGAGGTTGGGTGACCGGGGTCGCGCGACGAATCTTTTCCGTAGTGAGTTGGTAACGGCCCACGCGTCCAACAGTTACCGGGCCTCCGCCACCTTCTGGTTGGGTGTCATCGCCCTCCGGGGGGGCCACGCCAGAAGAGCGGCGACGCTGTTTTGGACGGCGGCAACCTCGGGCAATGCCCTTGCCATGTGTCGGCTCGGCGTGCTCTACCACAACGGCGATGGCGTGCCGCAGGATTATTCCAAGGCAATGGCGTGGTACCGCAAAGGTGCGGCGGCGGGTAGCGGGACGGCGATGAACAACATCGGCGTGCTCTACCAAGGTGGCCAAGGCGTGCCAAAGAGTTACGCCAAAGCGATGGCGTGGTACCGCAAAGGGGCGGCGGCGGGTAGCGGGACGGCGATGAACAACATTGGCGTGCTCTACGCCCTTGGCCACGGCGTCCCGCAGGACTACGCCAAGGCAATGGCGTGGTACCGCAAGGCGGCGGCTGCGGGATGCGCGCTGGCAATGGCGAATATCGGCGCGATGTATTTCCACGGATGGGGCGTGCAGAGGAGCTTCGCCAGAGCGAAGGTGTGGCTTGAAAAGGCGGCGGCTGCGGGCAACGGGTCCGCAATGAAGGGCATTGGCATGCTTTACGAAAATGGCCTCGGCGTGCCACAGAATTACGCCAAGGCAATGGCGTGGTATCGCGAGGCGTCCAAACACGGGTCGGCGCCCGCGATGTACCGCCTCGGATGGATGTACGCGTCCGGGCTCGGCGCAGCTCGCGACTACCGCAAGGCGTTGTCATGGTTCGAGAAATCCTCAGCCAGGGGCGATGCCAAGGCGATGTATGCTCTGGGCTCGCTCTATTCCTATGGAGGCCACGGAGTTGAGCCCAACCTAACCAAGGCTTTTGGCTGGTTCAAGCGGGCGGCGAAAGCCGGTTTACCCGACGCGGAGTACGCCCTCGGATCGTGCTACGAGTACGGCACAGGGACGGCCAAAAACCTTTCGGCGGCCCTTTCGTGGTATCGCAAGGCTGCGGCGGCGGGCGTCACCTCGGCGGCTGCGTACGTCGGATCCATGTACCAGTATGGCCGTGGGGTGCACCGTGACTACCGCAAGGCGAGGAGATGGTTCCGGCTGGCAGCCAGCCGGGGCGACGCCGCGGCGATGTATGCGCTGGGCGTGCTCTATTCCCTTGGAGGCCACGGAGTTGAGCCCAACCAAACCAAGGCTTTTGGCTGGTTCAAGCGGGCGGCGAGAGCCGGTTTACCCGACGCGGAATACGCCCTCGGATTGCGCTACGAGCACGGCACGGGGACAGCCAAAAACCTTTCGGCGGCCCTTTCGTGGTACCACAAGGCTGCAACGGCGGGGCAATCTTGGGCGATGGCGCGGATTGGGCGCTTTTATCTGAAAGGCATCGGCGTCAAGCGGAGCCACGCCAAAGCGTTGGCGTGGTATCGCAAGGCGGCGGCAGCGGGGTACACACCCGCGATGACAGAAATCGGCGTGATGTATTTCCACGGATGGGGCGTGCCAAAGAGCACTGCCAATGCGAGGGCGTGGTTCAAGAAGGCGGCGGCAGCGGGTAACCAAAAGGCGAAACAGGCGCTGGAGGAGATGAAGGTGCTGGCCTCCTTGCAGGGGAAGGGCAAGTGAACGGTGTTCCGCGCGACGCTCCCGGCCGATCTCCCGCGCCACCCCGGCGCGTTATGATTCTGGCGACGATTCCATCCTGAGGGCGTGTTATGGTCGCGGCTATTGGCATCCGGTCCCAGTAACCTGAACCTCTGCGAACCACTGCGTCCCCTGCGGTGAAATCGGTTTCTCTCTCTTTCCCCGCGGTGAAAATAATATAAAATCAGAGCTGCAAGGCGCACGGGAACGGTACGATAAAGCGGGTGGGCCCGGTGCCGGAATCTTCGCGTCTTCGATCCTTCGTGTGAGAAAAAAGCAAATGACATCATGCCGGAGGCATGAGCCCATATCTCGCGCGGAGGCGCGGAGATTGGGGAGGCGGTGCGATAAAGCGTGTCGGTTTGTGCCTGAACCTCTGCGAACCTCTGAGTCCCCTGCGGTGAAATCGGTTTCTCTCTCTTTCCCCGCGGTGAAAATAATATAAAGTCAGAGCCGCAAGGCGCACGGGAACGGAGCGAGAAAGCGGGTGGCCCAGTGCCGAAATCTTCGTGTCTTCGACCCTTCGTGTGAGAAAAAAG
>JAJYZF010000159.1 GCA_021800165.1 Planctomycetota bacterium | reverse complement strand
TGAACCCGATAACTGGGCTTGGCACTGATCATCCATCCCGGTTCATAACCACATCCTGCTGTAGCCAACAGCACCAGCGCCGGAATAAACATCAAGATCATTGGACGCAACACTGCACGCAGGGAAAGCCGGGATAAGTTCATCAATTCTCCAGTTCCGTCATAGTTGCCGCCAACCGCCATTGGCTTTCAAATGTGTCGACACCATCACCGGAGCCATGTCCTGATCCGGCGGCTATCAGAGCTGACTTCGAAGCACCATGGTTTTGAGCGGACGATTGTCGGCGTCCACCAGCAGAACACCAGCCTGATAGGTTTGTGCCTCTTCCAAGGTCATCTGGGCGAAAGCCATGATGATAATTTTCTCTCCCGGTTTGACCAGATGCGCCGCCGCTCCGTTGATGCCGACAACGCCCGTCCCTTTTTCGCCGGCGATGATGTAGGTTTCAAAACGGACGCCGTTGTGGATATCCGCAACCAGCACACGTTCATTGGGCAGCAGGCCGCTTTTTTTCAGCAGGTCGGTATCAATGGTGATGCTGCCCACATAATCGCGATTTGCCTGAGTAATGATGGCCCCATGGATTTTTGCACGCAACAATGTTACCAACATCAATCCTGTTCCCGACGAACCAACCGAAACGCGAAGACCTTCTCTTCCGCACCGTTATATCCTAATGGGGAAGTGGGCGATTCGTCGAGCCATCGGCGATTTTGCCTCATGCGGCCGCGCCGACAGAGCAGGTGAATCACGATTAGGGCAAATGCGAGTCGGTGGATTTAATCCGCCGGCGGCCACCGCGGTGAATAGCTGCTGACCGCGATGAATAGCCGTTGGCTGCAGGGAAAGAGAGAAACCGATTTAACCGCAGGGGACTCAGAGGTTCGCAGAGGCCGGGGTTATGGGGGGCGTAGGCCGACAGCTGCGACCATAAGGGCCTCAAAATGGAATTTACAATGGAATCATAACGCGCCGGGGCAAAGTCCGCGGCGGCGTTCTTCAGCCGACGGTCTCCCCTTTGTGCGGGCCGTAAAGCACCTCGCCGTTCTCGGTTACCAAGCTTGCCATCCAATATCGGTATCGGTGGCGCCTTTTTGTGTCAGGGAAGAACACGCGAGCTACACCGCCGCGGAAATCTCCGCCGTGCGGAAAGATTGGCGGAAGCCTGAAGTTCCCGGCCCTGTCAACGTACCCGAACCGGAGTTCGCCCTGTCGCTTTACGGCGACGCGCGCAAGGCCACCTTTGAACCCACTCGGCTTGGCTACCCTGCGTCCGCCACCCTTTTTTCCATGGTCGTAAATGCAGGACACGAATTTTGGCTCAAATGCGTACTCTCCCTTTTTGTTGATCGCCCCCCAAAGCCGCCCAATACGCACCCACGCGAGCCCCTCCGAAAAAAACTCGCAGTCTCCGAACTTCGGCTCGGCGAGGAATTCGCCTTTCTTGTTGATGAGCCCCCAGAGGCGGCCGACACGCACCCACGCCACGCCTCCCTCGAAGCCGCCGCTGGCCACGAACCGAGGTTCAATAACGACCCTGCCTTCCGTATCCATAAAGCCCAAGCGTCCGCCTTCCCAGAACCCCACGACCCCTTCCTGGAAATCGGTTTGGAACCGCCGGCGGCGCGTCGGCCCGAATCTCATTTTGAAATCTCTGTCAAAGAATCCGTTAACGTTGCCCAGCTTAAAATATGCCAAGCCATGGGCGAAACCTCGCGTGAAACTGTAGCATGGCTCGATAAGTAGTTCGCCTTTCCGATCAATAAATCCCCATGCATCCTCGTCGACCATTGCGGCTGCCACGCCGTCGGTGAAGCCGCCGACCGTCTGGAACTTGGGCGGGATCACGACCTCGCCGGCCAAATTGACCAGGCCAACGTAGCCCCGCTCGGCTGCGGCGCACCAAAGCTGGTCCCCCGTGTAGAACATATCGGTAAATCTCGGCGGCACGAGGAACCTCCCATCGGTGCCAATGATGCCGTATTTGCCGCCGACGGAGACAACGGCCGTCCCGTCCTCGAAATCACTGATGTTGTCGAATTGCGGCGGTATGGCGATCTCGCCGCGGCTGTCCAAGTAGCCGCTCCTGCCCTTGCCGCGCCCGAAGTACCAAGCCACCAAGGTTATGCTCCGGCCGCCGGCTGCGCACGCCGTAGCGCCTTCCGCTCGGCCACGGCTATCCCCAGCCGCCGCTCTCCCGTCCGGTTCCAATAATACTTTTCTGATCACGACCATACCACGGCCTCAAAATGGAGCTACCGATGAAATCATAACGCGCCGGGGCGACGCGGGAAAGCTGCCGGGATGCACGGTTGCCGTAAAATCCGCGCCAAATGGCGCCCCTGCCGCTACCGACGCAAACTTCCCCGCGGGGCGCCTCCACCCGTTAATTGGGCCACAATGGCCGCCTCGTCATTTATGTTTAGCATGAGGATGGAGCACCTCCATGTGAACACTCTTGGGAACCGGATTGCCCACTTGTAATTTCACCCCCACGGCCGCTATGCCAATCCCGGATAGGACGAGCAGCGACACCGCGACGGCCAGGATTCTTCGGAAAAGCACCTTTTCCCGAAGCTGCGGAATATAAAAGGCTGACGCTACTACCGCGCCGAGGGCAGCGACCGCCACGCCGATGCGGAGCGTCTCTATGCCGATCCAAAAGCTCTTTATCGCACCGCTGGGAAGGGCCCCTGCATGGTGGGCGGCGCTAACGGCCCAAAGGGCCTGGTCTGCGCAGATGGCTATTTGGACGAGCAGCGCGCAAAGCAACGCAAACGGGCCGACAGGCTGCGGTGGGCCGGCCAGAAAGGTGAGAGTCGAGCGGTTGAACGGAACCATGCATGGGTCGTACGGCGCACGACGGTAAGTGCTTTTTTAACCGCGGAGACGCATATCATTGCGTTGGCAGCCGCCCGTCGGGACGCGTTCGCATGGGACGCAGTTCGATGCCGCTGATCGCATTCTTGAGCTTACCGCCGGGATACCAGATCATGTAGGTTTGGGGAACCATGCGATAAATCCCCGTAACATTCGACCCGAATGCCGGTGCAGCGGCAAACTGAATGAGCCGGCCCCTTGAATTCGCTTTGAATCCAGGCGCCGCCACCAGAGGTAGGTGACTCGCCAGGTCCTCAGTAATCGGCCCCCGTGAAAATGATTTTTGCTGCCAGTTGGCATCGAGCCCCTGCAACTTCTCTCTGACGGCCGCGAGATATTGCCGGGCGCCGTACGCCGCGACCTCCGTTTCCCGCACAGGAGCGACTGTCCAACCATGATAAAGCGCGACCTCCGTAAGCCAGACAGAGGTGATGCCCAAGATGGCCACGGCAACGGCGCCCACCCTTCTCCACCGGCCACTGGCGAATGCGACGGAGAAAAACAGTGCCACCGCCAACAACAACGGTTGTCGCCATTGATAGCCGAAATCGTGAAAGCGTACGAAATCGAGCCCCGCAATGGCGAGTGTGCCGACCGAAATCGCCAGCGCCGGCAAGATGGCGGTCCGCTCGCTGCCCCTTTTCGTAGCAGCCACCGCCAATAACGCGATGGTGCACTCCGCGACCATCAGCAGCAAAATCGCGCCGCTGCTGTATATCCATCCAGGCCAAGCCGCATGGCGGGCGGGTACCGAAATCCAGAAGCGCAATCGCCGCTGGCTGCCGATGGAGCATTGGTTGCCGATGAGTGCGAGTCCCAAAGCGATGCCGACGATCGCCAGCGAGAAATCAAGGTGTCGGGCGCAGCGGCGCCTCATGATGGTGAGCCCTCCAACTCCGAGCCCAACCGCAAGAGATTCTAGGATGAGCAGCGACGCATTCTCCAAGGGCTGCAGCCAAGCCCCCAACAGGGCGGCAAGAAACGGCGAAAGAAGAGCCACTACCGGCGAGGCGATTGCCAGGATCAATCCGGCGCGTCGCGAGTTGTGATCCCGATGCTGATCATTCATTAATATCCTCCCGTTCAATGGCTCAATTGGCTATGGTTACTGCGACCACGCAGCAGGCTTCAACCCGGGGGGTGGTAAGGTACCAGAGGGGGCGCGTAGTGCGGTGAAATCGGCACCTGATTCCATGCTGTGTTTGCACTAACGTGGTGCACTGACGCGCGTAGAATGCCGTTGGGGCTAACTAAACTGCCCCATCCGATTTGGGCACGATTGGCTTTTCGGTGAATGTCCGTGCCCGCGTTGCATCCCTCTAACTCTAGAAAGCCGAGACGGTGGTTCAGGCTTCCGACAAGCTCTGATGGTAGGATAAACCCAGAGCGGCCGAAGTTGGTATCAACATAACCATTCGCGCCATGCCCGTAAAAATACCAGCCGTATGCGTCCGGGCTGGCAAGAAATTGCTTCACGTCCGCAAGCGACACATTCCAGTTCGTCTTTACTTTGAATCCTCGCTTACGCATGGCGCCGATAAACTCTGGTATAACGCCATACCCGAACAGCCCCGTCGAGTGCCACCAAACCACGCCGGCAATGCTGTTGATGTCCCCGCGGCTCGCCAAGATTGTATTTGGTATCGTGAACTTCTCATCACACTTCAGCGGTGCCGTCGCTGAAGCTGGCAAGACGGAATTACCGATTGGTTTAAGCCATTTCTTGTATTCGTCGGCAGCTAGGCGGACAAGGTGCCCGTGGTTGTCCTTGGCCTGCAGGAGCGAGGTGATCGTGTCCCCCTTCTGGCCCTTAACGGTAGCGCGAGCCTTACCGTCCCGCGTGATCGTCCATTTTGTCCCCGTCCCATCCACATTCCCCACCGGCGAGGAATCGACATAGCCGTAAAGATTGATTCCGCCGCGATACCCGATCGGGTCGCGTGTGAGCCAGCGGCCGAGTATTGGGGCGCTGCGATGGTTGCGGGTTACCGGTGCTCGGTTTTCGGCATTGCGGTCATGGACGCGACTGTCCGTACAAATGTCGTTATCGCCACCGCACTCTTCACCGGCGCATTCGGGCAACAGGATTTCATTGATCGCGACCATAAAGGCCTCAAAATGGAATCATTGTCAAAATCGTAACGTGTCGAGTTGGTAGGAGCAAACGGCGGGCGTCCGCGTCCTGTTCGCCGATTACCCGGATGTTGGCGCATGTCCTCTGGTCGCGGCGTTTGCCAAATATGTCCGGGAAAATCTCGCACGGCGGCGCGACCGCGAATGGAAACGCCTTGGACAAGTCCAGTGCCAGTTAATTCTGGACGGTGCCGACGGACTCCGAAGACCCCTGCCCGTCAAGATTTCGCTGCCCACCGTGGCCTTGGCTCGGCAGGCAGAATTGACTACACTTTCGGCCATGGATGCGCAG
>JAJYZF010000158.1 GCA_021800165.1 Planctomycetota bacterium | reverse complement strand
TTGGAACCCGGAACCCGGAGCATGGCCGCGGATGGCGAAAATTGCCGCCGCCGAATTTCAAACCCAAGTTACGATAAAAAATGAGGCTATCAATTCCAAGCTGGATCCGGCAAAATACCCATTAGCACAGATGACCGGGACGGGAGCCTTTAAGTTAACGGCCAAGCAAATTGTTGATCTTCGCGGTTATTTATTGCATGGCGGGATGCTCTTTGCGGATGCCGGTGGCGGTAAGCCTGCGTTTACCAATGCCTTTGTGAATTTGGCGACGGCGTTATTTCCCCAGGCTCTTTTGAACACCATACCGTTGAATTCGTCGCTGTATACGGGGAGCTTTCCGGAGGGTCAAAAGGCGCAGGTGGTAGCTTATCGGAAGTTTTATAACTATCAGCATACGCATTCGCATAAACATCCACAGATGCTGGGTATTCGGGTGGGTAGGCGTTGGGTGATCGTGTATTCACCGCAGGACATTACCAGTGGTTTGCTGGGTACGAACACCTGGGGTATCAGCGGCTACACGTCGGCATCGGCGCAGGCGTTGGCGCGAAATGTTTTGTGTTATACGATTCACCAGGCGGCCCTGCGGGACCGAAAAAAATAGGTTGTGGCTGGCGTGATGAAAAGTCGGAATTCACTTGGCCGCCACTACCGGGCAAAGCGGCAACAAGCTGCGGCCACTGGGGGGGCACGCGGCCCGGCATGAGTGAGTGTTGGGATAATACGTGGATTTTTTTCATCACTCGATAGCAATTCATATTGTTGTGGAAGGCCTCAATCCCCGCCGGTTGGGGTCGGATTAAAGCGGCTGGTCGGCCCCCTTGGCCCGCGGTTTGCGACGCGCGGCCGGTACGCCGACTTTGGGGCCTCGGCGTGGCTGGTTTTTCCGGAGTTGGAGCGCCGGGGCGGGGGCGGGGGCGGCCTTTTCGCCCCGGCGATCCCGTCCGGGCGTCCTGCCGATGTGCCGCATGAAGGCTTTACGCAAAGCTGAAGCCCGCTGAAAACCGACGCGGTATGCCACTTCCTCAATTTTCATGGCGGTATCTTTGAGGTAGGTCCTGGCCCGGTGCACCCGCAGATAGGCCACTTGGGCCATAGGGGACCGGCCCGTATGGCGAAGCGATAACTGCCGGACGGTTTCGATATTGCTGCCGTGGACGGCGGCCAATTCGTCGAGGCACCACGGATTCGCCGGCTGCTGGTCCACGGCACGCCAGACCGCCGCCAGCGGATCGGCCCGCTGCCCCCCCCCGGCCAGAAACCGCAACACCTGGGTATGCAGCGCCTGGATCCAAGTTTCCATGGCCGCTTCATCCCTGGCTCCCATGTACTCATGATAAAGGCCTTCCAGCGCGTGGTAAGGCAACCACACCTCGCCGTGAATGAGCGCCGGTTCCGCAGGTGCGTTGCGAACGAACGCGTCGCCCGGCTGGCACTCGTAGAACACCCAGGAAAAGTCCCAGTGCTGGCCGCCCAGCGGTTCCATCTTGTAGGCGGCCAGCGGCGGCATCCAATAGATGTCGCCGGGACCGCACTTTTTCCACTTCCCACCGACCCACACCCGCCCGTGGCCGGCGAAGCAAAACACCAACAGGCACGTGGGGTCGTTTTGCCTTTCCACATAATAACCCGCGCCGCAATGGGTGACGCCGCAGAAACCCATCCGTACACTCTTCATCAGAGGGCAGAGCCTGGGAGGCAACATCCACTCCTTGGTGGAGCGGCCAAATTTAGTGATATGACGGGAGACCAAGAAAAATCCTCCAATGGCTGGCTTATCATACCGGCGAGCTTCCCGCGAATGCAAATTGGGCTTGGGGGCCATTGGAATACGTGGGGTTGGCCGGTGCCGCGGTGGTTGCGCCCCCCCGACGGAAGTTGGGGGCAACGCGGCGCGGGAAAGCCGGGCAGTTGAGCACGTGCGCGCCATGTAGAGCAAGCGCTCGCCGCTGCGCTGGCAGAGGGCTGTGGCAGCATGTGGAAACACCCTTGCGCGCGGCGACGATTGTGCTGGGCGATGGGGCTGGGGAAAAGCTGCCGACCGAACGGGAAAAGCCCTCTCGGCCCGGCGCAGCCGTACCTGACAAAAAAGGGAAATTCGTGGGGATGGTCGACAACAACGGCCATTGATTGCCCCAAAAACAATTGTAGTGGGGAGCCATTTTATTGGATTAAGGGGCTTGTGAAGCGCCCCCGCTGAATCTAACATGGACTTCGCAGTAAGCTTACTGCCTCGGCTTCGCACCGCTATCTCGATTTACGGCCGTGTGAAACCAGGCGTTGCCCGTCGCCATTGTGGTGGTGGGTCTGCGGCCAGCCCAGTTCGGCTGGCGAAAGTTCATGTTTTGTCCCTTAGGGACAGAGGAGTTTTTATGTTTCCCAAGTCCTGTTTCACATTCCTTGGTGGTGCCGCGGCCGCCGCGGTGGTCGCAATCGGCGGGGTCGGCGTAGTTCAGGCTACTACTACTGATTACGAATGGCTTGGCACGACCAGCAATAGTTTTACGACCTCCACTAACTGGTCTAACGCCACCGGCTACGGCGTACCCACCCTGGGCACGACCAATAGCGGCCCTCTGGCCGTGGCCAACGGCGGAACATCCGCCTCACCAAGTTCGGGATCGTACATGCTCTACAGCCCGGGTAGCGGCATCACGACGACTTTCTCGGGTACGGGTAACTTATTGATTGGCGCAACCCCGGGTCCACACGCGGCCATCGGCAGTGCGACGGTCGCAAGTGGAACGCTTGTGGGAGACGGCAATCTCACTGTGGGCCAAGGTACTAATGCCGATACCGCACTACTTACCGTTTCTGGGGGCGCTGTCAACGCGTACGATGTGCAGGTAAATGGCGGCGGAACCGTCGCCATCACCGGAGGCACCATAAGCAATACCGTCGCGACGGACTCAAGCTTCATCAACAACGGCGTCGTCAACCTCTCCGCAGGTTCCCTCACCTTGTCAGACGCATTTTCGCTGGGAACGACTGGCGGGGGTACACTCAACATCTCCGGCGGCACGGCCAGCGTTGCGGGTACCCTTTCCGTCAGCACCGGCGGTGCTACTACGGGGTCGATAACGCTGACCGGCGGGTCTATCACAGCCGCCAGTGCCGTGGCTTTGGGGACCAGCCCAACCGAGACCGGTGGTGGCACGATCACCTTTGGGACCGGGTCCGGCGTATTTGAGATGACTGGCTTTAACAGCGGCAGTCCGAACCTGACCTTTGGCAAGAACAGCTACTTCAACTTCCTCACGGGGAGTCTTGGTTCTATCTCAATTAACGGCGCAAGTTTGGGCTATTTCCAAGGCTTGGTAACGGCGGGCGATATTAAAGTTAGCGGGAGCACCGCCACTACCAGCGAGTTTGCGTACAGCAGCTCCTCCGGCCAAGGCATTTATAAGCTGGTTGGGTCGTCCGTTCCGGAACCAGCAACCTTGGGGCTGGTGAGCTTGGGCGGATTGGGAATTTTGCTCCTTGGCCGCACACGCAAGTCCGCCTGATGGCCTTTGGCCCTGATTTGGCTCTGTGGCACAGCCGCCCTCGGCTGTGGAAATATGGCGGGCCAGGTAATAAAACCGGTCTGCGGCAATGACGGTTGGAAAAAGGCCGAGCGGGAGGAAAGCCCGGCTCGGCCTTTTGTTTTGTAGTTCCGGCGCTTGGCCATGGCCAGGCCCTCCAGAGAAGGAGTGTGGTTATGCGTATCGAAGCAAAATGGCCTACGGATGTGCCATGTTCGCAGCGGCCCGCGGGGCGCGCGTTCACGCTGGTGGAGCTTTTGGTGGTGATCAGCATTATTGCCGTTCTCATCGCCCTGCTGCTGCCGGCGCTGGCGGCGGCCCGACAGGCGGCGCTGTCGGTCGGTTGCCTAAGCAATCTGCAGCAGTGCGGCTTGGCGATTACCATGTACGAAAACGATTTTAACGACAATATTCCACAGGCGTGGTGCCAGAAAGCAGGAGCAACGGCGGCGTTGCCCTGGTTTGACTTTTATAATGGAACCGTGGAAACAGGGGCCGATTATCTGCCCGCCAATTCAATGGTGTGGCATTGCCCGGTGGACCCCTCGAAAAGCGGCACGCAAGGTGGCTATGCCATGTGTACCGACGGCAGCAACGCCGGGACCAACTTGGAAAGGCCCTATCAGCCGGGATCTTACTTGATCACAACCAACCCCTACTGGGCTGACTTTTATGGTATTAGAGTACCGGGCATCGTGGACCCGACCCATTACGTGTTCCTTGTGGACTCCGCAAGTGAGAACGGAGGCAATGGCAGCCAGCCGCTGGATCCAATTCCACCGGTGCAGGGCGGCGGTGTCTTCTTTCGCACGGAGCAGTTGTGGGCCGGTGGACAAGTGACAGGGGTTTGGATGGCCCATGGTGACCACGCCAATGCCCTGTTTGCCGACGGCCACGCCGCGGGCCTGTATGAAAGGCCGGACTTGTACGCCAACCTCAGCCAGACGATGCTGTTGACCAGCAGCGGGGCGGAAACCAGTAACTATTGCGGTCCCTCGCCGAACCACCGCGGCCTCTTCGGCTACTGGGACGCCCAGGGTGCAGCGCACCACTGGTAATGATAGGCCGCGGTTTATGGGGCGATTCCCACACCGGCCCGCAGAGAAGACGGATTCCCTTGGGCGACCCCGAATGCAACGGCGCGTCCGCACCTTCGCACTGGCCTCATGCAAATTGCCCCGCAGGCCCGCGTGATCACCGTGGTGGGCAGTCGGGGGGGGGCCAAAGGGCCAGAAGACGGGAGCGGCGGGCGAGACCGGGCGGAGCGGGGCCTTAGTCGTTGTTTCGCCGCGCGGCGCTGGCTGCGGGCAGCTTTGGCGGCAACTTTATTGATTGCACCGGGCGAATCGTGGAAAATGAAGTCTGCGCAGGCCAATGTGCTGCGCGGATCAAGCAACCGCCATGGCGATGGCAGAGGCTTTTTCGAAAATTACGCTGCCGCCGCGGAGAATAAACGGACGATCGGGAATCGGTGTTTCCGTTTTAGCCGGCCGCAGGTGGACCTTTTTCAGGAGAATTACCGATGTTGACCACACCCGCCTCTCCAGTTGCGCGTATAGCCCGGCGAAGTATCGTTGGAACGCGCCGATGGGCCCTCACCGCTTTGGCCTGTGGGGTTTTGGCATTGGCCGGCGCAGCGCATGCGGCCGGCTCCCCCGCCCTGAACCAACTCAATACCTGGCTGGAGCAGCACCATAACCATCAGGCCCTGGAAAAGGCGACCGCATGGCTGAACCTCAATGACCGGGCCTTAAAACAAAAACATCTCACCCGCTACCAACTCCA
>JAJYZF010000157.1 GCA_021800165.1 Planctomycetota bacterium | reverse complement strand
TCCTCGCTGGTGTGGGAATCTAAATTGCCGGTCGGCTCATCGGCCAACACCAGACGTGGGTTGTTCACCAATGAGCGGGCGATGGCCACGCGCTGCTGCTGCCCGCCGGAAAGTTGTGATGGTTCATGATGCAGCCGATCACCCAGGCCCACGCGTTCTAAAAGCGTTTTGGCCCGTTCGTGCAAAGCCTTGGCAGAGACCTTGTTGTCGGCATAGGTGGTGGGCAGCAGTACATTTTCCAAGGCGGAGGTGCGTGCGAGGAGATTAAAATTTTGAAAGACAAAACCGATTTTGGTGTTGCGCACGCCGGCTCGTTGGTTGGCGGACATCCGGGAAATCTCCTGGCCATCAAGGAGGTATTTGCCGGAGGTGGGGCGATCCAGGCAGCCGAGAATGTTCATCAGGGTTGTCTTACCGGAACCTGAAGCCCCCATCAAAGCCACCATCTCGCCGGTTTCAATAGCCATGGAAACGCCCTTGAGCACCTGCACATCGGAACTGCCCAGGTGATAGGTTTTAATGATATTTTCAACGGTGATTAAATTCATGCTTATGATCCATGACCTATGGGGTTTTCAGGGAGTTTTTTTGTTGTGGGCGAACGGGTGGGGAATAAAGGGATTGGTGCCGGCGGAAGAGGCGGAACCGGCCTGGCGTTCTCCTACCACCACTTCCATGCCTGGTTTTAGCTCATTGGAGATAACTTGAGTGTCGTAGTCGTTGGACAAACCCACGTCAACACTCACGGGTCGCACGAAATTGCCATCGACTACCCAGAGTGTGCCGCGCCCGGTGGCGGCCTTGGGAAGGGCAACCGGTTGGGTGGCTGGGGCGGGGTGGCCCGTGGCCGCGACGCCGGGAAGAATTTGCGATGCCAGCGGAACCCAGCGCAGGGCCGCATTGGGAACCATAAGCACATTTTTTCGTTGGGCGACGAGAAAATCGGTTTGGGCGGTAAGATACGGCAGCAGCTTGCCCCCTGGATTTTTGGTATCAACCACCACGGTATAGGTTACAACATTTTGAACCATGGTGGCGTTAAGCCGGATTTGCGAAACCGTCCCATGGAAACTTTGATTGGGAAAGGCATCGATGGTAAAGGTGACCGGATCACCGACTTTGATGCTGCCAATGTCGGCCTCATTGACCGAGGCCCAGACCTGAATGCGAGCCAGATTTTCGGCGATCAAAAACAGACTCGGGGTACTGAAGCTGGACGCCACGGTCTGGCCGATATTAACGCGGCGATCGATCACCACGCCGTTGACGGGTGAAGTGATGGTGCAATAAGCCAAGTTGATTTTAGCGGTGGCCAGGGCGGCTTGGGCGGCGTTCACCGCAGCCCGGGCCGCCACCAGCGAAGCCTTGCCGTTGACCACGTTGGCTTGGGCTTGATCGGCGGTGGATTTATAGGCGTCATACTGTGTAATGGACAGAGCACCATTGGCGGTGCCGATTTTTTGTGCCCGCTGCCAGTCCGCCAGGGCATCCACATACGCCGCCTGATAACCATCGAGTTTGGCCTGCGCCACCTGTACGTTGGCTTGGGCTTGCGCCAGGTTGGCTGTGGCTTGGGCCACGGTTGCGGCAAACAGGGCCGGATCAATGCGTGCCAGCACGGTTCCTTTACGTACCGGAGAATCGTAATCCACTTCATGGCCGGCGGCATCCTGTCCAAAGGAGATAATCGTTCCGCTGACTTCGGCGCCAATGTCCACCACTTCGCGCGGCTCAAGTGTTCCGGTGGCGCTGACGGTGGCCGTCAGGTTCCCTTGCCGGATGGGTGCGGTTTTGAACGCGGTATGCGACTTGGCCTTGCCGGTCCACCAGTGCCAGCCGACATAGGCAATCGCTGCCACTATGACGATCAGAAGGATCCATTTTATGGCTGATTTCATAATTGTCCCCGAGCTTTCGTAAAAACAAGGTTATTTCAGGTGCGGGAGTTTTCAGGTTTCAGGGAGGCGTTTTCACCTGCCTGCGGTGCAAATAGCGGTTGCAAAGTTTCCACGGCGCATAGAATAAAGGATCGCTCGGTCGGCGTTAAGCGTTCCAGCATATCGGCCAGGTGTGCGCAGGCCGCCTGCGAGACGGTTTCCAGGACCGATTGGCCATAGGCTGTCATGGAAAGCAGCACACGTCTGCGATCCGTGGTGTCCGCGTGGCGGGAAAGCAATTTTTGTTGCGTAAGCTCATCGACAATTTTGGAGGTTGTCGGGACCGTGAGTCCGATCAGATAAGCGGCCTGGGAAATGGATATCTGGTGGTGCGTCTGAACAATCATGAGCAGCCGAAATTGTCCGCCGCGCAGTTCCAAGCCATCGGCGGATCGCAGATGTTGCCGCAATGTGGCCATCATACGCGGGATCAGGGTCAACAAAGCCACGGCCACATCCTTCGATTTGGTACCTGCTCTCGGCGATTTTATGGTAGTGGCAACCAGTTTCATAAGCCAAGTATATCCCGGTTTCCCTTTTCTTAATTCCGGTGCGTCAACCCAACGACAACCACGTCTGGCTGGCAGCAGCGGCCTTTCAACAGCCATTGCCGCTTCTCCTTGCCCTACGCAGCACCGACGAGATAGTTGCAAAGTTGAAGTATATATGCTGGCCACTGCCCACCGAATCCGGCGCAGAGCCACTTGACGCTGCTCTGTGGATGGCTTTATAGTTTGACTCAGGGCAAACGTTGATTTTTACTTTCCGGCTGTCGGGATGAAAGTTTGCCCAGACTGATCTGGGTGTTGGCATGGCGAAAATTAGAATGGGTATTGTGGGTTGTGGGGGCATGGCGGGGGCCCATGCCGGGCGCTACCTAAGAAATCCCGATGTGGCCATTGTGGCATGTTGCGATCTGACGACGGCGATTGCCGAGAAGTTCATCGCAACCCACCTATCGCAGTTGAACCCTAAACCCGCCGTTTATACCGATACGGCCAGCATGTACCGCCAAAGCCACCTGGATGCGGTTACCATTGTCACACCGCATACGCTGCATTTTGCCCAGGGAATGGAGGCCTTGGATGCCAATTGCCATGTGCTGATGGAAAAGCCGATGGTAACGGCGGCGGACCAGGCCCATCAACTGGATGCCAAAGCCAAAGCTTCGCAAAAGATATTTGTCATCGGCTACAACACCCCATGCACGCCGGAGTTTGCTTACCTAAGAGAGCAGATTCGAACCAAGAGCCTGGGGCGGCTGGAATTGGTTTCCGGCTATTTAACCCAAAATTGGCTGCGCGGCACCATGGGCAAATGGCGGCAGGATCCGGCGCTTTCCGGCGGCGGGCAGGCGTATGATTCAGGAGCCCACCTGCTCAATAGTCTGGTCTGGTCGGTGGAATCGGGCATCGCGGAGGTGTTTGCGTTTGTGGATAACCACGGCACGCGCGTGGACATCAACTCCTCCATCAATATCCGTTTTGAAAACGGGGTGCTGGCCAGCATAATTATCGGTGGCAATTGTCCCGCCGATGGCGCTTCGATGCACTTTATTTTTGACGATGGCCGCATTGATGTGGACGGTTGGGGCGGATCCTGGATCAACATTTTTAAGGGCAATCAAAAGGTGAAGTATCCTCCCATTGCCGGTACCGCCAACACCCCCAATGACAATTTCATTGATGCCATTCTGGGCCGGGCGGAGCCGCGCACTTCCACGGCCAACGGTATCGCCCAGAGCGAATTGATGGATGCAATTTACGAATCGGCACGCACTGGACGGCCGGCCCGGCCCGCGTCCCGACATTAGGTTGGAAGCTCAAGGTACTAAAAGCAAAAGAGAACCGCGCTGCGGCCCATAAACGGCGAGGCGGTGTAGAGCGCGGATGAAAGGCCTGTGATACGTGTCGCGAAGCTCACAATTACCTTATTTTCCGCTCTCGCTGTATGGCTGGAAAATCTGGCTGCCGATTGTGGCGGTGGGTGCCGCTGCCGGCTTGATTTTGTACGTCTTGTATTGGCCGCTGATGGTCATCGATGCGGTCATGGTTTTGGCCCTGCTGGCGTTTTTTCGGGATATTCCGCGCGCCATTCCCGGACAGGTGGGAATCATGGTGGCACCCGCGGATGGTAAGATAACGGAAATTACCCGAATGGATCATCTGCCATGGTTTGGCGGACCGGCGCTGAAAATAGGCATTTTTTTAAGCGTGCTGGATGTGCATATCAATCGCAGTCCCTGCGCTGCAACGGTGATTTCCACCAAGTTTGAGCGGGGCTTATTTCTGGATGCCCGGCATCCGGAATCCGGGAAGAAAAACCAGTCCAACACCATCTTGCTCACCGGGCCGGGAAAAACCACGGATGATGCCCCGGTTGCCGTGGTGCGGCAGGTGGCGGGTGCCATCGCCCGGCGTATTATTTGCCCTTTGCATCCGGGTGAATCGGTGGCTCGTGGCCAGCGCATCGGCATGATCGCTTTTGGCAGTCGCACGGAACTCATCGTCCCGCATCCCGATCAATGGCAAACCATGGTCCAGGTGGGAATGAGCGTTAAGGGTGGATCGAGCGTATTATTGCAGTTGCGGGATTGACCGGTGCGCTCAATTGGGGTCTGCCGACGGCTGCGGCAGCATTGCGGGACCGGGATAATTCTTTTAATTGGGCTAACATAAAGCGGCCGAGCAATGGGGTCCGGGATGAATCAAAATATTGCTATGAACGTCGATGCGCAGGCGGAATTGCTGCTGGCGGATGTGGACCATGTCTATTCGGCCGTTGAACTCAAAGATCGGATTAAAGCCGCGGCGGCTGCCGGGCGGCCATTGCGCGTGAAGTTGGGGATGGACCCTACCGCGCCGGATCTGCATTTAGGCCATGCCGTGGTACTGCGTAAACTGCGGCAATTTCAGGACCTGGGCCATAAAGCGGTCCTGATTATCGGCGATTTTACCGCCATGATCGGGGATCCCACGGGCAAAGCCAAAACCCGGCCGGTGCTTTCCGCAAAGCAGGTGGACGAGAACTCGCGGACCTATCTGCAGCAGGCCGGAAAAATTCTCGACACCAGCGTCGATAAACTGGAGATCCGACGGAACAGCGAATGGCTCTCTAAGATGAATTTTGGAGATGCACTGCGGCTGGCTCAGCAAATGACAGTGGCGCGGATGTTGGAGCGTGATACCTTCAGCCAGCGGTATAAGACCGGCGAGGCTATCTACATCCACGAATTTTTATATCCCCTGATGCAGGGGTGGGATTCCGTCATGGTGGAAGCGGATGTGGAACTCGGCGGAACCGATCAGACCTTCAACAATCTGGTCGGGCGCGATTTGCAAGCCGGACAAGGACAAAGCCCGCAAATCGTGATCATCATGGAGATTCTGGTGG
>JAJYZF010000156.1 GCA_021800165.1 Planctomycetota bacterium | reverse complement strand
CCAGTTCGTCCCATTGCTCGTCCGTGAGCTTCAGGCGGTAGCCCATAGTAACCTCCCGGCGGCTCCGCCGCCGACAGTATTATCCATAATGGCTTCTATGTTGCAATCATTTTGCGTTCCTACTTAGTTCGTGCGCGTCCGTTCCAACGACACACGGCTTAAAGCTCTTAAACTCCTGAATGAATTCACCCGGGCTTGGGTGCTTCTTTCCTAAACACCACTCTATAGATTTCGGATTTGCGCTCAGGAGGATGTGAGAGCTTTGCAGCATGAGTTTTCTCACCCCATGATCCTGCCCATCCCAATCCATCAGGCTCATGTTCTCTTCAGCTAGAGCCGTCAGGTAGCGGTCTTCAAAAATAGTATTTGTGGTCAAAATCGTCATTATTTGGTCAAGTTGTGCAACCGCGGTCATGCAGCCGATTTCAAAGTCGGAGCGGTCTTGGAATGGTGGGTGTTCTGCTTTACGTTTTGCCCCTAATTCCGATAATGAACTTCGCTTCAACTTACGAACATCGCCCGGCATCCGCGGACTGCTCTCCAATCGGATATCCAAGTTCGCAAGAAAATGATCCTCTATGTCTTCCACCGTGACCTCATCGCTAAAGATGACATGGAAGTTGACGCGCTTGCCCCCGACCAAATTATCGAGCCGAAACTCGATATTGGGCAAAATTAATTGTATGTTCTTCAGACGTCCCTCTCCCTTAAGCGAGCGGAGCTTCTTGTAGCCGTCGATCAAAAAGTAATCAGTGATCGCGATAGCCGGAATGTCTCCTACAGATTCGAGACGTTGCAAATACGCTTCCCAATCCGGTGTGTCCCCCCTCCTTGGAAAATGATTTGCTAGTCCCGACATCGGAGAATGCAAGTGCAAATCCCATTTTCGCCACTCTGAACCCTTTGGGAATGAATTGTCATTCATAGTCATCAGATTTCCCCATTAAACGCACGATGCAACATGGATTGAAACAGGGCATCAAGCCGGCCACGACCGGCGGCTTGGACGGATTCGATCTCGCGGATTTCGGCGACCCGCTGGGCAAAATCCCTCTGCAACTGCAGGGGCGGGACGGGAACCGGAATTCGGTTCAAGTTTGCTTGGTTTAACTTCGGCTGCGCACTACCAGTAATGTAATCGGCAATATTAAGCATCCCGAACGCCGCGCAGAGGTAAGCCAAATCGGCTTTGCCATTGTCGAGAACGACATGTGCGTGATTGTTGACCCAATATTTCCCACTCGCCATAAAGGCCACCGGGGTAGAGCGAGCCAACAGGTTCGCGCCGTCCTCGCCGATCAAAAGCGCCGCACCATCAAACAGAAATTCCCCGACATGGTCAATGACTCCGCTAGCTCCGTAATAAGGGAACTCACCCTGCTTCCGCGCCCGATCGGAAGCCTTGATCGGCCTACGCCTGCCGTCCTGATTGGTCGTAAGTTCGCCAAATGCCTTTACCGGCCACCCCTTCGGATTCGTCGCTGGATCACCAAACATCTCATGAAAGAGGGCGGGGATGAGGTCGGCGGTGCGGTGGTCGGCTTGGGCGCGGAGATTTCGCAACCCGTCGGCCTCGTCCAGCAACTTCACGATCCGCTCCTGCTCCGCCAGCGGCGGGACGGGAATTGGAAGGCTTCGCACCTTTTGCTTGTTGAGCACCTTACCCATTACCGCGGTGTCTGCTGTTCCTTCGTGTGACCCGCGAAGAAGCGCGTACCTTAGAAAGTCGCGCGTAAGCCCTGCCGACTCTTTGATTGGAAGTGCAGCGATTGCCTCGTTGGTGTAAAGCGGGCATCCGGCCACGGCCATCTTGCCAATGGACAACTTGAAGCTAAACAACAACGTCCCAGCCGGAACCGGTTTGGGCATGCACTCCCGAACGGCGATATCAGAAACCGTTTCATTGGACGACCTGATTTCCCCGCCGTTCAATTCTCTGACCGTGACCCAAACCGCGTTTCCGCCCCAGAATCGCGGATCATCCCGTCTTGGGGTCCGGCCAATTCGCACGTCGCAAACTTCGCCCAACGGCTTTACCGGCCAACGCTTCATTTGCCCACCCCAATTTTCGTCAGCAACGCCTCGCTACGCAGAACAACTTCATTCTCCAACTTAATCACCTCGCGGAGAATGTCGGCGGGAGCATCATGGTTCACGGCTTCACTGGTAACGGCCCGGTACCGCCCCGCGGCGAGGCTCCAATCGTTTTCCTTGATTTTCTCAATCGCCACGCAATAGCTTTTGGTGCTTTCTTCACGCCCCGGCCATTTGGCCAGAATATCCGGAATGTCGCTGGCCTCGATGGGGCTGCGTTTGTCGTCCAGGCTCAGGCCGTCGGCGCCCAAATCGTAAAACCAGACGGATTTTGTCGGCGTGCCTTTCTCAAATATCAGCGCGGCCGTAGCCACGCCCGCATAGGGTTTGAAAATACCGCTGGGCAAATTGATGATGGCCTGCAAGTCACACTCGATTAATAGGGCTTCGCGCAACTTGGTTGCGGCTTTGGTTGCCCCGAAAAGTACGCCATTGGGCACAATAACCCCTGCCCGCCCGCCCGGCGCCAGATGATCCACAAACCATTTCAGAAATAACAATTCGGTGGCGCGGGTGTTGAGCTTGTAATTCAGATCAGCCAGGATGCTTTCTTCCTGCACCTTGCCGGAGAATGGCGGATTGGCCAAAACAATTTCAAAGCGTTCCCCCGGATATACCCCGCCAAACCCGGTTGTCAACGGGTTGAAATGCTCAATGCGGGCCCGTTCCAACTGGTGCAGGTATAAATTAAGAATGGCGATTTTCACCATGTTGGCGTCATTATCAAAGCCGGTAAAAGCCTGTGATTCCAGAAACTTCCATTGCGCGGGCTTGAGCAGAGAACCATCATTGTGGCCGCGCTTCAGGTCGGCGGGTTTGGTGTTTTGGCGCAGAATGTGTTGCAGCGCGGAGATCAGGAAACCCGCTGTGCCGCAGGCCGGATCACAAATCCGCTGGCCGGGCTTTGGGTCCACCAGTTCAACAATCAGGTCGATGATGTGGCGCGGGGTGCGGAATTGGCCATTGGTGCCGGACATGGAAAGCTTGGATAACAGATACTCGTACATGTCGCCCTTAACGTCGTGGCCATCCTGGGCGGTAAGGTCCATTTCCTCGATGCCCTGAATGACGGCGCGCAGCGTGGGGCGGTCATAAATTTTCAGTGTGGCGCGGCCAAATAAGAGTTTGCCCGTGTCGCTGAGGTTCGGCAGTTCATGCAGGCTTTCAATGGCGTCACGCGCGGCGTTGAAAAGCTCATCGCCGGCCAGGGTGACAAAGTTACCCCAGGCGAAGCGTGCCCATTGGCCGGAGAAAATCCGGGTGTATTTTTTATCAAGCTCCGCCAGCGTCTCATCCTTTTCCGTCAGCAGACGCAGGAACAGCAGGTAGGAAATCTGCTCAATGGAATCCATCGGGTTATTTACTCCGTTGGAATACAGGATGTCCATGAGCTGGTCCACGCGCTGGCGTAAGCCGGAGGAGAAGAAATTGGAACTGTTGGCTTTTGTTGGTGGGTTGATCGCCATATTTATTTTGCCTTTTACGCACTGGCCGCGGCGGCCAGCAGGGATTGCCGGACCAGGCCGGACTGCCGCAGGGCTTCAAATACCTCGCCGCGCGCCTGAAACCGGGAAAGCGCCGATACGCCGCCGAGCGGATTAAATTGGCTGGCGTTGAAGATCGTCATATCTCCCGCCATGAATTTTTTAAGCGAGTTGCCGTCCTCGGCAATCAGTTCGGCGGTGGCGTTAAGCCACTTTTGCTCATTGTAACGCAGGTTAAACCGCGCGGCGATGGAGTCCACGGTATCGGAAATAATCGCGTCGCGGGTCGGCAGCGGCTTACGCCCGACGGCGTTGTAGACAAAGGCCGGTGTGCTGGCCGGCACGCCATACGACACAATGAGCTTGTCCGGGGAGTAGTACATTTCCGGGCGGTGATAAAACCGCTCGTTGACCAGGGACTCGACCGTGTCATCGTCCTCGGCTTCAACGGCGGTCTGCATTTCCGGGGTCCGGGCGACAAATTCTCTGATGTCGCGCTCATAACCGCCGCGAAAAGTCATCAGGTCCACCTTTTGCCCGTCCGGCCCGACCACAGTTATTTCCCGGCTTACCAGTGTGTCCACACCCTCCCAGGTTGGAATATTCGGCACCGGCGGCGAGGCCGAGCCAGCCGGCACATCATCGGCAGTGCCGTCTGCACCCACACCTTCCCGCAGAGACATTCCCTGTGGCAAATGTGGCGGGTAGGCGGTGGGCTCGGATTGCCGCTTGGGTCGCGGCAGTTTGAGCGGAATACTGTAGTCATATTTTTCCTCGAAATATTCGGCCACCGCGCAGAAATCCAATATGGAGAAATTTTTCTTTTCGTAGTCCGTGTTGCCGATGTGAAAGGTAAATAAGCGCGTGCCGCGTCCCTTGATCTGGATGTACTCGGTTGGGGAAAAAATCGGGCGCATCAGGCCGATATTCAGCAAGTCCCGGCAGTTGTAGCCGGTCGAAAGCATATCCACGGAAACGGCGATGCGTTCGCCGCGTTTTCCGTCGCGAAATTCCTTGGCTATTTCCGCGGCACCCTCGATCCGGCTGGTGATGGTGACGGCAATGCCGGCCTGAAGCTGGTTAAAAATTTTCGTCAGTTCAGTTGCGTGGGTTTGGTTCACCGCAAAGACCAGGGATTTCCCGATGCTTCCCGCCGGGTCCCGCTGTGCGTGAGCCAAAAATGCCTCGCAGATAACGCGGTTGCGGGTGGGTGTGAAGATTTTCCGTTCAAGGTCCTTGATTTTGAAGTTTTCTTCCTGTTCGTTGATGACCACCGCCCAACCGGAGTCGGCCAGCGCCTGCGTGGTGATATCCGAGCGCAGGTCAACAATTGTCGGCAGGCACAGAAATGGGCCTTGCGGATCCTTCACCGCCTCAACGACGTCGTAGCGGAAAGTCGGAAAACCGGGCTTACAGCCGAAATAATTGTACGTATCACGAAACAGCCGCGCTTCCAGGGCCTTGGGATTTTCCTGTTCAAGCTGCTCAATATCCACATTTTTCAGGTAGGCCTTGGGCGTGGCCGTCAGGCCGACGCGCGTAGCCTGGAAAAATTGCACCACCTCCCGGGCATCGCCGTAAATAGAGCGGTGGGCCTCATCATTAACCACCAGATCAAAGTGAAATGGCGTGAATTCCTCGTAACAGTTTAGCCCTTGCGCGGGATTATTTGCTTTTTTTAGGCTGTGGTGTTGACAAATGCTGGAAATCGCTTATGATTTACAGGCGTGTTAGGACGCCTGTAAGGAGATGCTATTATGGCCCGA
>JAJYZF010000060.1 GCA_021800165.1 Planctomycetota bacterium | reverse complement strand
CTCCTGTCGCTGGCGCGTTGAGCGGGCAGAACACATGACCGCCTTGCGCAGTTTGGATTACGCCGGCTTGGTGGAAACTTATTGGACGCAACGCGCCGCCTGATCGCCAACAATAGGAGTTACACCCGGTCTCCAAGGTCGCCGATACAGTCGCTTGCCTAGTGGGCCGCGCCCATGCACAATACAGCACGCCTCCGGCGTGCCTGCGGAATGACTGCGGGGAGGGGGGCCTTGGATGCCGCGGGTCCAGGCGGCAAGGTTCCTGGGATGTGTGGAGTAACAATCGCGGGTGGTTCTGCTTCAGACAATTAATTTAGTCAAACGCTACGGTGGCCGCAGTGTTGTCAATAATGTAGCTTTCGCGGTGGATCATCGCGAAGTGGTGGGATTATTGGGCCGCAATGGTGCCGGCAAAACCACCACGTTTCGCATGGTGATCGGCATGATCAAGCCCGATTCGGGTACCGTGCTCTTTGACGGGGAAGATATTACCCACTTGCCGATGTATCAGCGGGCCCGCCGCGGCATGGGCTATCTTTCCCAGGAGCCTTCGGTCTTTACCCGTTTGACGGTGGAACAGAATCTTCAGGCGATTCTGGAAACCACCCATCGCAACCGATCCCAGCGCCGCATTGAGGCTGAGAGGCTGTTGACTCAGTTCGGTCTGAAAATTATTCGGCGGCAAAAAGTGTATACCGTCTCAGGCGGCGAACGACGGAAACTGGAAATCGCCCGGGCCCTTATTACCAATCCCTCCTTGATTTTACTCGATGAACCATTCAGCGGAGTAGACCCCATTGCCGTGGAAGACCTCCAGCAGGAGATCCGCCAACTCAAGGACGCCCTGGGTAAAACCATCTTAATTACCGATCACAATGTGGAACGGACCTTGGAAGTGTGCGACCGGGCCATCATCATTTCCGATGGCAAGGTGCTGGCTCAGGGCACCCCGCGGGAACTCATCAACAACCCCCTGGTCCGGCAAACCTATCTGGGCCATTCCTTCAAAGGCGATGAATTCGGTTAGTCAGGGCCGGGTGGGTGCCGGCGCGGTGGCAGCGCCGTCGCTGGCTCAATGGCGTGCATTTTTGGCACCGCGCAAAGATGTTCTTCAGGCAGCGCCCCGTCCCCCACTGATGGCCGAGGGCTGAAAGCTGGTCGCTTCGTGTGTAACCGCAACCCCCGTCTTTGGTCGCGGCCCAGCGGCACTATGGCTGATACAACGGATTATTGCTAACATGGTCCGCGATCAACGCGGCGGTGCAATCATGAGGTTGATGGCAACATGATCGAACAACGTTACATTTCCATTGATCTGGGGGCGGAATCGGGGCGTGTGATGCTGGCCCGCGTCGGAGAAAACGGGATTTTTCTGGAGGAAATTCAGCGCTTCTCCAACGGCCCGGTGGCGGCCGCGGGTACATTGTACTGGGATATCCTGCGGTTATGGCAGGAAATTCAGACCGGTATCGCCAAAATTACCGCCGAAAATCCGGTGATTGCCGGCATCGGCATTGATTCCTGGGGGGTGGATTTTGGTCTCTTGGATGGCCGCGGCCAACTGCTGGCCAATCCGGTGCATTACCGCGACCGTCGCACTGAAGGCATGGCGGAGAAGTTCTTTGCCCGCATGCCGCGGGAAAACGCTTTTGCCCGCAGTGGCATTCAAACCATGGAACTCAACACCCTGTTTCAACTCCTGGCTTTGCGAGCGCAAAGCCCCGCCATGCTCGATCATGCCCAACGGCTGCTGTTTATTCCGGATCTTATCGCCTACTGGCTCACCGGGCGGGCGGCCAACGAGTATACGATTGCCAGCACGTCGCAGATGCTCGATGCCCAGACGCGGCAATGGTCCACGGAGATACTCGCCGCCATCGGAGTATCCCCGACCCTGTTTCCGCCGATGCTGTTTCCAGGTCGCCCTGATTCCAATTTCGGGCCGGTGCAAGAGGGGCCGGGCCAGGCCATCAAGGCCACCGGCGTACCTGTGCTGGCCGTGGGCAGTCACGACACCGCCAGCGCCGTTGCGGCCGTACCCGCCAGTGGTGACGATTGGTTGTTTTTATCCAGTGGCACCTGGAGCCTGCTTGGTGTGGAGACTGCCACGCCCGTGCTCTCTACCGCGGCCCAGCGCTACAACGTTACCAACGAGGGTGGCGTCGGTGGGCGCATTCGACTGCTGAAAAATATCCCCGGCCTGTGGCTACTGCAGGAATGTCGGCGGGCCTGGGCTGGCCAAGGCAAGGATTTTGATTATAAAACGCTGGTGCAACTGGCCCGTGAAGCCCCGGCGCATCTGGCCCGGCTGGATCTGGATGATCCGGCGTTTCTGGTGCCCGGCAATATGCCGGAAAAAATCGCCGTCCAATGTCTTCGCGGGGCCCGAAAAGTGCCGGAAACACCAGGCCAATTCGCCCGCGTTATTCTCGAAAGCCTGGCCGTGCGTTATGCCGAGGTGGCCGCCATGCTGGCCGAATTGACCGGACGCAGGTTTCGGACCCTGCACATTGTCGGCGGTGGATCGCAAAATGAGCTGCTCTGTCAAATGGCCGCAGATGCCACCGGCTTGACGGTGCTGGCCGGACCGGTGGAGGCCACGGCCCTGGGGAATGCCGTGGCTCAGGCCATGGCCACGGGACAAATTGCATCGCTGGATGCGGGGCGGCGGCTGGTGGCCAAGACCGCCCAGGTGCGTACGTATCAGCCACGCAGCACCTGATTCCACAGGACTGACCACGACTTATCGAACACCAGGAGATCCCGGTATGCTTAAGGGAAAATTATTACATCCGCAGATTATGCACGCTCTGGGCAGCGCCGGCCATGGAAGCCGAATCTTGGTTGCCGACGGCAACTATCCTTTTTCCACCCGCCGTGGGCCTAACGCCCAAATGGTCTATCTGAATCTGGCCCCCGGTCTGGTGGCGGTGACGGATGTTCTTGCCGCCTTGGTTCAGATGGTGGAAATTGAAGCGGCCGCGGTGATGCAGCCCGCGAAAACCGGCCCCTATGCCCTCAAAAGCGATCCGGATATTTTTGCCGATTTCGCACGTATTCTGGAAGAAAATGTAGCCCGCAAACCACACCTCCCGCTGCAACGCCTCGAGCGCTTTAAATTTTACCAGGAGGCTTCGTCGGCCGATGTCTGTTTAACCATCGCCACCGGCGAGCAGCGCATTTACGCCAACCTGCTGCTGACCATCGGCGTGGTCCGATCGGTGAACTAAATACCCACCACCGCTTGCTTTTTGGGTCTGCACCGGCCATAATTTTCTCTCTGGATCAGAGGGTTGTTGGATAAAGGGCAATCGCAAGCGTACGGACAATGTTTAGTTTGGAGAAACAAAAATGAATAGCGGCTTAAAGCGAAGCGTGATGATTTGTGGCCTCACCGCCCTACTGCTGGGTCTGACTGCGGTAAAAAATGCCTCTGCGGCCCCGATCCGTATATCCTGCGTCGGTGACAGCATTACCCAAGGTATAGTGCCGAATCCACAAAAAAACGCCTGGCCGGTGGTACTGGGACGTATCCTCGGTCCCGGCTATCGGTCGATCAACTGCGGCCACAGCGGGGCCACCATGTTGAAAAAGGGCGATTTGCCATACTGGAAACAGCCCGAATACAAAAAGGCGATCGCGTTCCATCCCAATATCGTGGTGATTATGCTTGGCACCAACGATACCAAGCCATGGAACTGGAACAAGCATGGCCAAGATTTCCTGCGCAATACCGAGGCGATGATCCGGGTATTCCAGGCATTACCAACGCATCCGCGGGTGTATATCTGTCTGCCGCCCAAGGTGGTAAAACCGGCCTACGGCATTAATGAAAAGAACTTGGTTGCCGGCGTCATTCCCGCCATTCGCAAGGCGGCCCGGGCAACCCATATCACCATCATCAATGTGTTTGGCGGATTGCCCGGCAAGATGAAATATTATGATTCCGATGGTGTGCACCCCAATATCAAGGGAGAGGCCATCATGGCCCGAATCATTGCCAAAGTTATCAAGCGTAGACACTAAATGAGTTCTCTGGAAAAAGTGCAAATTTTGATCTGGGAAACGGCCTTGGCCTGCGCCGCAACGCCGCGTATCAGGCCCATTCAGATCGGACAGACTTCTGCCGGCCCATTGGCCGCTGGGCCAAAGCGGCATGGCCTTGTCGCAACACTTCGCTTATGATTACCACCTCGGCCATCCACCAAAATAACTTGGTGAATGGCCGATACTGGAGCGCTACACCATGGTATCCGAAGAGGGTAAAGAACTTCGTGCCAACGATCTGGCGGACAGTTTTGCCGGACTCTACGTTTTTCTTCGCCAAAACTGGATGTTTCTAATTTTGATCATCGCCTTGGCCATTCTGGCGTTTGAACTTTATAAAATCCACCAGACCAATGTGCTTGATACCCAACGCCAGGCCTGGGCGCAGCTTGATGAGTATCAGACGCCGCAGGATCTGCAAAAGCACGTGATTTCAAAATTTTCTATTCCTGCCGTGCAGGCCCAGGCTTATGTGAAAATCGGCGATTTTTACCTCACGCTCGTCAACTTGGGCAATCCACCAAAAATTGCCGGTGTCACCGCCACCAAATCACAAGCTCTGCGCGGTGCCACGATGGCTTTTCGTAAGGTTATTCAAAATTTTTCCAACCAACCGCTGACCTACGCCCGGGCGAAACTAGGCCTGGCTCAGGTATATGAAGACCGTGGTCAATGGGCCAAGGCCAAAGCCATTTATAAGTCCATGTTGACACCCGACGCTTCTCCGGTGGAAAAATCACTGGCCGTACTCATCGAATATCGCCTGCACAGGCTTACCCAATGGGCCCAACCTGTCTTGATCGGTTATGCGCCGATTAAAAAGCCGGCGCTTCCGCGCACCAGCGGGCCTTTGGCAAAACCCGGGGCTACACTGGCCCCCGCGCACGTTCCCCCAGCATCCTTAAAGCCAACTTCTGCCACCACCCAACCGTGAGACCGTCTATGAGGCCATCCCCACCCGATGCCGGAACCACATCCGCAGACTCCAATGCCGGCCTGCTTTCCCAAACCATGGCCAATTTTCTCTCCGCCTTGGCCGCTAAATCGCCCGCACCAGGTGGAGGTGCGGCGGCAGCGCTCACCGGCGCGCTGGCGGCGGCCTTGGCCCGGATGACCATCGAATACACGCTCGGAAAGCCCAAATTTCAATCGGTGGAAGCGGACCTTACCGCGGCCCTGGGCCAACTGACCACGGCCCAGGCGGCATTGCAAGAGTTGATTGAAGAAGACCATGCCGCCTACGAGGCTCTTGCCAAATTGCTTAAGCTAACTCGACCCGAGCGGCTGGCCCGCGCTGAATATCAACCCACGGTGGCCGCCGCCATCGCCATACCGGAATCCGTGGGGACTTTTGCATTGGCAGTGCTGGAATTGTGCCGCCAATTGCTGGATAAGATCAACCCGCTGCTGATCTCTGATCTGGGCATTGCCGCGGAACTCGCCCATGCCACGGTTCATGCCGCCAGGCTCAATGTACTCATCAACTTGCCCCTGCTGGATCCCCCGCAAGCCGCGCCGCACCGCCAGACCATGGAGGCCCAATGCCAAAAAGCCGATGCCCTCCACGCCCCAATCCAGACCCATTTCGCGCCGAGCCGCTGACGCATCCAGATCAAGCTGCGCCAAAGCTGAACCAAACAGTTGCAGGGCAGCGCCGACCATGGCTTTAGAGGCAATCATCAAAGGGCTTGGCCAGTCGCTTAAAGTCGGCTGTGCCCACATGAACAGTGCCCCACGATTCGGAACGGCGCTTCATGTGTTGGCGGTAATCCGCTACGCTGATGGCCATGGTGGAATACCATTTTTCCTGGAAAGCAAATAAATCTTTGAAGGGCGCATCCTTCGGTTCCTGGGCCCAGGCGTAAACAAACACGAACATGGCCACAAAGCTCTCGCCGAAAATCTCCTGCCACTGCCGCAAATCATCAATATCCTCGCGCGTAGCCCAATTGGGCAGCGACACCGAACCGCTTTTCACCCGGCAAGCCCGTCCCTTCACGTCCACCAGCAGCTTGGTTGCCCCCGGTCGATACACCACAAAATCAAAACTCTTGAGCTTGGCATTGCCGAACAAAGATTTTTTGGCTTCATCCACCGCAATGTACGGCAGACCGCGCCGCCGCAGATAATCCTCAAACGCCACCTCGTAATGCGTGGACAATTTTGATCTTGGTCCCATCGGAATCGTATCCTTCGCTTGCGGCCAACTCAAGCTGGCCCAATTAGCCGCAGTCCGCAGTACCAGCCCGCTAACCCCTGATCTCCGGCCCGGCTTGCTCCAGGGCGGCGTGCACGTGCTCCACAGCCTGGCTCACGGGCACTTCCCGCTCGTTGCGGTCGCGCAGATTTTTTATCTTCAAAACACCACGTTGATATTCCTGCTCCGCTAAAATAACCGCTAGCCGGGCCTCGCTGGCCGCCGCTTCCTGCAGCAGCTTGCCGATGTTTTTAGTGCTGCGGTAGCTTTCCACAACATGAAGGCCGGGGCGAAGAATATGTTGGCCGTCGGCACTCCATTGAGAAACGCGAAGGTCCGTGACCAACCGCGCCGCCGGCTGTCCATTCTCCAGCGCGTTGACGACAAACACATCAGGCCGGGGCAGCAAATTCGCCGGCAGTTTACCCCGTTCACGCAGCACAATCTCCAAAACCACATCGCCCATGCCAAAGCCCACCGCAGGCAATGCGGGACCGCCGAACATCTCAATGAGCCGATCATAGCGTCCCCCGCCGGCGATGGCCCGGTTTTCGCCGCTGCTATCCATAACTTCAAAAACAAAGCCGGTGTAGTAGGCCAGCCCGCGCACCACCCCGATATCAAAGCGGCAGTAATCGGCCATACCGGCATCACTGATTTTTTGCTCGAAGACAGCAATGGCATTGCGCACTTCCGCCGGCCAGGAGGCCATCAAGGTTTCCAGAGCCGGACCCGCCACCGCGGTTTGCGAAATGGCATCCGCGAGCATTTCAAAGTGGCCGCGTTCCTCTTCATCGCAGTTTCGCTGGGTGTACAATTCACTGCGTGCCGCGGCACTGAGTTTTCCCAGGCGATCAAGAATAAAATAAGCATCGCCGATGCGGTCGGGCTTTACAAAGGTGTTCACCAAGGCCTGCGTCATGAGTTCCCGATGGTTCCACCCGATGCGGAAATCTTTGGTCGTTAACCCGAATTCCCTTAGCGCATCAACACAGAGCATCAAGACTTCCTGATCGGAGCGCGGGGTGGCGTCGCCTATAAAATCCACATTCCATTGCATAAATTCGCGCAAACGCCCCTTTTGCGGCTGTTCCGCCCGATAACACCGCGGAATGGCAAACCACTTAATCGGCCGCGGCAGCCCCTGGGCTTTTTCCGCCACCATCCGGGCCAACGTCGGTGTGAATTCCGGGCGTAGGGCCAGTTCCCGTGCCGCCCGGTCCACAAAATAAAATAGCTGCGATACGATCTCTTCCCCGCTTTTCACACGGTATAAATCCATCGATTCAAAGGTGGGGCCATCCACTTCTACAAAACCATGGCGGATGGAAACCCGCCGCCAGATATCCTCAATGTATCGGCGTACAGCCATGGAATCGGGGTAAAAATCGCGTGTGCCCTTGGGTGGTTGAAAAGTCGGTGCTGCCATGGCGGAAAGTGTAAACGATGCGCCCGGTTTCTGGAAATGCCCACACCGTGTGCCGCCGCTGTTACCCGCCAGCCGATCCTGCTTGCCGTTGCCACCAACACCCCGCTGCGACGCCGGCGTGCCGGTGAGGGCTTTGGCCGGGCCGCCAGCAGACAAAAAACCCGCCCAAGCCCCGTCCGCTGCACGGCCCGCACATTGACGACGGTTGCGAGCCTCTTGCCGCAGCCAACCGCCGGCCATCATCCCAACACCGCAACCCGCACCAGCCATAACTCCAGGCCATGGGCCATGGCCATGCGAAAAAAATGGTCGCTATCGCAATTGCCGCAACTCTATTACAATATCTCCGTTTGATTCCGGGGTGTAAGCTGTGAGCCCATGGCTGGTATGCCGGAGGTTTGGCCGAATCGGGCTGCACGAAAGCTGAAAACCCCTGGCCAACTACAGCCTGACGGCGCATTGCAACCGGGGTCGTACCCATGCTGCCCGGAAAAATGCGGCGGCCTGCGATGTACCGCCGCTGGATCCGCCACCGGGTATGGTTTGTCCGCTTGGTAAATTTAGAGGTATTGTGCCAGCGCTTTTTCTATACGTATTACAAGGCCCGGACAAGGGCCGTCAATTTGATCTGGATACTGTCGACGCAGTGCTGCTGGGCCGGGCCAGCGAACAGGTGCCGCTGTCCGACCTGACGGTATCCCGTCGCCATGCGCGATTGGAATGGAATGCGCCCTTCTGGCTCTTGGCCGATGAGGGCGGTGCCAACGGCGTATTTATCAATGGCGTGAAGATTACGAAATCTTCCAAACTCAAGGTGGGTGATCAGATCCGACTGGGAAGCACGCTGCTGGTCTTCGGAGCGCCCAGCCAGAATGTAAGCCTTTCCGAAAGTGAAGCCGTGGACAGTCCGGGTGGCGGCGAGCCTGGTGATTCGGCCATTATTTCAACCATTCCCAGCAGTGACGATTCGGTGGTTCTGGCAGCTCCGGAACCTTCGCAGGTGGCCATGGCCCATTTCCGGGTGTTGCTGCAAATATCCGCTGCCATCTCCAGCGTCTTTGACCAGGTGCAACTGCTCAACAAGGTGATGGATCTGGTATTTGAACAACTCCGCGCGGACCGTGGCTTCATCGGCCTTATTGACAGTGCCTCCGGGCAGGTCACGCCGGTGGTGGTACGTTATCGCAATGAGGAACAGGTGGGGAAAATCGCCGTCAGCCAAACCATCATCCGCCATGTGCTGGCCAAAAACGAAGGCGTGCTTTCCAGCAATGCCATGACCGACCAGCGTTTTTTGCGCGGAAAGTCGGTTCACAATCTCACCATTCGCAGCGCGATCTGCGTGCCCATCAAGGGGCGGGAAAAAAATCTTGGCGTCATCCACCTGGACTCCAGCGTGGCCAACTATTCCTACACCCCGGATCAATTGCGCCTGCTCACCGCCATCGGGCTTCAAACGGGCTTGGCCATCGAAATCGCCCGGCTCTACCAGGAAAGCGTCCGGCAGGAACGTCTGGCCGCCACCGGTCAAACCGTGGCCTCGCTTTCCCATTCCATCAAAAACATTCTCCAGGGAATGCGCGGAGCCGCCGACGTGGTGGAACTGGGGTTGAAACAGCAGGATATGGACCATATCCGCACCGGCTGGTCCATCTTGCACCGCAACCTGGATAAGGTACAGGCCCTGACCATGAACATGCTGGCCTACAGCAAGCCCAGAACTCCCAACTATGAACTGACCAACCTGCCGTACGTACTCCATGAATGTCTGGATCTGGTGGCGGCCCAGGCGGAAGACCGCAAAATTACCCTGCTCACGGAAATCAACAAAGACCAGCCGCCCGTGCCCGCCGATGCCGATGGCCTGCATCAGGCGGTCCTGAACCTGATTACCAACGCCATGGATGCGGTGGAACCCGAGCGCGGGGTGGTCACCATTACCAGTGATTTTGATGCCCTCAATCAGCAGGCGGTTATTGAAGTCCAGGACAACGGCACCGGCATCGCTCCCGACGCCTTGGAACGCATTTTTCAGCCGTTTTATTCCACCAAAGGTCAAAAGGGAACCGGGCTGGGCCTGGCCGTAACTAAAAAAATTATTGATGAACACCGCGGCACCATTCACGCGACATCCACCCTGGGTGGCGGCACTACTTTTCGGATCACGCTGCCGATGGCTGTCGGCCACCATGGCGATTCGGAAAAAACTCTTGGTCCAGCGGTGTAACTAACGCAATGCGGGTGTGATAATGGCCAAACGCAAATCTTCCCGGTCCGCCGCCGACGGGCCAGAACCTACCCCCAACTCGCCCCCACACAGCTTGCCGCTGGGCAAGTCCTGGCAGGCCCGCATCGGCGCAGCTCGTGATACCCTGGCCGAACAATTCGTGGAGTCTCTTTCATTCGATCAACGGTTGGCCAGGCATGATGTCGCCGGCTCGATTGCCCATGCCACCATGCTCGCGAAGATGAAGCTGATTTCCCAGGCTGAACTGGAGCAAATTAAGGGCGGCTTGAACAAAATTCTGGCCGATATCGAGGCGGAAACTTTTCATTTCGATATCCGCCAGGAAGATATTCACATGGCCATAGAAGCGGCCTTAATCGCGCAAATCGGCGAGGCCGGCAAAAAACTGCACACCGGGCGATCGCGTAATGACCAGGTTGCTCTGGATGTGCGTTTGTGGTGTCTGGAGGCGATCGACCTGCTGACCGGCAAAATTGCGGACCTGCAACGATCACTGGTGTGGCTGGCCCGCCAGTATGGATCCTTCCCCATGCCCGCCTATACCCACCTGCAACGGGCCCAGCCCATTACCATCGGCCATGAATTGCTGGCTTATGTGGAAATGCTGCAGCGCGACCAAGACCGCCTGGCCGATTGCCGCCGCCGCACTGCGGTATCGCCTCTCGGCGGTGGAGCGGTGGCTGGTTCCACGCTGCCGTTGGATCGCCGGTATGCGGCAGCTTTGCTGAATCTTCCCACCGTTACGGATAACTCGCTGGATTCCGTCAGCGATCGCGATTTTGCCGCCGAGTTGGTGTTCTGCCTGTCCCTGATCGGCGTGCATTTATCCCGGTGGGCTGAACAGTGGATTTTATACTCTTCCACCGAATTCAACTTCATTCGCATCGCCGATGCCTACACCACCGGCAGCAGCATGATGCCGCAGAAAAGAAATCCCGATTTGCTGGAACTGACGCGGGGTAAGGCTGCGGGCATTTTGGGCAACCTGGTAGCGCTGCTGTCCATGCTCAAAGGCCAGCCACTGGCCTACAATCGCGATATGCAGGAAGACAAACGCTGGCTTTTTTCGGCCTATGACACGGCGGAAGCGTCTGTTACCATGGCCGCAAAAATTGTCGCCCATACGCAGTTTAACACCCAAGTCATCAGTCAACGACTGGATGAAGGCTTCCTGGACGCCACGGTGATGGCTGAATATCTGGTGAAAAAGGGCGTGCCTTTCCGCACCGCCCATCATCTGGTGGGCACACTGGTTTCGCTTTGTGAAACCAAAAATCTCCAGGCTTTGAGTGAGTTGCCATTGGATCTGATGCAGCAGCACAGCCCGGTCATTGCGGCGGATGTTTTCGAGGTGCTCGGCGCAGCCAAGGCGATTCATTCCTATCAATCGCACGGTGCCGGTGGCGTAAGGCAATTGCAGCTTCAGTTGGCCAAGTGGGATCGGCAATTAAAAAACTAACACTCCGGCGGCGAATTTCCCAAGGCCGCAATCTCTGAAGTTCTTCCCAGTCGGCCTGCATTTCGGCCACGCCCGGCCGCCACCGCCGCCATGCCCAGTAATTTGCGCCCAACCCCTTACATCAGAAACACGGCCGCCGCGATGACCGTGGTCCACAGGCCGTTTTTATAACCTTCCGCGGTTTGCACAATATTTCTGGTGCGCACGGTGTTGCCGCTCATGCGATAAATTTCCTTGCGTTCGTCATAGTTGCGGGCCGGATCGAATTCGATTCCCAGCGTGGTGGCCAACATGGTGGCGGACATATCCTCGACGAAGTCGCCGATTTTTTCTTCGGTCATACCGTAGCCTTGATGCCGGCTGATGTAACCATATTGATCACGCACCGGCATGGCCACTCCAATGCCCGCACACAGCAGACGATTGGGTTCATCGGTACTCGATTCACTGATTACGCCGAACGCCACCTGCCCCGGAATAAGCTGCCGAATGCCCTGCTCCACCGTTATAATTTTACACCGGGCCGGCAGAATACCAGACACCTGTACAAGATTAAATTTTTCTATGCCAGCATGTCTAAACGCCAATTCCCGTGATTGCGGCAGGTATTTGTGGCGCCCCACACCCTTGGTGAAAAAAACACGTGTGGGAATCGGTGCTGTCCATTCATGGGCCATGGCATATCCTTTCAAAACATCCGCGCCATAAAATAACCGTTTTTCCTCCGGAAGGCACATTAAGTTCCGCCCACCGCCGGTATCACCAGATCGACGATCCGGCACCGGGCGGCGGAGGGCCGGGAAGATTTCAGTTGCATTATGCGCCAAAACGCTTATTTTATAGAGCGTTTGGGCGACGGTTCGAAGGAACATTACTGATCTTGGATGATCAGTCGGCCTGTCGCCCGGCTTTTTAGGAAAGGAGTTTTCCATGGCCAAGTCCCTCACCAAGTCGCAGACCGCGGCGAAACTCGCCGAACTGGTCAGCAAAGCTACCGGCTCAGAAATGAGCAAGAAGCACGCGGCTGCCGCGCTCGATGCGCTGGCGGAACTCGCGTACAAGGAAGCCAAGAACAAGTTCACCGTGCCTGGGCTCGGGAAGATTGTTCTGGTAAACCGCAAGAAGCGCATGGGTCGCAATCCGGCCACCGGCGAAGCTATCGAGATTCCGGCCAAGCGCGTGGTCAAGTTCCGCGTTGCCAAGGCCGCCAAAGATGCGATCCTCGGCGGCAAGTAATTTCACCCCGGCCTGGGCCGGAGCGAAAACCCCATCGCTGGATTAATATTTTCCGACGGTTCCTGACGCTGGTCCTGGTGGTGTCGAAACCACCTGCCGTATCTCTTACACGTGGGAAAACAAATTAAGACCCTCCACCACCGCTAAGCGGCCGTGGAGGGTCTTTGTCTTTCCAAGGGCCGGTTTAGCTTTGCGGCCCAGCGTATTTGAATGTCGGACTGCCGCTTTGCGCCCACTGCGGGCTGGCTTGGCCATTAAGCATTAAGCGGGCTCGACCGGTCCCAGCAGCGACGCGATCGTCTGGTCATCCAATGTTGATAAATCCCCAGTACCGGGCCGTTGAGGCTGGTGCTGTGCCGCTGGGCCGGGTTTGGTGCCACGCCCGGATGGTTTGCCGGATCGCGCTTGGCTCAGTCCCGCGATCTCGTCGGATGGTACCTTTGCTTTATGCCCGGCGGCAGATTCCCCAGAAGTGGATGGCAACCTCGGTGGCAACTTTTTACTCACGCCCAACTCTTGCAGCCAGTGCTCGGTCTCTCCCGGATGGGCCAGCCCATGGCACTTTTCCCGCGGTTCCGATTCAAGTCGCCCAGATTTTTTTGCTGCGGCTTTGACCACCATGGCCTGCAGAAATCTCTCACACGACTCACTGCGGGCCTTTTGTCGGCGGGCGTCCGCGGCCACCGCCCGATCATTGCTGACTACAGTAATATGACGACGATCGGTACGCTGGGAGAGAATTTTACTGATGACATCATCCGCCTTGATTCCCCGTCCGGAATAAATCAGGGTAAGGCCGGGAAATTCATCCGCGTCCGGTTCGGACGCTTTGCGTCGTCCGTCGAGTACCACGATAGCCGCAGCACGATTCTGCTCCAGCAGGCCGCACAACCGCCGCAGCGAAAAGCCATCCCATCGGCCGCCGAGCGCGGCACCGGCATACATGCAGTTGTAGCCATCAATGATCAACATCCGCAGCCTCATTTAAGGCCGAGTTTCCCGATTGCCCGGAGCTTGGCCGGAAGGTTGTCCGGAATTGTCAAACACCACCTGACCCGCCACTATCGTCCAGCGAACCTGCCCGCGCACCTTCCAGCCGGAAAAGGGGGTGTTGGTGCTGCGCGAATAAAACCGGCTCGGGTCGATCTGCCAATCCACTTCAGGATCAATCACCGTGACATCCGCGCGGCATCCCACCGCCAATGCTCCGCGGTCTTTCAGGCCCAGCACGGCGGCCGGCCGGCGGCTCATGCGCTCAACAAGCTGAAGCCAGGTGAGATGGCCGGGGGCCACCAAGGCCCTGGCATAGAGCGGCAGGGCCGTTTCCAGCCCCACAATACCAAACGGTGCCTGATCGAATTCCCGTTCCTTTTCTTCGCGGGCGTGCGGGGCATGATCGGTGGCCAAACAATCCAGGGTGCCATCGATAACGCCGGCAATGCACGCTTCCACGTCCTGCCGACTGCGCAGTGGAGGATTCATTTTAAAATTGCTGTCGTACCCACCGCACAAGTCATCAGTCAGCAACAGGTGATGCGGCGTAACCTCCGCCGTAACGGTCTCACCCCGCCGTTTGGCCTGGCGGATCAGGTCCACCGCACCCGCGGTGCTTACATGCTGCACATGGTAGCGGGCCCCGATGCGGCGGTTCAACAGCAAATCGCGGGCAATCATCAATTGCTCCGCGGCCGCCGGCACACCGGCCAGCCCCAGCCGCAAAGCCGCCGCCCCCGCGTGCATGGAGCCTCCAGAAAGCGTCGGCTCTTCGCAATGCTGGCTTAACAGGCCGTCAAACATTTTGATATATTGCAGCGCCCTGGTCATCACCGCCGCCGATCCAACGCCCACGCCATCATCAGAAAATCCTATGGCTCCGGCTTCGTGCATCAGCATGATTTCCGCCAGTTCCGCCCCCTCTCGCCCCTTGGTGATGGCCCCCATGGGCAGCACCTGACACAGGCCCGCCCGGCTTGCCTGGGTCAGTACGTATTCAATCTGCGTGTCGTTATCCAATGCCGGAGTGGTGTTGGGCATGCAGCAGATGGTGGTGAAACCACCGGCTACCGCCGCGGCCGCCCCGGTGGCAATCGTTTCCTTATGCTCCTGGCCGGGTTGGCGCAGATGCACGTGCATGTCGATCAGGCCGGGGGTGACAAAACATCCCGCCGCATCGATACGCCTGGCTCTGGGAACCTGGCTGGAAAGCCCCTTGGCACACCCGGCAATCCTGCCTTCCACCAGTAAAACGTCCGCCGGCCCTTGAAAGTTGCCGGCAGGGTCCAGCACCGTGCCATTGATGATCAAAACAGCGTCGGAACTTTCGGCGCGATTCGGATTAATCGAAAGCGTGGTCTTCATGGCACACAATTATAATGCCGGCCGCACCCTGCCGCGAGCACCGCAACATGATCGCATTTTGCCTGGTGCCAACCGACCCTCAACTGTGGCCGAAACAGAGCATTAGCCGCCGATAACCGAGGATCGCCCGGCATCGGATGCTCCGACATCCAGGGTGGGTTGCCGGGCCGATACACGTTGGGCCAACTTGCTGGGGCGTTGCTTTTTTTTGCGGCCGTTGAGCGCCGCATCGATCTGCCGCAGCGCCTGCTTGATGCGCATTTCATTTTCCACCAGGGCAATACGCACAAAGCCCTCTCCATTTTCACCAAAGCCGCGACCGGGGGCCACCGCCACATCCGCCTCTTGCAGCAGACGGTACGAAAAGTCAATCGTGCCCTGCCCGGCCAGATGTTGATCGGACACCCTGGCCCATACAAACATGCTGGCCCGCGGAGCAGAGACATCCCAGCCGATTTTGCGCAAACCCGCTACCAGCACATCGCGTCGTTTTTGATAAATCGCCGCCTGCTGGGCGACAAAGTCGTCCCCTTTGCGCAAAGCCAGAATACTGGCGATTTGAATGGGGGCAAAGTGGCCATAATCGTAGTAACCCTTGATGGTCGCCAGGGCCCGTACCATTTCCGGATTGCCGCAACAGAATCCCACCCGCCAGCCGGCCATGTTGTACGGCTTACTCATGGTCGAAAATTCCACCCCTACGTCCACCGCCCCGGGCGTGGCCAGAAAAGATGGAGCCCGATACCCGTCAAAACATGTTTCGCCATAGGCAAAATCGCTGATGATCAGGACATTGTACCGCCGCGCCAGGGCCACGGCATTCTGATAAAATTCAGGCTCCACCGTCATCGCCGAAGGATTGTGCGGATAATTGAGAATCATCAGCTTGGGCCGCGGGAAGAGGTTTCGTAACACATGCTCAATGCGCTCCAGAAACGCATCATCATTGCCCAGCGGCACGCTGATGACATTCCCGCCAGCCAGGGCCACGGCATACACATGAATGGGATAAGCCGGATCGCCCACCACCACGGTATCGCCCGCCCCCAACAAGGCCAGCATCAGGTGGGAAAAGCCCTCTTTGCTGCCGATGGTGGCCACCACCTGCGTTTCCGGATCTAATTCCACCCCATACCGGCGTTTGTATTTCAAGGCAACTTCACGCCGTAGGTTAAAGATGCCGATGCTGGCCGAATAGCGGTGATTGTGCGGATCGCGCGCCGCTTGGGCGAGCTTATCAATCACAAATTCAGGCGAGGCGTCAATGGGGTTGCCCATGCCCAGATCAATCACGTCCGACCCGGCGCGGCGCTTCTGCGCCTTAAGCGCGTTGATGCTGGCAAATAAATAAGGCGGCAAGCGCTTGATGCGCGCAGAAACTTCAATCTTAAACGGAGTATCGCTGCCAGTGCCGGCCATCGGAAAATCCTCTGTATGATGCTGCCAAAACCAACCACCACAATACCGGCAGTGCGTTCCCAAGGCAAAGCAGCAGTCGGCGGCCTGCCCCCATCGTCGTCCCCCGCGCAGCGCCTATTGCGCCGTCTTGCTTGATCGCTCCTGTTAAGGCAGGGATGCCGAAACTTCCCGCCACCTCGGGGCAGGAGCCGGCAGTCGTGGCTCAACTCTCTATTTTCTCCTTCTCTCGGGCCGCGGTGCCCCCGTCCCGCAGCCACGAAGGCAAGACGACGCATGGCATCAAACCCGCGTCTCGTATACCATAATCAGCCGCCGTCGCCCTCAAGGGTTGGCCTTGGCTGGGCGGGCATCGCTGACAAGGAAACAACAACATGAATCCGGTGAATCTCCCCGCGGTGGTGCGCCAAACGGCGCAGCAATGTCAACATCTGGTGGAACGCATGGATGCCCAAATGAAATTTGCCGGGCAACTCTGCCAACTTTTCCCCAATCACGCCGCCACCTGGCAGCCCCTGATCCAAAAGGCGCAAACCCACCTCATGCCGGCCGTGCAAACCGGTCACCCGGAGACCATCGCCGCCGCGGTAACCACGGTTGAAGAGTTGCTGGAACCTATGGCCAAAACGGCCAAATCCTACACAATTCACTGCGTGGGCCATGCCCATATTGACATGAACTGGATGTGGTCCTGGCCGGAAACAGTGGCGATTATCGTCGATACGTTTACCACCGCGCTGAAACTGATGGACCAATATCCTGACTTTAAATTATCGCAAAGCCAGGCCAGCACCTACGCTGTGATTGAAGAACATCGACCCGACATGCTTAAACAAATCGCCCGTCGGGTTGAGGAAGGGCGCTGGGAAGTGACGGCAAGCCATTGGGTGGAAGGGGATAAAAATCTCGCCAGCGGCGAAAGTTTGTGTCGGCATCTTCTTTACACCCGTGAATACATGCAGCGACTCTTTAACCTGCACCCGGAGGATGTACCCATAGACTGGGCCCCGGATACCTTCGGTCATGCGGCCAGCGTACCGACGTACCTTACCCGCGGCGCAGTCAAATACCTTTACCTGCATCGGCCCGGCGTCCATACCGCTCAAAAACCCGGCGCTTTCTGGTGGCAGGGGCCGGATGGTTCGCGGGTGCTGGTGCGCAATGATATGGAGCAGGGTTACAACGGCCAAATAACGCCCGGTTTCATGGGGCAGTTCTTGAACTTTGTGCAGTTGACCGGCGGACGGGATTTCATGATCGTCTACGGAGTGGGCGATCATGGTGGTGGGCCTACCCGCCGCGATATTGTCCGGGCCATCGATATGAACACCTGGCCGATTTTCCCCGCAGTGCAATTTTCCACCGCCCGGGCGTTTTTTCAGCAGTTGGAAAAACAGGGCGATAAACTCCCGGTCATCCATGGGGAACTCAACACCGAATTTACGGGTTGCTACACCACCCAAACCCTCATCAAAAAGGCCAACCGATTGGCTGAAAATCGCCTTCTGGATGTTGAATTGGCCAGCACACTGGCCGACTTGGTCGATGGTCAGACCAGTCCGGGCGTAGCTTTGCTGCAAGCCTGGCGGGATACCTTGTTTTCTCAATTCCACGACATTTTGCCCGGCTCGGGTGTGCACGATACCCGCACGTACACGCATGGACTTTTTCAAAAGACCATGGCCACCACGAGTCAGGCGGAACTGCGGGCCTGGCGCCATTTGGCGACGCTGATTAATACTTCCCACAACGATGCCGGCACAGTGGCCTTGCGGGTACCGCCATCCAGCCTCACCGATGGGCTGGGTGCGGGTGTGGGCTTTCAGGCCGTGGATGGACACCTGCCGCTCTCCGAACAAAGCTGTGGCAGCGGCCCGCGGCCTTTTGTGCTTTTTAACCCCACCAGCCATACCCGCAGCGAAGTTGTGGAAGCGGTGATCTGGGACAACGCCCCCGCCGGCGATCTTGTCTTAAAGTCGAAATCCTTTTCCGTCCGCAGGCCGGACGGCCGCCATCTGGCTACACAAGTAGTGAAAACCGGGGCCTACTGGGGCCATGAATTTGTCACCTTGGCGTTTCCGGTCACGGTTCCGGGGCTCGGCTACGCCCAATACACCATCACTGAGGCGTCGGCCGAACCACCGATGTCCCTGGCCAGACAAATCGGCCTGGTCCATCATTGTCCGTATGCCATTGCGGAACGCAGCATCGAAGGGCTGGAAAGCGATCTGCTGCGCGTGGAAATTGACCCCACCACCGGCGCAATTCTATCGCTGGTCGACAAGGTCAGCGGCCATGCCATCATCGACCAAAAGCCCGGTGCCGCCACGTTGGAATATGCCGTTGAACGGCCACACGGCATGACCGCCTGGTGTATCGACCACACCGGCCCGGTGGAAATTCCGGCCGTTACGGCAGTGCGCCGCGGCCTGAAAGGACCGTACAAGGCCACCATTGAAGTGGATTGGCAGGTGCGTGAATCCACCGGCACACTGGTCTATGAACTGCGGGCCGGGGATCCCAAATTGTATCTGCACTGGAGCGCGGTGTGGTTCCAGCGCGGCACGCCGCAAACCGGTGTGCCCACGCTGCGGCTGGCGTTTCCGCTGGCCATTGAAAACCCCGCTGCCCGTTATGAAATACCGTTTGGCGCGGTGGACCGCCCTCTCCACCACGGTGAAGAAGTGCCCGCGCTGCAATGGGCTTCGGTGCGCGGCCGATGCGGCAAGGGCCTGGGCGGCTGCCTGCTGCTTAACGATTGTAAGTATGGCCATTCTCTTGCGGCCAATACCCTGCGTCTTACGCTGATTCGCAGCAGCTACGACCCGGATATTTTGCCGGAAATCGGCCAGCATGAAGCCCATGTCGCGTTACAGCCATTTCTCGGCGATATGTCCGTGGCCAAAGCGGTTACGATCGGCCGGGAATTCAACCATACCCTTCGGATCATCGGCACGGATGTGCATGAAGGCACCCTGCCGCAGGTCGGCACCTTTGTGGAGGTGCAGCCGGAAACCGTGGTCCTCTCCTGCATAAAAAAGGCCGAAGTCGGAAATGCCGTCATCGTGCGCCTGTTCAATCCCGCCGACAAGGCCCAGACCGCTCGTATCCAATGCCCTGCGGATATGCTCGGCCAGGTGAAGCAGGTGCAGGAGGTGGATTTGCTGGAGAGGCCACTAGAGAAATCCACGGCAGCCCATAGCAATAACACCATCCAGGTTGAGGTTCCAGCGTATGGCCTGGTTACCCTCAAAATCGCCTTGGTGTAACCACCCTCCCTCACCTTTTTTAAAGGAAAATTTATGGTCACTGTATCGTACAATTCCAGGGCTATTCTCATCGGCAACAAGCCGGAGATTATTATTTCCGGCGCGGTCCATTACCCGCGGGCGACGCCGGCGATGTGGCCTACGATTTTACAGGAATCCAAAAAGGCCGGGCTTAATACCATAGAAACCTACGTGTTCTGGAATCTCCATGAACACCAACGGGGACATTACGATTTTACCGGCCGGCTCGATTTGCCGCATTTCCTGGATTTATGCCACCAGCAGAAATTGCATGTCATCCTGCGCATCGGCCCGTATATCTGCGCGGAAACCAATTTCGGCGGCCTGCCGCCATGGCTGTTGGATGTCAAGGGTCTGGTGGCGCGCACCAACAACGAACCCTTCAAGCATCACATGCTGGAATGGTGCAAAGTGCTGATGGCCAAAGTCGGCGAATATCAGGCCACGCGGGGCGGGCCGATTATTCTTGCCCAGTTGGAAAATGAATACAACAATGTCGCCGCCCGCTACGGCCGCGATGGGCAGGCCTACGTCCAATGGTGTGCCTCCCTGGCCCCCATACTCGGGCTTACGGTTCCGATGATCATGTGCGAAGGTCAGGCCGAAGGCGTCATTTCCACCCTCAACGGTTTTCTGGTGGCCAAGGCCGTGGCCAAGCACCGCATGCACCATCCCGACCAACCGGCCCTGTGGACGGAAAATTGGCCCGGCTGGTACGACATTTTCGGCTATCGCCACCATACCCGCGATCGCCGCGAGATCGCCTATAACGTGCTGCGGTTCTTGGCCGCCGGTGGCACCGGGGTGAATTATTATATGTGGTTTGGCGGCACCAATTTCGCACGCGAAGCCATGTATTTGCAAACCACCTCGTACGATTTTGACGCTCCACTGGATGAATACGGCCTGCCCACCAGCAAATCGCGGCATCTGGGCCGCCTGCATCAGGCCATTCTGGCCAACAAGGCGTTTTTGCTTACCGGTCGTGACCCCAAGATCAACGTGCTGGTGCCTCCGCTGGAAGGACAGTCCCTGCCGCAACTGGCCGTGTACACCTTCAAACACGGTAACGAATCACTGTTGTTGGCCGTCAACAGCCAAAAGGTACCCGCCGCTGTCACCGCAGGCCACAAAGCGCTGCATATGGAGCCGCAATCGGCCCAGTTGCTCAAACAAGCCGGCGGCCGGACACGCGTTATTTTTTCCTCTCATGAACAGCCCACGCGGTTGATCCGCCGCGGCTGGAAGCCGCTGGAGCTGGATCTGAATTGGCGGGAATTTACCGAACCCCTGGTGCGGCCGGAATTGCCCGGCATAACCCTGGATCGGCCGGTATCCATGCTGCCCCATACCCGGGATCTCACCGATTACGCCTTCTACAACACCGAACTTACCAGCGCCGTGGCCCGCACAATCACCCTGACCCTGCCGATGGTGCGCGATTTTTCCACCGTGTTTCTCAACGGTGTGTGCGTGGGCCGCCAACCCGCCAGGCTGCTGGAAAACAATACCGGGGAACAGTGGAAACATACGTATAACATCCGCTTGCGCCCAGGACGCAACACTCTGCAAATTCTGGTTTCGGCCCTCGGCCTGATCAAGGGCGACTGGATGATCGATGCCCCCATGACCGAAGAGAAAAAAGGCTTGATCGGCGACGTTGCCATCGACGGCCGACCCACCCGGCTGACCTGGCAACTTTCGGTGGGCTTGATGGGGGAATACCTGCGGTGTTTTCAGGAACTCCCCGGCCAACTGGTCCGATGGCGCAGGCTTAGGCCGCGCACCAGTGCTCCACTACGCTGGTTCCGCACCACCTTTGGTCCGCTACCGTCCACCGCGTTGGGGTACGCCATTCATCCCGGTTCGCTCTACAAGGGCATGTTTTATCTTAATGGCCACCACTTGGGGCGCTACTGGCAGGTGCCGGCGCTGGAACAGAAGGAAACCGGTGACGAAAACGTCCTGAGCCCCGGCAGCCCCGTCGGAGAGCCGGTGCAGTGCTACTATCATCTGCCCAAGGAACTGCTCCAAAAGGTGAACACCCTGGTGGTTTTCGAAGAGACCACCGCTACCCCGTGGACCCTGCGTCTGCACGAACGCACCACCGCGTAAGCGCCTTGGTGGTTCCATGATGCGTTTTCTCTGGTTCGCCAGAATGGTAAGATCAGGGCAAGGAGAACCACTGGCCATGCGACGGTTGTCGTTGTCTTTTCTTCGGATATTCCAGTCTCACGGGATCACGTGGGGCTGGAGAGCATTATTGCTCGGGTGTATCGCTATCGCGCCCCGGCCTTGCCTGGCGGCGGCCCCACCGATGCAAAGAATTGTGGTGGCTCCGAATTCGCGCGGGTTTATGCTGGCCCAATCGCACCAGCCGTTTCATCCGTGGGGATTTAATTACGGTCGGTCTCACCTGCTCGAGCATTACTGGATCAAGCATTGGCCAACGGTGGTGCGGGACTTTCACAACATGAAGGCCATGGGAGCCAACGTGGTACGGGTGCATCTGCAATATGGCCGCTTCATGCGCGGCCCGAATCAACCCGACCGGCGGCAATTCAAAGCGTTGGCGGCACTTTTAGCCTTGGCCCAACGCACCGGCCTGTACCTGGATATCACGGGCTTGGGGTGTTACCGCCGGGCCGCCACCCCAAAATGGTACAACGCCATGGACCAGCGGCGGCGCTGGGCGGCCCAGGAAACATTTTGGCGACTGGTGGCCGCAGAATGTGCTTCCAGCCCGGCCGTATTTTGCTATGACCTGGTCAACGAGCCGCTCTCGCCGGCTGGTCAACGCCCGCCGGGTGCGTGGCAGCCGAACAGTTCCTTCGGCGGTTATGATTTTCTGCAATACATTGCCCTAAAGCCTGGCCCGGGTGGACGCAAAAAATTGGCGGTGCGTTGGATTCAGGCCATGACCCGAGCCATTCGCCTGCGGGATAAACATACCTTGATTACCGTGGGCCTTTTACCCTGGGTAAAAGGGTGGAAATGGCTCTCGGGCTTTGTGCCCAGGGTGATTGCCCCGCATCTTGATTTTATCAGCGTGCATATTTACCCCAATTCCAAAGATTTGTCGGAGGCCATGATCGGCCTGCGCAAATGCACCGTCGGCAAGCCGGTGGTCATCGAAGAAACCTTTCCGCTTTCGTGCAGCCCCCAACAGGAACAAACTTTTCTCCTGCAATCCAGAGCCATCGCCTGTGGCTGGCTGGGGCATTACAATGGAAAAACCATCGCTCAATATCAGGCTCTGGCCCGACAAGGCCGGTTGTCCATTGCCCAAGCCCTTTATTTGGCGTGGGAGCGCATGTTCGTTAAGCTTGGACCGCGCTTTGTGAATTCACGGCTGCCGACCAGAGAGCCTTGATTTCAGACCTCCATGCACGTGGGGTGGGCTAGTGGTTCACTCCATTTGAATCTGAGGGTAAAGTCGGCGTAGTTTGATGCGTGCGTCGGGCGTTTTGAACTGCCAGTCGATCTTCTTGCTTCGATTGTTCCGATCCACATTCCAGATGGAGAC
>JAJYZF010000059.1 GCA_021800165.1 Planctomycetota bacterium | reverse complement strand
TGAACGACTCCCCATCTGTCCAAATTGGAGCTACATCATCCGGCCTCGACTTGTGCCCACAGCCACTGGCCCATAAAAACACGAAGTTGTTTTTGCACTGCTGCTTATCATCAAGAGTTGCAGTCGCACCGCGTGCGGTGGGAAAGAGGTCGGCCACGAGCGATCGGTCAACCTTTTTCTGATTAAAATTTACGTCAATGAATATCTGAGCCTGCCGCCGAGGAGGCCCTTTCGGCTCGTCCAAGTTGAGGAATATTTCCGCAGGGATGTCCCACCTCGCCAGCTTGTTTTTTTCCTTCCCCTCGTTAAGGAGGTTGACGGCAAAAAAAGCCCCGTTGATGCGATGTTGCCCGTCAATGACAGAGAAATTTAGATCCTCGTCGTTGGCATCGAACTTCAATTGTGCGACACCGTCCTCTAATTCCTTGACTCTGGCACCATTGACATGCAACAACACGTTTGAGAAGGTTGGATATGTGCTCTTTTCGAATCCGACCACGTTCGGCACTTTCGGTGGCCATTGCCGTCCGGGCTCCCCCGCTTTCGGACCGTAAATCCCACGAAAATGCGTGTCGAGTTTTTTGGGTGCGTCCACAATTTCCTTCTGGAGAAGATAGGCGGCGATATGTGCGACTCTTTTCCAATCCAAAGCACGCTGAATTGCTCGCACCTTTTTCGGATCCCGGTGCGGTGAATGCGGAGTGCCCGGCCACCATTCCATCAGATCCGCCACGTTTAATGCAGCCAAACAATGTTGCACACTTCCGGAGCCGTCACGAACAAAGGGGTTTTCCGGCACGATTACCGAAATCTTTTTCACGGATCCAGAATGGGCGTTATCCGGATTTGCCACATGCCACCTCGTACTAAGCCGCTGCGGATTTTCACCGTATCGAAGCTCGCCGTCAAGACCGCGTCTGCGTCGAAGCCCAGGCCAAGGTTCGACCGCACGGCTTGCCAACAAAGCCGGCCGCTCTTGCGGCCTGTTGCGGAAACGCGATTCCACCTTCTCACTTCCCCGCGTTATCCAACAGCGGGGTAGCTTCATCGTCTTTGTCTTCCGGCACCACGCGGGCCACGCTTACCAGAATATCATCAGGCTCCAGGCGAATCAGTCGCACGCCCTGAGTTGCACGGCCCATTTCGCGCAATTCGCCGGTGATGCCTATTCGGACCACCTGGCCGCCTTTGGTAATCATCATCAGTTCGTCATTATCCGTCACCGCCTTGACCGCCACCACCGGGCCATTGCGGTCGGTCGTGCGGATGTTGATAACGCCTTTGCCGCCACGGTGAGTCAACCGGTATTCTTCAATACGGGTCCGTTTGCCGTAGCCATGCTGGCAAGCGGTCAGCAGCGTCACCTGGTTGTCGCCGTGATCCAGGCCCTGCGGAATGATGACCATGTCAATCACCTGGTCACCCTTTTCCAGTTCTATGCCGCGCACGCCCCCGGCCTGCCGCCCCATATCACGAACCTCCCCTTCTTCAAAACGCACGGCCATGCCGCTGCGCGTTCCGAGTACGATCTGGTCTTTGCCGTTGGTAACGCCCACATCAATCACCTGATCGCCGCTCTCCAAACCGATCGCGATGATGCCGCGCTTCATCGGATTGGCAAAAGCCTTAAGCAGGGTTTTCTTGATGGTGCCGTTGCTGGTGGTTATGACCAGATGTTTGGCCTCGTCTTCAAAATCGCGCACCACGAGTACCGCGGCCAGCTTTTCCTCCGCTTTCATTTCCACCAGATTGGCAATGGCCCGGCCCTTGCTTTGCCGGCTCATCTGCGGAACATCATAAACTTTCTGCCAGTAGCAGCGGCCCAGATTGGTGAAAAACATCAGGTAATCATGGGTGGAACCGATGAACAGATGTTCAATAAAATCGCCTTCCTTGGAATCCGAGCCAATGACCCCCCGCCCGCCGCGGCCTTGTTTACGATACGTATCCAGCGGCATACGCTTGATGTAGCCCTCATGGCTGATGGTCACCACCACCTGTTCATCGGCAATGAGGTCTTCAATGTTGATGTCGGTGGCGTCGTTGGTGATTTCCGTGCGGCGGTTGTCGCCGTATTTTTCCTTAAGCTCGATGGTGTCTTCACGGATGATGTCCAGCACACGCTTTTCGTCGCTTAAGATCAATTCATAATCTTCAATTTCCGCGACGAGTTTGTTGTATTCTTCGGTCAGCTTGTCAATTTCCAGACCCACCAGCCGCTGGAGCTGCATGGAAAGAATGGCGTCGGCCTGCGCGGAAGAAAGCAACATCCCGCCGCTCCGGGCGACGGCTTCATCAATACGTTTTTTGAAGGCCTTGGGAATGGCGGCTTTCCACGAAAGACTTTCGCCGATGGTGAATTTCTTCTTCATCAGATTGGCCTTGGCGGTGGGCACATCCGGGCTGATTTTGCGGTTGCGCAGCAGTTCAATGACGCCCATCACGTCAACCTTAGCCGCTCGGCCCCCGGCTTCTTCGCCATGAATATCGGCCAGAGCCAATATCAAGCCTTCCAAAATATGGGCGCGTTGGCGGGCTTTTTTAAGCCGGAACATGGTGCGCCGGCGAATCACTTCCTTGCGATGCGCGATGAACAGTTCCACCAGTTCTTTGAGACTTAGAGTCCGCGGCTGACGGTTCACCAGGGCAATGTTGATGATCGAAAAGGTGCTCTGCAGCGGCGTGAACTGATAGAGTTGATTGATCACCACATTGGGATCGGCGTCACGCTTCAACTCCACCACGACACGTACCGCGTGTTCGCGGTCGGATTCATCGCGAACATCGGAAATATCCTTGATTTTTTCTTCCTTGACCTGCTCGGCAATCGACTCAATGATGGTCTTTTTAAGCACTTGATAAGGAATTTCCGAAATCACCACCTGCTCCCGCCCGCCCTTGAGTTGTTCGGTATGCACGCGGCCCCGCACCGTAATACGGCCCCGGCCGGTCTCGTAGCCGGACAAAATACCGCTGCGTCCGCAAATCACTCCACCGGTGGGAAAATCCGGCCCTTTGACAATTCTCATCAATTCTTTAAGGGTACAATCCGGATTGTCAATCACTTTGATGATGGCATCACACACTTCTCGCAGGTTGTGCGGCGGCAGACTGGTAGCCATACCCACCGCAATGCCCTGGGCACCGTTCACCAGCAGATTAGGAAATTTGCTGGGCAGGACCGTGGGCTCCATCCGGACTTCATCATAGTTGGGAATGAAATCGACGGTGTCTTCTTTAATATCTTCCATCAGTTCCGCGGAGGCTTCGGCCATGCGTGCTTCGGTGTAACGCATGGCCGCGGGCGGGTCGCCGTCAATGGAGCCAAAATTGCCCTGGCCGTCGACCAGCAGGTGCCGCATGTTCCAGCTTTGGGCCATACGCACCAGCGTAGGATAGATCACCGCTTCGCCGTGCGGGTGATAGTTGCCGGAGGTATCGCCGGCGATTTTCGCACATTTTCGGTGCTTGCTGCGCGGGCCAAGCTGCAGATCATTCATCGCCACCAGAATGCGTCGTTGCGATGGCTTTAAGCCATCACGCACATCGGGCAGAGCACGATCCATGATCGTGCTCATGGCATAAGTAAGGTAGCTTTCTTGAAGTTCGGTCTCAATTTGCAGGTCGGTTATTCTGGCGTCCTGATCCAACATGGCGATCCTCCAATGATGCGCGTTTCCATCCGTTTTTTTTGATCTCCTGGGCCCTAGGCCCACCTGCGAAAAGTATAATCCAAACCGGCTCTTTTGGCGAATCGGGCGGTCCACCGCCCCTGCCCTGCCCACGGTAACGGCCGCGTCGCCAAGGCTGGCATCGGCGGTGCCAGCCGTCCTTTTTCTTTCGTCCTTTGACCAGAGCTTCTGGCCGCTCTCACGGCAGCTACACGCCCCCCCCTCCCACCGCGTTTCCCGCTATAATCATTGGCGATGATTTATCTTGATAACAACGCCACCACCCAGATTCATCCCGAGGTTCTAGCGGCCATGCAACCCTGGCTGGGGGAAAAGTATGGCAATCCGTCGAGCATGCATCGCCTCGGCCAGGAAAGCCGACAGGCGGTGGAACAGGCCCGTTATGAGGTGGCTGCCATGCTGGGATGTCATATCAGCGAGGTAATTTTCACCAGCGGCGGCACGGAGGCGGATAATACTGCAATTCTGGGTACCCTGGCGGCTCGCCCGGATAAAAAGACCATCATCACCTCCACGGTGGAGCACAGCGCTGTGCGGGAGCCCTTGCTGGCACTGGTTGCGTCCGGTTATCACATCATCGAAATTCCCGTCAATGGGCGCGGCCACTTGGATATGGCGTCCCTGGAAGACCATCTGGCCAATCCGGATGTAGCCTTGCTAAGCGTGATGTGGGCCAACAACGAAACCGGCGTCATTTTTGATATTAAGGCCATCGGAGCGCTCGCCGCCGGCCACCGGGTGCCGTTCCATACCGACGCCGTACAGGCTGCGGGCAAGGTACCCATTGCCCTGGCTTCTTTGCCGGTGGATATGCTCTCGGTGAGCGCCCATAAGTTTCATGGCCCCAAGGGCATTGGAGCGCTGCTGGTAAAACGCAGAACCCCCTGGCAACCCCTGCTACGCGGCGGGCCGCAGGAGCGGGATCGTCGCGGCGGGACCGAAAATGTGCCTGCAATTGTCGGCCTGGGCGCGGCCGCCCGCCGCGCCGCAAAAGATATCTCTTCGCCCGAATACACCGTGCGGATAGCCACCCTGCGTGACCGGCTGGAAAAAGGCATTCTCGCGGCGGTACCGGATACCTCCGTCAACGGAGATCCGCAGCACCGTGTGGTCAACACCACCAATATCAGTTTTACCGGACTGGAAGCCCAGGCCATCTTACTGCTGCTAAGTCAGCACGAGATCTGCGTCAGCGCCGGAGCCGCCTGCTCCAGCGGATCCCTGGAGCCATCGCACGTATTGCGGGCCATGCGCATCGCTGAAACCCAGGCTCACGGGGCCGTGCGGTTTTCACTCTCCGCCTTCACCACCACGGAGGATGTCGACGAGGTGATCAACCGCTTGCCCTCACTCATCAGCCGCCTGCGCAGCATGCTGCCCACGGGCTGATGTCGGCTTGTGCCAAGCTTGTTTCCGGGTGGGGTTTAACTATGGTAAGCCGGGCGATGCAACCCTGTTTCCAGAGAAACACACTGCAGGCCGCGCTGCTGCAGGTGGGCCAAGATATCCGCCATGGCCTGGCAGGTGCGGGCCTGAGATTGGTTCCGGCGCTGCGGCTCCAGACCATCGTGCATGGTGACAATATCGCCGGGACGAACATGGGTAAAAACACGGCAGGCAATTGTCGCTGCGGACAGCGGCAAGGTATCAAAGGCGCGCAAACGCCAACTGATCACCTGATAGCCGCGCTGCCGTAGTACGCCGGCCTGCGTCGCCGTTTTAAACCCCAGCGGCGGACGAAAAAAAAGCGGACGTTTGCCGATGGCGTCGCCGATGGCTTGTTCCCCCATCCTGATCTGCTGGTCCCAGTAGTCCCGTCCGCCCAGCAAACCATCGCGGTGATGGTCCCAGGTATGATTGCCCACCGTATGGCCTTCATCCACCATGCGCCGCACGAGTTTCGCGGATTGGGCCACGTATCGGCCGATGAGGAAAAATGAAGCCTTGGCCTGATGTTCGCTCAAAAGATCCAGCAAACGCGGCGTGAATTCTTCGTGCGGACCGTCATCAAAGCTAAGCGCGACGGCACCCGGCATTTCCACCCGATCGGCGACTGGAATAAATAAACCGCTGCCAACCGAAAAGGTGCCCCAGCCCAAGGTGGCGGCGGCGGCCGCCGCCAACGAGCCTAGCGCAGCGCCGGCGTGCCAAGCCGCGCCCGGCAGGGCGGAGGCAACCGAAACACTATAACTGGGATCACTCAAAATCAGATCCTTTTTATCCGCAAAGCCGCTGTGCATGCACCTGCGACCTTCCAGCCTGGAGGTGCTGGTTTTAGCTCAAAAACCACGCCGTATCAGGCCGGGTTACGGCATGGTGTCGGTTGGCCGGAGATTAAACAAAACCCCAGAGCCTAAGCCGACAGGGCTTGAAGACGGTCCGATCCTGCGGCGTCTTCAACCGGAAATCATGCCCAACAGCACCCCCGACCACAGCACTGGGCGACCTTTACGACGAAAGTTCGCCGACCTTACGGTTTGCCGACACCGGCTTGCGAGAGTTCAGTAATCTGATCACGCAGCCGAGCCGCCTGCTCATATTTTTCGCCCTCCAGCGCCATGGCCAATTGATGCTCCAGCCGCGCAATCGAGGCCCGCCGGGCGGCCTCACCCTCACCCAAACCGGGCGGCAATTTTCCAACAGACTGCGAGGCACCCTCTTGGGAGGTTTTAACCAAGTCCATAAGCTCGGCTTCGAAGAAGGCGTAATCGTTAGGACAACCCATGAGTCCGCGTTTGATAAATTCCTGCCAGGTCATACCGCAATTGGGGCAAGCCGCCTCACGGTCAAGCGCCTTGGTCGTCGGCGCATCTCCCGCAGGCAAACCGGCACTACTGGAATGCCCAGTTTTGGGCAAGACCGGTGTTTTGGTGGTGACAACCCCCGAAGGCACTTGACCCACTACCGGGATGGCCCCCACCCAACCGCCCTGAACCGCATGTTCCAGGCACAAATCAATCTGGATAAGACTCTTTGTGCCATCGTCGGCTTTGGTAACCTCGGTCAGGTGCACCACCGCCGGTCGTCCACATTTCACGCAATCATTGCCAAACATACACACACCGCGCCTTTCCCGTCCGGCTCCGCCAAGGGCATTGGTGCCGACCGCCCCGGCGGTGCCCAGCCGTCTTCCACCCTGTATTCTATCCACGCGACGGGCGAAATCCTAACGCCACCGCCCGCAATTAAATGCTGGCCAGACAAGCATCCAGACTTTCCAGACCCCGCAGCAGATCATTTTCTTCAATGGTTAAAGCAGGGCATATACGGAGCACGTTCTTTTGAGTGACGTTGATTATCAGGCCGTGTTTGAGCGTTTCCTGCACGACCGGCAGGGCATCCGCCGCCACCAGTTCCACCCCGATAAAAAGACCGCAGCCGCGAATGTCTGCGATTTTCGCCCGGTTTTTGAACGATTCAAGCTTTACCGCCGCCACCGCACCCAATCGCTTGGCCCGCTGCGGCAATTGTTCCTTTTCCAATTCATCAAGCACGGCCGCGGCCACGGCGGCGCAAATGGGATTGCCACCGAGCGTGCTACCATGAGTGCTGGGCTTGAAATAGGCCGCGCGCTCTGGCCGGGCCAGAATCGCCCCAACCGGCAACCCACCGCCCAGCGCCTTACCCAGTGTCATAATATCCGGGGTAACACCAAAATTTTGATGCCCGAAATATTCCCCCGTCCGCCCGAGTCCCACCCAGACCTCATCAAAGATCAGGGCCACGTTGGTTCGATCACACAATGCCCGCAAGGCCTGAAGGTATCCGGGATTGGGCATGTTGATGCCGCCTTCGCCCTGAACAGGCTCTACCATAACCGCCGCGGTTTGCGCATCAATAGCCCGTTCCACCGCGGCTATATCATTGAAGGGCACGTGCGTAAAACCCGGCACCAGGGGTGCAAAGCCTTGCTGGGCGGGGCCGGCAGTGGCGGAAAGCGCACCCATCGTGCGTCCATGAAAGCTCTTGTGCATGGAGATAATTTTGAAGCGATCGGGTCCGGCGGAAATCCGGGCCAGCTTGATAGCCGCCTCGGCGGCCTCTGCGCCACTCTGGCAAAAAAATGCCTGGCCGGCAAAAGCTTTGCTCCGCAATTGTTCCGCCAGACGGATCTGCGGCTCGGTATAAAACTGATTGCCCACCTGCCAGAGCGTGTTGGCCTGTTGCGTCACCGCCTTCACCAAGGCCGGATGACAGTGGCCTAAAATGGTGCCGCCGAATCCCGCAAACAGATCCAGATATTCTTTGCCGTTTACGTCCCACAGGTGTGAACCTTGCCCGCGATGAAATACCACCGGCAGTTTTCCGTAATTGCCAATGAGCGCCGCCTGGTGGCGTAAAATAAGTTCTTCCTGTTTTTGCATCATAAACCCCAAGTCAAAGAATCCGAAGTCATTACAGCAATCATCCGAACCCAAGCTCACGCGAACGCACACCGCGCCTCGATGGCCCTTATTATTATGATGGATCGTTTAGCCGCAACCAAGGATCGCCGCCACCGCGATCGCCGCAATTTCTATCCGCAGGATATTCAGCCCCAGACGCACGCCCACGGCTCCTCGGTCCTGAAACATCCGCACTTCCGTATCGCTCCACCCCCCTTCCGGGCCGATGAACACGGTCAGACCACGCGAGGATGGCGAATTTCCGCCGGCGCTGGTCTTCTTCCAATCATCCCATGCCCGGGCCAAAGTCAATTCAGATCGGGTATCCGCCCACATCCCATTGGACCGATCCAGCGATTTGAACACCGCCTCCACCGGCAACATCGGCTCTATCCGCAAAAGATGATTCCGCCCACACTGCTTAGCCGATTCAACCGCCAAACGCCGCCATTTGGCAATTTTATTCCCCTGTCCATCGGGCCGCACCACGCTCCGCTGACAGTCCAGCCATTGAAGAACATCAACATTGAGCTGGCTGGCGGCTTCCACTAAAAAATCAGCCCGATCCAATTTTGGCACCGCCGTAGCCAGCGTCAACTGTGGCCCCGCACGCCGACTTTCCTGGACCGTACTGCAATGGACCAGTACCCCCGATCCAGCAACCAACTCAATCTCCGCGGTGGCCCAATGTCCCTGACCGTCGAAAATAATCACGGTGTCGCCGGTTTTCAGCCGTAAAACATGACGGGCATGATGGGCCTGATCCACCGGCAATTGACCACTGCCGGTTGCAATGTGCGGCAAAAAAAAACGCTCAGGTTCCACGATCTTCGACCCCCAATCTCAAAACCTTTGCTTGGCGTGCCGCAGGATGTACAAAGTGCCCTTCTGCAGCAACCCCTGCTCGCCACGCTCCAGCGGAACTTCCGTACAGGCAAATCCCGCAGCCACCGCCGCCAACGGAAAATCCTGGGCGGAATTGCGCAGCGGATCGCTGATCCAGGCGCAACCTCCGAGCGCCAGCAACTGCCCCAGCGCCGTCAACAGTAATGGATGCAGCCGACGTTCATATAAAACATCGGCCGCGATGATCCAGGAAAACGTTTTTGCCAGCGGTTTTCGCCAGTCCATTTCCAGCGCATCCATCCGGTCCGGTGGTATGCCGTTGAGCAAAGCATTGCGCCTCGCAAAAGCTACGGCCTGAGCATCGTAGTCGGTAAACGTCACATGCCACCCCCGGCCACCGGCGGCAATTCCCGCCGCCCCCAGACCACAGCCAAGCTCCAACACCGCACCACCAGAGGACGGCGGTACCGGCGGCGAATCCGTGCCGGTGAGAATAGCCTGGGCCAGCATCAGCCCGGCCGGCCAAACCACCGGCCAGTATGGCATATAATTATCCAGACGGTACCGCTGCTCCACCAACGGATCATCCAGTAGCGCATCGGGGTTGTCCGGCGCGATAAGCTCCAGGCGTTGTCCGCAAATGTTAAGTACGTGCCGGCGCGTTGCCCCCTCTTGGACCGCCGATGAGGAATCATTCATCCTTAGCTCCATCGCCTGTAGACCCGTCACGGCACGGGCCGTGTGGTGGTCGGTTGGGTCGCCGGGGTCTGGCCCTCAGGCGGAGCATGGTGGGTGGTCAAGACCACCGTGGCCACCACACCAATAATCAGCACAATGGCGGCGGCCACCACGAACCTGCTCCAGGGCGAAAGATTCAGACCATCCGAAAGGTCATCGGTCGGCGGCGACTTTTTTTTCGGGACCAGCAGCGGATCATACGCCAGTAGAGCCTCATCGCCTTCTTCGGTGGCACCGTGAATTTTTACCGATTCAATTTGAATGGCGGCCGCTACTCTCGCCCAGACATCGGCCGGCATCGCGTCCGTGGCTGGCACCGTCGGTGTTGTTGCTCCAACGGACAATTCCGTTGAGGCCATCGCCTGGATCTGGTCTTCCAGATGACGCTGCATCCATGCCGGAAATTCCCGCGGTACCTGGCCCTGCACGAATTCCCGAAAGGCCCCGCGCACGGCACGCTGAATACAGGTTTCCGCGCTACCCGCAGAACCCGTAGCCGCCAACGCCCGCGTATAAAGTCCATCACGTTGTGGGTCCAACAACCCAATAAATCTTCGACCGGACGAATCAATCATGTTTTCTGCCCATCGGGCCAACCCTTGGTGCCCATCCATGCTGGACCGCAGATCCGACGATCTGGTCTCTCGTACAGGCCTGCAGCCATGAGGCACCTATTGCGGCATTAACGTCGGATTCGCCGGTGCGCTGGGCTTGCCGGCCGGCTTGGTTGTGGGCACCGCCACAGCCGTCGGATTGGGAGCCAGCAGCGCATCGGAAATGGTTACGCCGTCATCTTCCAATAAAGCCACCAGTCCCGGAGTGTTGGGTGCCACACGATAGGCCTGTTCATAAACGGCTATCGCATTGGATTTTTCTCCGATGCGATCATAAAACTTTCCGACTTCCATGAGGACCGCGGGATCTTGGGCACCCATCTTTGCGGCCAACGCAAAGTTCGTCTTGGCATCATCCCAATCGCCGAGCTTCTCGTAAAAACGCGCCACCCGCAAACGCCCAGACACCCGCCCGGTCAGCGAAGCATCACGCCCTAAAAAATTCATCGCTTCGTTATGTTTGCCCTGCCGAATCAGGGCTTCGGCCAAGGCCGATTTAACGTGGGGCAGATTCGGATCCACCCGCCAAGCCAGCTTGTAGTGATAAGCGGCGCGTTCATAGCGACCCAGCATATAATCCGCGGCACCCGCATAATAATTGGCCCGCGGCTCAGATTGGTTGCGACTTAGCGCCTCATCAAACTTTTGCAGGGCCGCTTGATAATTCCCGCGGTGATACAGTCGCAATCCCTCGTTGCGCAGTTCATGATTAGAAGCCACACACCCTCCCAGCGCACTCATAGCCGCCAACACGGTCGCGCCAGCCATGCTCCTGATCCTTAACTTTTTCCAATTCTTAAAATTCATCCGTGTACTCCAGAGAAAACACCACTTGATGATGGTATCATTGAACCATGGTTTGGCAAGACTCTGCAAATCAAAAGCTCGGATTCCGCCTCCCGCCCGGCGGGGCGCTACCACCATCGCCAAGCCCGCAATTCGCCGTCTTGCAACATCGGCAAGAACATTATACGCATTGGGATCTGCTTCTGGAATTGCCCGCCAGAGAACTGCTGGCCACTTTCCGCGTGGACCAGCCTCCTCACACTTGGGCCGCCCTTGGAGTTTTACCGGTTCAGGCGCTGCCAGATCACCGCCGCATTTATCTCGATTACCAAGGCCCCATCTCCGGGAATCGGGGAACGGTTATCCGCTGTGACCGCGGAACCATACGCTTGCTGCACTACACCACCACGTACATTGCCGTCGAAATCGCCGGGGTATTGGTGCGTGGCCGCCTGGATCTGCACGCCGATGATACAGCGCCCAACGTTTGGAGCCTGCATTGGTCTCCGGAAAATCCGCCCTAACCCCCATCGACGCCATAACCATCGGAGGTGGGGTTCTTAATAGGCCAGACTACTGACAAACTACCAAGGCAGCGGCTTGGCCACAAGCATCAGCGTCTGCGCAACCACGATTAAAAAGCAAAGCGCAGTTCCAACTCGCGTTTCAGCCACGAAGAGGGTTAGGACCTGACCAAGCGTGCCTGTGGAGGCACTCATTTCTTTTTGTTCTTCTTGGGCTTTTTGACTTCCTTACGGCGAGCGTTATTTCCTTTACCCATGATAGGCTCCTTATAAAGATGGTTTTACTGGTTCGCATCACCACAAAGTCATGCGTGCCGGGGACATACGCCCTTTGGCTAACATCCTATAATACTCCATCTCCTGCCATTTACCAGCACGAAATCGCCACTTTCGGCTGAAGGGGCGCACAACACTCTCCGCAGCCGCGCTTATCCAATCTGTTTTCCCATCAGCTTCATCACTTCCAGTGCCACGCGTTCGCTGGCCGGCTTGGCTTGGGAATACGCAGCTAGCGGGTCTACCAGCCTGGCCAGATCCGCGGCCATTTGCGTCCGTCGATCCGAATTTTCGGCCAGATCAAGGGCTTGACGGGCAATTTTTTCCGGTGAGCCGTAAAACGGCATAAATTCCGGAACCAATGCACGATCCGCCAAGATGTTCACGAGGCACATGTACTTGGTGTTAATCAAAAAACGCCCCGCCAGGTGCCATTTCCACCGGGCCAAGGCATAAACGATGATCATGGGTTTGTGATACTTGGCTACTTGAAGCGAGACGGTGCCACTGACCGCCAAAACCATATCCGCCCAGCGCAACACCTCATCGGCCCGATGGGTGCGCACATCCACCCGCAAGTGCGTGCGCTGCAGATAACGCTGCATCTGCAGTGCCCGATTATCGTCGGCGGCGGCGGCGGCGAAGACGCACGTATTAAGTCGGCCCTTGAGGGTGGCCGCCACCTCCAACAAGACCGGCATGTTCATCTGCACTTCCCCGCGACGTGAGCCGGGCAAAAGTGCCACCCGCATAGCGCCCGTCGGCAGCGGCGGCACCAGACGTGCCGGATCCGTAGCCGGAGCATCAACGGCAGTATCAAAAAGTGGATGTCCTACAAAAACCGCATGCAACCCCTGATGAGAAAAATAATCAGGCTCAAATGGCAAAATACAACAAAGCGTATCGACCACCCGGGCCAGCTCACGGGTACGCCAGGGTGCCCACGCCCAGTGTTGAGGCGCTACATAATAACATACCGGCAAACGCAAAGATCGGGCTATACGCGCAATACGCACATTGAGCGCCGGAGAATCAATGGGAATTACCACTGCGGGTCGGATCGCCGCAAGTTCGCCTTTCACGGCCCGTAAAAGCTTCATCCAATAGCCGATCTGGCCCAGAGATCCAAAAAGCATTGTGGCGTGATGGGTTGGGTTGGCCAGCAGACGGCAACCGGCCGCAGCCATTTTATCGCCCCCAATGCCAAAAAAACGGGCCTCTGGAACTTGCTCGCGCAAGGCGCGGATTAACCCGGCACCCAAAATATCGCCGCTGTGTTCAGCCGCAGAGAGAAAAAACGTTGGGGCGTTAATAGCAGGCTCCTAACCGGTCCGACCGGCTTAACCCGGTGGCGTTACCCACGAATTTTAATCACTAACGCTCCGCAAGTCGCGTCAACCCCATGGCGGACGACAATAACGGAATTGGGGGCACGACAAGCGGTAAATCCTGTGCGTCGGTAAAGCCAACGCCGGGCTACCATGGTCATTGGAACTTGCCGCCGCCGCTGGCCGACACTCTTTGAAAATCAATCGCGGCCCAAGCGGCTGCAAACTCAAGTGGCTACCCCTTTATGGCCGATAAATAGAGTTGGCGAGGCCATATTGGTTCGAACCAACAATAACGAACGTATTATTGGACGTTCGACGGAGCGGTAAAACGAAATGGCGAACCCTTGCGAAATATTATCGTATTTTTGTAAACTTTTGGCCCGGCCGGACTCGATAAAGCTGTGTGCGGTAATTTTGTGATCCTTGGAGTAGTGCGGTGAGCACAACGTCATTAACCCAGGCCGAACGAAAGCAAATCGTCTCCATTCTCAGTGAACTCAAGGATGATGGTGCGGCTTTCGGACGGCGCCATCGCCGACGACCGGTCCGTCAAAACATGTGGATCAAACGGCTGCCGCGGCCAGACTATTCCAAGGCCGCCGCATTCAAAATTCGCAGTGAAGATGTTTCGCTCAAAGGTTTGGGTTTTGTCACCCGCCGACAATTGGCCCGCGGCGAATTGGTGGTGGCACCCTTGCAGTTCCGCGAAGGTGGTGGCATGTTGGTGCTGTGCAGAATTTGCTTTTGCCGCAATATCGGCGATGACGGCTTCCGCGCCGGTGCCGAATTTATTGAAACCCTTCCGGACCCCAATTGCAAAGAGCGCATCCCTCAAAAATGGCTCAAACTCGCTTGGACCGCCCTGCCCAATAATTAAGCTATTGATGCCCCTTTAATCTTCGCGTCCGCAACGGCGACCAGCAAGCGGGCTGCTGCCGAGGCTTGGGCGGAGTCCTTCCTTACGCCGTGAGAGCGTGTTCATGCGTCTGGCCGACGCAACGCGCCACCCCTGCTTCAGTTGGCACCGACTCCGATATCTCGGCGGTACTGCATCCCCGGAAAATGAATTTGCTGGATCGCGGTATACACGGTCTGGCGGGCGGCGGCGAGATTTTCGCCCAGCGCGCACACCCCTAGAACGCGGCCGCCGCTGGTTACGAGTTGCCCATCCTTCATGGTCGTTGAGCCGTGGAAGATGCGCACGTCCGCCAACCGGGCGGCAGCACTTAGTCCGCTGATCCTCACGCCCTTGAGCACCTGATCATCAGGTTTCCAGCCATAACCGTCGCCGGCCAGCACCACGCAAACCGCGGGACGAGGGTCCCAATCCAAGGTAATGGTATCAAGTTTGCGATCCAGGCAGGCCAGCATCACCTCCACCAGATCGCTGCGCAGTCGCATCAGCAACGGCTGGGTTTCCGGATCACCGAAGCGGCAATTAAATTCCAACGTCTTGGGTCCGCCGGCGGTCAACATCAAGCCTGTGTAGAGCACGCCGCGGTAATCAATCTCGTAACGATGGAGAATGTCCAGCAGCGGCACCAAAATTTCCCGTTGAACCTTGGCCAGGACCTCATCGGTCAGCAGCGGGGCCGGACTAAATGCCCCCATGCCGCCGGTATTAGGACCGGTATCACCGTCGCCAATGCGTTTATGATCCTGCGCCGCTTCCATGATATAGGCATGGTGGCCGTCGATAAACGCCAGCAATGATACCTCCGGCCCCTCCAGGCGTTCTTCTATCACCACGGTATTACCCGCGGCACCAAAGACTTTTTTCTCCATGATATTGCGCACAGCATCCAGCGCTTCCACCGGGTCCCGACACACCACCACACCTTTGCCGCGGGCCAAACCGGCCGCCTTGACCACCAACGGTTCGTTGCGGCTTTCCACAAAAGCCATGGCATCCTGCAGACGGTTGAAAGATTTTCCTTCCGCCGTGGGAATACCGGCTTCACGCATTATTTTTTTGGAAAACGCTTTGTCCGCTTCCAGTGTAGCACCGGCTTTGGAAGGCCCAAACGCCCGGATTTTTTTTTCCGCCAAAGCGTCCACCAAGCCCAGCGCCAAAGGATCTTCCGGACCAACAACCACCAGATCAATGTGATTGTTCAGGGCAAAGGCCGTGATAGCGGAAATATCATCCGCTTTAATCGATACAAGGTCGCCCAGTTCAGCCATGCCGGGATTGCCGGGGGCAATAAATAATCGATCGCACAGGGAACTCGATTTTATTTTCCAGGCCATGGCGTGTTCGCGACCGCCGGAACCAATAAGCATAATTTTCATAATATCCTGGCGCGTTGTTGGGCCGCGGCGCGGCGGTTATTTTTTTACCATTCCGGCAGCGCGGGCGTATTCAAACACGCCGCCCGCTTCAATAATAGGGGCGACATCGCCGAGCGGTTTAAGCGGATGCGTGCGGTTACGTGTGACATTGGTGAGCAAGGATTGCCCCAGATCAACAACCATTTCGTCGCCGGTATGGATTTGGTCCACGAGGCGTTCGGTGGCTTCGCAAGGAACCAGATAGCCACCGTTGACGCAGTTGCGGAAGAAGATACGGGCGTAAAATTCGGCCACCACCACGCGGACACCAGCCTCGGCAATGGCCAGTGGAGCATGTTCGCGTGAGCTGCCGCAGCCGAAATTTTTGCCGCCGATGACAATATTGTATTCACTCTTGAATGCGTTGGGTTTTACGAAGCGCAAATTTCCATCCGGCAGGCCGCTTTGCCCCGCAGGCACACCATCCATGGCATACATGCCAAAATACTTGCGTTCCGCCGGATCCGACGGATTGTAGCTTAAAAACTTGGCCGGAATGATCTGATCGGTGTCGATATTGTCGCCCAGCACGAACGCCTTTCCGCGAATTATGTTGTTCATTGCAGTTTCCTTGACGAATGCGATGCTTAAAATTGCCGTTCCGCAGCCGGTATTCAACCAGCCGGACCGATAGCCGCCATCCGCGGATCACCGGCCGTTGGACCCTCCCACTGCGCGGCTCATCTTGAATTCTAGGCCAATCCGGGCCAACCGACAAGCGGCGGATACATTGCGATGAAGATGGCTCTGGCCGACAGATATGACATTACCGGGTGGTTGCCAGGCCGAAATTTCGCCTCTTGCGGCAGGGGTTCTGGCAGATGACGGAACCGGTTCGTGCGTATAAGATGGCCGGGCTTGGAAATGGGGCTTCATGACCGCACGACACGCAAAAGCAGATTCCGCCTGGCTTGATATTGGCTATGGCGATTCTTATTTCGACCGTACCCATCGGCCGCTGCAATGTCTGCTGGTGATATTGCCGCTGTTGGCCATTTACCAGATCGGCAGCATGTTGCATCCCTGGACGCCCGGCCATGGCGACACCCCCAATGTGATCGCGTTTGCCAAAATGCTGGAATTGGCCCAGAGGCTTTTCGGGCACATTGGCCTTTACATGCCCTTGGCTCTGGTGGTTGCGTGTTTGCTGGGCGCACATTTTTTTCGCAAGGACAAATGGACGCTGGAACCCAAACTTTGGCTGGCCATGTATGCCGAAAGCATCCTCTGGGCCATCCCTATTTTAATCTTCGGATTGCTGGCTTCCTCCGGCGCTCCGCTGGCGGGACTGCACTCCAAGGCTGTAACGATGTCCTCCTTTCCATGGCAAACACAAGTGGTGCTGGCGGTGGGGGCCGGCGTTTATGAGGAACTGGTTTTTCGCCTGATCCTGATTGCCGTCCTCGATTTTTTCCTGCTGGATTTATTGGGGTGGTCGAAAGCGGTGGCGATTCCCGTCATTATTCTGACCAGTGCGGTGCTGTTTTCACTCTACCATTACCTGGGAGCGGAACAGCCAAGTTGGGGCACCTTCATCTTCCGTACATTGGCGGGTGTTTATCTGGCAGCCATTTATATCTTCCGCGGTTTCGGGATTGATGTGTGTACGCACACGGCTTATGACTTAATGGCGGTGGGGCTGGGGTTTTTGAGCGGGCACCATTAGGATTCGGTCACAGCTACCCCCCAGGGCAACTGCCCACCCGCTTTTAGCGCCGACGCAAGTCAATAACCTGGCAAAAAGTCGGGCCGTACTGAATGGGTCCGATTTGCACATGCCAGGTTTTTCGGCCGGCGAGTTGCCAGGAGCCATCCGGCGCCACTTTGGCTAAAAGCGACGATGGCGAAAGGTGGGCGTTAAAATTCAACACCACGCGGCGCTGGCCTGAGCGGTCGACCCAATTCGTTGTTCCGGCGCCATTCCAGATGATATGGCGGCCGTACCAGCGCAAATATAACTGAAAATTCACCGGCACCGTGTTCATCGGCTGCAGCACCACCAGTCCGCCGGCAGTGTTGGCTTGCTGGAGAACATGCACCACGATGCTGCGGGCCTTTTCGTCGGCGGGTGTTTTATAGGGATGCACAATGTCCCGCAGGGCCCCAATAACAGCCACCGCAAGGAGTAAACCACCGGCAATGTGCGTGGCCAGGCGATGTTGGGATTCAAGCAACAGAAATTTTTCCACCAGCCAGGCAATTCCCGCACCCGCCAACAGACAAATAACGGGGGCCAGATGCTGGGCCACGCGGGCACTGCCGCCATAGGGATAGCGGCGCAGCAGGGCCGCGATAAAAGTGAGCGCAAAGGGTGTCAGCAGGAGCACCAGCAGCTTTTTGCGATACCGGATAAATACCGCCAAGCCGACCAAAAACACCAGAAACGTGGCCGTACTCCCACCCCGCTTTCCTCCCACCGGGTAGGCAAAGAGATTGCCGGTATGAATACGGATCAGCCAGATCAGAAAATGCAATGGATTGGCGGGAGGAAATGAATGATGCCAATACACCCGCATGGTCGCCCCGGTGCGCTGGTATTGACCCGCCCCGGTCAGTTTCAGCACCAGCAGGAAGCCCCCCACCGTAGCCACGGCCAGCAGAGCACCGGCAACAAAGTTGGCCCAGCGGCGATTTTTCAGCAATTCCACCGCCACCGCCGCACACAAGCCGCCCGCGACAAACACGCTCGGATAGGAAAATCCCAGAAGTAGCGGTGTGATGACCGCAGCCGCCCACAGATAGCCTGTGCGCTGCGGTTGTAATATCCAGGCGGTACCCAGGAAATAGAGCGCCAGGGCCGCGAGCTCATCGAAGGCGTAAGGTTTGACTTCCACACAATGCCGAACGGGATAATAACCCAAGGCAAAAAAACCTACCGCAATAAGCGTGCCCAACGGACTTAAAAGCATCCGACTCCAACGCCAGAAAATAAAGCACGAGGCGATGCCGGCCAGCAGCGGCAGAAGCCGCAATACGTACTCTGAATTGCCCAGATTGTGCTGCATCAACCATTCGCCAAGCAAAAACAGCGGCGGAGCCACCTGGCCGAAACCCAGCGGGCGCAGCATTCCGCCCAGAGTCCGATCCATCATGTTCAGATCCAGCATGGCTTCATCGCCCCACATGGGCATCTTGAGGGCAAAGCGGATGAGCCGCCACGACACCGCCGCCACCAGCAAAACCACGGTCCAACGGTCAATGAGTTGGTACGTAGGATTGCTCCAGGGCACCGTAGGTGGCGTCGGGCCGACATGGATTATCGGGTTGGGTTTGGTTTCACGAACCATGGAGCATCTCCGCCTGATCCAGGGGCGGGCCGGAGGCCGCCGCCGACATCGGCTGGCTCCACACCGTGGCGGCCCATTCCGCACCTCCTAAAGCCAGCAACAACCAACAAGCGGTGAAAATCCAGCGCGTCAGCAGGTCGTCGAGTTGCCGATCGTCGAAATAAAGCGTGCGCGCCGCGACACTCACCAGCACCGCAACAATCAAAATCACAAAGCACCAGTTGGTCCAGCGGCGCACATGGCCAGCGCCGCCCCGCCATTCATCGGTCATCGCCATACCCGCCATTGCCGCGATGGCGGCACCAGCCACCAGCGATGCAATAAGCAGAATCCTTAGCCCGATCAGGCCGTGATGGCTGGTGGCAAACAGATGCGGCAACCGCCAGGTATTGAGTAAGCCTTCCGCCCGTATGATCAACGCGGGGGCCGCAAGGGCCAAGGCCATTCCGGCAGCCAAGGCTCGTAACAAACCAAACCTGCGGGCCTGCCCGGGCCACGGCCGATGTTGATTCAATATCCACAACAGCGCCGGAGGAAGATACACCACCAACCGCCTGAGTTCGTACCATGGCAAAAAGAAATCCACCACCAGATGGCGCAAGGCGACGCACAAAATCATTCCGGCCAGGCCCAGAACTGCCAAGGCCACCCCCCTTCTTTTACCCGCAGCGCTGGCCGATACGGCCGCGACAGCCAAGCCAGTCAGCCCAAACAGCAGGGCCAGACTATGAACCAGAAACAGGCCGGCCCGATAGAAAACCAGATTTTGCGAAGCCGACGGTACCGCCGCAAACCGGCCATCGCCCCACCACACCACCGCCAAACAAAGCACCACCATTAAAGCTCCGATGGCGATTCCTCCCCAACGCACCCGACGCGGCAACCAGTGCGCCGGCGGCAACGTCGGCAGCGCTACCGCCGATTCAATGGCAACGGACGGGGCTGCCGTGTGGTTTAACATTCAGCGGTCTCCTTCATGGTGTGCTATTTTAACCCGGTGGTGGCAATGCCGCGAACAAATGTTTTTTGAGCCAGGAAAAACAGAATCAGGATCGGCGTGATGACAATCACCGAGGCCGCCATGAGCAGGTTGTAGGTCGTTCCGCCGGACCGGCTTTGATAAAATTGCAGGGCCAGCGGCAATGTAAAGGTGCTTTGATGGGTGAGATACACCAGCGGCCCGAGAAAATTATTCCACGCCGCCATAAAGGAGAATAAACCCACCACCGCCAATGCCGGACGCGTCAGCGGCAGCATGATGCGCCACCAGATGCCAAAGTGCGTGCAGCCATCCATCACCGCCGCTTCGGATAGCTCCTTGGGTATGGTCAGGTAAAACTGCCGCAGCAGAAAAATAAAAAAGGGCACGCCGAAAAAGGCCGGCAACCACAGCGGTAGATTGGTGCCGATCCAGCCCACCTGGCGGAAAATGCGATACAACGGCACCATCAGCACCGGAAATGGAATCATCATGGACGCCAAAGCGATGCCGAACACGACGTTGCGGCCCCGCCATTGCATCTTGGCCAGACTGTAGGCCACCAGGGAAGAAGAAAGCACACTGCCCAACGCCGCCAAGAGCGCGATAATCAACGTATTGCGGGCATACAGGGACATGTCAAACGCCGGTGAGTTGAAGACCCGGGCATAATTGTGCAGTTCCAGCGGGTGGGGAATCCACTGCGGAGGCATTTGGACGGCCTGGCTCTCCTTTTTCAGACTGGTGCTGATCATCCAGAGAAAAGGCCCCAGATAGGCCACCGCCGCCAGCAGCAGACAAAAATGCACCAGTAATCGTGATCGAAGTTTCATGCGTAATGCACCCATTTTTTAGCGGTGATAAAGGCGATGGCCGTAAAAAACAAAATGATCAGCAGTTGGATCCACGCCATGGCGCTGGCCGGACCCATGCGTAAATTGGTAAAGGCGTTGTCGAAGAGGTACATGGTGTAAAAAGTGGTGCTGCGTCCCGGACCGCCATTGGTCATCACATAAGGCACATCAAAAATCTGCCAACTGCCGATGATACCCATAATCAAGTTGAAGAAAATTACCGGCGAAAGCATCGGCAGGGTGACATGAAAGAACCGTCCCACCGCACCTATGCCGTCCATTTCCGCCGCTTCATATAAATCCTTGGGAATATCCTGCAAGCCGGCCAGAAATATCACCACCGTCTGCCCCACACCCCAGAAGCTCATGAGGATAATGGCGGTCATCGCCCACCGCGGCTCGCCCAGCCATACCGGCGGTTGCAGGTTCCGCAAGGTTAAAACGGTGGAGGAAGCCGCCCCGAAAAGCCGGGCTAACCCTGCCAAGACCCCACCCGCCAGGTGCAACGGCCCACGCAGGGCGTAATCGATCAGGCCCACATCCGAATTGAGCAGCCACTGCCAGATCAGGGCCGATGCCACCATCGGTACCAGACAGGGCAAAAAGATAATGGTGCGATACAGAGCCTGGCTTTTCAGCGGCGTGTTGAGTAATACCGCCAGGAGCACACTAAGAGAAAGTGTAAACGGCAGGGAAATGGCGGCATAGATCAGCGTGTTGACCAAAGACCGCCAAAACACATGGTCGTGGAGCAAATGCCGGTAATTCATCCAACCGACCCACAAGGGCGGTTGGAGCATGTTGTAATTGCAAAAGCTGTAATACAAGCTCATGGCCAGCGGCAGCAGCAGGAAAACCAGTGCTCCCACCAGATAAGGTCCGGCAAAAAGCATACCCAGGAGCTGGCCACGCCAGTTGATCGGGGCTTTTCGAGGCATCATGGATTCTCCCGTGCACGCAACGCGGCGATCCGCTGACTGGTGCGAACCCACCGGTTGACCAGGTGTTGGGTGTAGGCCAGGCTTTCTTTGACCGATGCCCCCAGCCATATCCGCTGGGCCATCACGTTGAGCTGGCTGTTGACACGCATCCAGATCGGACTCGGGGGTGTAATCGCCACGTGATGATGCAGCATGGCATTTTCAAACACCATGACATAGGGATTGGGGTTATGGCGGATGAAGGAACGGCTGACCGCCGTCAGCGGCGAAGGCTTGCAGTGCAGGTGATTGAGTTCTTCAATGTTGGCCTGGCGGATAAAAAAGGCCAGCACCTGCTTGGCCGCTTGAACATGTCGGGCATGACGCGGGATTGCCCACACATCCACATCTCCGTACGTATCCGTACCGGCGGGACGGTGGGCGCACGGGAATGGTGCCACGCCGAAATGCCCGGCCAGCGCGGGTTTGTTGCGGCGGATGAAGTTGGCAAAATACGGTCCCTGCAGCTCCATGGCCACCTTGCCGCACATAAACGCATTGAGCGGTGAATTAAACTGCCCAAAACCACTTTGAAAATTATCCACCGCGCGATAGCCGTATTGGCGCGAAAAACTTTGGAACCACCGATATGCGGCAATCTGCTGCGGCGTGTTGATATTAAAATAGCCGGTTTTGTAGTTGTACAGGTGATTGCCGAAATAGACGCCCCAGAAGCTGTTCCACCAACCTGGCTCCGTGGGCAAAAATCCGGCCCGAATCAGCCGACCATGTCGGCCTATAAGGGTCAACTTGCGGGCGTAAGCATCGAGTTGCCGGAGTGTTGTCGGCGGCCGGTTGGGATTCAGGCCCGCCTGGGCAAAAAATGTTTTGTTCCAGTACAGGGCACAGGTTTCGGGGGTGGCCCCCAAGGCATAGAGCTTGCCGAACGGGGCGCATACCTTCCAGACATAGGGAACGTAGGTGTGTCGCGTCACGATGCCCGCCCGCACCATGCTTTGCAGGGAGGTCAAGGCGTGATGCCCGATGAAAGCGCCCATGTCGCCGGACCATAAAACCACAATATCCGGCGGATCACCGCCCGCCACGGAGATCACGGTTTTCAAATCCGCCTGGCTCACGGACACCATGTGTACAAAAATCCGATGTTGGGAGAGGTTGAACTTGTTTACGATGTCGCGCATGGCCGCTTCTTCAAAGCGGGTCCAATTTTCCCAAAAACTCACGACGATGCGCCCATGGACGCGCTGACCATTGGGCAGGCGATAGGCTGTGGGCTTGTGGCCAAAAATCAGCAAAGCCAGGGCCGCGGCGGCGAGCAAGACCATAACCAGCCGCGACAAAAACGCAGAGAATTTAGCAAAAGCCGCTTTCATGGCCGCCATATTCCACGACTTGGGCACAAACGGCAAGCGGTGGATAACACCAAGCTGCATGGTGGGGCTGGGGACGGGTTAATGGCGCGGGCTGCGGGGGCGCTGCGCGAGAAAGGTGACAGGTGATCAGGTGAATCCCGATTGGTGGCTCCTGCCACACCGGGATTTCGGCATCCATGCCTTCCCGATACCCGGCTCCTGCCCCATCGGGATTTCGGCATCCATGCCTCAACGGGGGATCTCAAGGAAGACGGATGGGGGGGGCGTGGGATTTTTTTTGGGGGGGGGTAAGATTCTCAAGATCGACAAGATCAACAAGTTTTTTACGAGGAGACAGGAGGAAGGAGTTGGGAGACAGGGATTGGCGCGGGCTGAGGCCCGCGAGACGGGAGACGGGAGATCGGGGTAGGAAAGGACGCCGAACCGGCGTCCTCCCCTCCCGCCAAACCGGACGGGCGGATTTCCCGCATCCGGCTTTCCAGTCAGTGGACCA
>JAJYZF010000006.1 GCA_021800165.1 Planctomycetota bacterium | reverse complement strand
AAAAAGGCTTTCAGCGGCTTAACGGACCAGAGTTGCTCAAGGATGTACTGGTTGGAGTAACCTTCCAAGATGGAGTCAACAAACTGGCCGCCTGATTGCCCCAATCCACAACATTTGACAGTAACTCCCGATTTGTCCACCTATATGCCGCTGGCCAATGGTGGCTTGGGCACTTTAGCCTCGCCTTATTCCCTGGGCAGCAATATGACCGTTACGCTCAAGGGCGGCGACAGCGTGAACGTCAACTGGACTTCCCAAGTTGCCGCGGTGCCAGAGCCGACTGCGGCTTCCCTGATGGGCATGGGCGGATTGGGAGCTTTGCTGCTCCTGGGCGGCCGCCGGCGCAAGGCCTAAGTGTTTGCCGTCCTTGCCGACCGCGATAATCACCGGCGCAACATGGCGGGGCGGATGATCCGCTCCTCAAGAAATAATCCCCAACGGGGAGCCAGTAAGGCTCCCCGTTGGCTTTTGGCGTGGGCGCGAGCGGCCCAAACTTTTAGATCGCGCGAGGCATTTATTGTTTTTCCAGGATGCGTGCGGTCCGCTGCCACATGTTGAGTTTGGCGCGGCGGTGCGCCTTGCCCCGCGTGAGTCGATCCCAGTCTTCCGGTCGCCATTGTCGTACCGCCTGTAACTTTACCGTCGGAGCCGGCGCTTGCGGCTGAAAATCCTGTTCTTCGCTGAGCAAGGGCCGGTGGTTCCATGGACACACGGTCTGACAGATATCGCAGCCGAGAATATATTGGGCTTCGCGTATGGGTTGGTGAAATTCGTCTGGAATATCACCCCGATTTTCCAGAGTGTGATAACTGATGCAGCGCGTGGCGTTGAGCTGGTAGGGGGTAAGGGCACTGGTGGGACAGGCATCGAGGCAGCGGGTGCATGAACCGCAGCGGTCAGGCTGGGCGGAATCAAATTCCAACGGCAGGGAAGTCAGCAATTCACCGAGTGCAAACCAGCTTCCATGGCGTGGGTTAATCAGCAGAGTGTTTTTGCCAATCCATCCGAGTCCAGCGCGTGCCGCCAATTCCCGCTCATGAACAGGGCCGGTATCCACATACGCCCGAGAGACAAAATCATCCGCGGTCAGGCGTCGAATTTCATTTTCCAGTTGCCGCAGATGTCCCATCAATACCCGATGATAATCCCGACCCCAGGCATAGCGGGCGATGCGCGCCGTGGCTATGGCTTGGTCCGCGGATGGTAAGGTCGCAGGGGCGTCCGAGAGGGATGCCTCGCCGGCAGAAGGCGGTGCAGGTTCGGGGGTATAATACGTCATGGCCACGCTGATGACACTTTTAACCCAGGGAAAAGCGCGGGAAAGATTGGTCCGGGCAGCGACGGAATCTTCCAGGTATTGCATTGCACCATGCTGACCTTGGGCCAGCCAGGCTTGATATTCCCTGGCATAAGCACTCACGCAAGGGTCCGCAATGCCCACCAAATTGAAGCCGACGGCCACCGCCAGATCTTTTATTTGTGCTGCAGCGATCAAGGTTTTGCCACCCGTAGGCATGGAATTATTGTGGGACCGGGCCATAGGCATCATTTCCTGGCAGGCTCCGGATTGGTCGGAGCAGGCGGAGGCGTGGCCGATGAATTTTGCAAATGGGCGTCCGGCGGCACAGCGGCCAGCAGATCATCCGGAGCAGGCTCATCGATGGGTTCCAGCGGAAGTTGATTTTGATCCGTAATTCGGCTTAGGGCTTGAACATTCAACCGGTCGATGGTCGGAGTGGATATCTCGTCATGCCTGGATTTTTTGGAAATAACCAGCCAATAACGCAACGCGGCCCAACTTACAATCAGCAGGGAAAGCCCGGCGGCCAAAAGATACGTGGAAACATCCGTTTCTCCTGGCGGATTGATGGAGGCATCAACGGACGAAAAGTTTAACATCAACATCATCACCAGCGTGGCCCCTAATCCGGATGGGGAACCACCCCATTGCCACAGTCATTTTAACCGCAAGCCCGGCCGGTTGGAACAAACGGAGCGGCGGTGTTCGAGCCTGCCCGGAAATGCCGTGGGGTACTTCCGGCGCGTACGCGGAAGCACAAGGTGATCGCGACACTAAAATCCATGGTCATGGTGCGACCGACCCGCCCATGGGAAAAGATGGTCCCAATTTTTTCCTTGACCCCGTTCAGAGGCAGTTGTCTTTTCCCGGTTTACGCCTATCATGATTGCACTGCAGGCAAGCTCGGTGCAACGCTCATGGTGAACGCGGGTACCGGGGCTTTGGATACCGACGCACTGGAGAAAAAGTATGGCACGCGCTGTCACGTTATTTACAGGCCAATGGGCGGATCTACCTTTTGACACGGCCTGCAATAAGGCCAAAGCCATGGGGTATGACGGCATCGAAATTCCCTGTTGGGGAGATCATTTTGATGTGGAACAGGCACTCACGGACAAGGGCTATATCAAACATAAATGGGCTACGCTGACGCGCTATGGTTTGAAGTGCTTGGCCATCAGTACCCACCTGGTTGGCCAGGCCGTATGCGATCGTATTGATGCCCGCCATCAAAGCATTTTGCCGGCACGTATCTGGGGGGATGGCAAACCGGATGGGGTTAACAAACGTGCCGCGGAAGAGATGAAACGCACCGCCCAGGCGGCGCGCAAGTTTTTCGATGCCGCGCCGGCCGCGATTAAAAAAGAGCTTAAGCGTGTGGTGGTCAACGGATTCACGGGCAGCAGCATCTGGCATTTGGTGTACAGTTTTCCGCCGGTGTTGGCTAATCAGATTGAAGAGGGCTTTGCCCATTTTGCCCGCGCGTGGAATCCTATTTTGGACGTATTTGATGAACAGGGTGTGGTGTTCGCCCTGGAGGTGCATCCAACCGAAATCGCCTTTGATATCGCCAGCGCCCGCACGGCCCTGGACACGATCAAAAATCGACCCGCCTTTGGTTTCAATTTTGATCCGTCCCATTTCGTTTATCAAGGGGTTGACTACGTACAATTTATCCGCGAATTTCGCCACCGCATTTATCACGTCCACATGAAAGATGCCTGGGTCAGCCCGGTGCCGCGCCGCAGTGGCGTTTTCGGCGGCCACCTGCCGTTCGGTCATCCGGAACGCTTCTGGGAATTTCGGTCCTTGGGCCATGGCAGCGTTAATTTTGAGCAAATCATCCGGGCGCTTAACGAAATCGGCTACACGGGGCCGTTGTCGGTGGAATGGGAGGATCAAAACATGGACCGTGAACATGGAGCCACCGAAGCGGCAGCTTTTGTGAAAAAGATTGACTTTGCTCCCAGCAGCATTGTCTTTGATGCCCAGTTTGATAAGAAGGGTTGATTCCGACGCATGAGACGCATGAAGTGAAGCACTCAATACCCGCGCCCGTAGCGCAATTGGATAGAGCGCGTGGCTTCGAACCACGAGGTTGCAGGTTCGAGTCCTGCCGGGCGCAATTAATTCTCATGCACATGGGTGCATGCATCCGCAAAGGGCCGCAAATCAGGTCTTTCCTCGCCTGACCCCGTTGGCGTTGGCGGCCCCGTGCGGGTTCTTTCTGCCGGTTGCTCCGCCGGATTCCGTGCCGCCATCCGGTGGGTACCAATGCCCTAGCGCCTGCGTGGCTCGTTGTATGTCCGCGTCCGTTACCTGCAACTAATGCTCTCCGGCCACCGATCTGCTGTTGCCCATCCAATAACAGACAACATGTTCCGGGTGCGCCCGGACCCATTCGGTTTGACGACTGGCCCGCAGATTGGGTCATGACTTCGGCCATGGGGGAACACCGGCGCGGCGGATGATTTTCATGAACGTCGTGCGCAAATCGGCGATCCTCTCTCGGCGCTGCGTGATCACGTACTTGGCTCTCGATCCGGCAAGATCGAGGGCATCCTGCAGGTAATGCTTTGGTTCGGTAAATATTGGGACAAACCTGCTTTCGTGCCCATCGTGGTGCTCGATCTTGAGGCTTCGTGCCCGGATGGTTGCCTTTCCCCCAAGTCGATTTCACACCATCGGAGTGCCGGCGGTTCGGTGTTGACCAGGATATAGAAAAAAGGGTTCTTACGGTGCGCCCTTACCGTGCCAAACAATGACCGGTGTTGCTTAATGTCATGCAACAGAAATGCCGTAAGTCGGCGTTCCTTATGTCAACTGGATGCCGGTTCTGGTAACAATCCTCCCGAAACCGGGGTATACCACTTTCTCCGCGCATAAAAAGGGCGGAGCATTTGGTTGTGCTTTGCCCGGTGCCATGATCGTCGATCTTCCGGTACGGTCGGATATCCGATCACCGTGACCAGACAAATCACCCCGGATGTGGTCAAACCCGGTGCTTCCGCCATCGAACCACCAGCAAGGACAAGCCCCCCAGTGCCAGCAGGGCCAGCGTGGCGGGTTCAGGGGTTGGGGTGCCGCTGCTGCTGCCCGTGAGTTCGTAGGTGAACTGCTGTCCCACATCCCCCAGCGGGGCACCCTGATCGGTGGTAATGGTCAGGTAATCGGTAAAGCTGCCGTCGGTGATGGGGTCAAATACAATCGACAAATCCGTGGAATTGCCTAATGGTGAATCTGCAGCGGCGTTGCCGAGAACAGTTTGCGACAGCGGCACAACATAAAAAGCATTGGCGGTCGGCCCGGTAATGTTTTCACTCTCCAGCGTTAAATTGGCTAGATTGGTACCATTAACATCATCGGTGCTGATGTTGGTGATTTTCAGATCAAACGTGGCGGCCACTCCCGGAGCAGTTTTGCCGACGTTAATAACCGTCAGGGGCGTGGTGCCGACATTGGTGGAAAACACCGGCCCGACGGCGGTGCCGGTAATAGCGACACTGCCAATGACCACATTGGAGCTGTAGCTGACGGTGCCGCTATAGGTGCCGCGTGAAATGGGGGCAAAGGAAATGGCGGACGTGCTGGATTGGCCACCCGTTAGTGAAAACGTGCCTGAATTGGCGGACATGCCGAAGGGCAACGCAGGTGTATATTGGCCCGTAATGGTGCCGGTGCTGCTGCTATTTTGGAAGGAAAGATTCTGTACGGCGGTAGTGCCGGTCCGCACTTGGCCGAAATCAATTTTGGATGGAGCCAAAAGTGGCTGTTCCAATTGTGCTATTTGCTCGCTGGTGACCCCGCCGGCGGAGAAAACGCCCGCGGTTGCAAAACTGGTGGATTGGTTGGCGGAGGTCGATTGGATGAGAATTTGCCCGTTGCCACCCTCGCCGCCAAAGTTGTATCCATCCGCATTGGAGGTTCCGCTGAGGCCGACGCCACCAAAGCTGCCGCCGCCACCAGCACCCAAGCTCGCGTGGCCGCCGGCCATCCCATAGGCAAAAACATTCGCGGAATCGGAAACGGTACTACCGCTAAGAATGATTCCCCCTCCACTGCCGCCACCGCCGCTCTCCATGGCGTCACCGCCGCCGCCACCAATCGCATTAATGTCAGCCACCGTCAGGCTACCCACGGCGGTAATGTCCAATGCGCCACCACCGCCGTTGCCGCCGCCACCACTGCCGCCGCCGCCGCCACTGCCCCCATAAAGGGCCTCATCGAGATTACCGTAGGTGGTACCGGGGGGGCCATTAGCCCCTCCGCCGCCGGGCCCTTGTCCGTTGGTTGGATTGCTCCCACCATTTCCCCCCGCAAAGCCGCCGGGGCCACCCGTACCGCCTGTCTCGCCGTCCGCACCGCTCCCGTCAACCGACAGGGCTGCCGCGATATTCGTGCTGCTCTGGCTTAACAAGGCCAGTGCATTGGTGCCGGTGATGTTCACCGTAACACCCGAGCCGATATTAATAGAGGAAAAATCAAACAACCCAACGTAGGGAATGCCGTTGGTGGCCCCCTGAGCCAGGCCATTCTGGTTATTAATATATCCCGTGTAAGACGTCGATCCGAAGCTCAGAGTTGGTGCCGTGGTACTCGTACCGGTGTTGATGTCCAGCGTGCCGGAGGTGACATTGAGCGCCCCAAGCGAACCGAAGAGATAGGGATTAAACAGAACCGTGCCTTCACTACTCCCCAGCGCCGCCGAAGCGGTCAACACCGTCGCGGCCAGCGCCGCCGCCATGGACAAACCACGATTGAAATGGGTGGACATGGTAAAGCTCCTGAAAAACAAAACCTGCCGAGATACTCTCCCGCCGCCAGTGCGGCAAGGATAAAAACAACGATCAACCATTCAAATCCTAGTGATTTTAACAAGCGGATGCAAGCAAATTTCGCCCCACCGGGAAAAAAACGGCTTGGGCCACTTCCACTCACATCGGCAAAGCCATATCACAGGCTTGGCGACATTATTGCGACGGTGGGAAAATGCGTCATCACTTCATTGATGCAACAGTAAAGTGTTGCCAAGCTGTCACGATGAGCGTGATGCGAAACCCGTCTGTGGTCCCATCGTTTGAACCGGGCGGCTTACTGCCGCCCGGGGACTTTTAGCTATCATTGAATGAATTGCGACAATCGCTGCTGGTAACCGGGCCTGGCAAACAGGAAGCCGTGGCTCGCCTGACCAATGAACCAAAATGCCTGGTTGATCATCGGGCGAAATTGAAAGCCGCCGGCCTTAAGGCCGAGGAAATCAATCGCGTGATAGATCCGATGGGATCATTTCATCTTCAACTGAAAGAAGCAGTGGAGAGTTATGAATGTCTAAAACGCGGCGAATTTGAAGAACCTGATAATCTTCGCGGCCTGGGCCGTCGGCTGATTGCCCCGCGCATTGCCCTGGGGATTTCAGAGCGCGAACTGCCCAAGTGCCTTGAGGTGCACGAATCGCAGGTGCCACGCGATGAGCGGAACGAGTATTTCGGGATCACACTCGAACGCGATATGAAGGCTCTCGATGCGCTTAATGTACACCTGCGAACCGAGGTGGATTTAGAGCCGCAGCATGAAGTTGCAGTGGTGTAGAAACTTCGACCATTTTGGTACCATTTTAGCATGACAATGCCGCCTTGGGGCGTCGAAAATCATCATGCGTGCCGAAGCCTTGCAAAAGGCATTTTCCGCAGTGGAATAAGGGCATTGCTGGGATGCATGAGCTTTTCAGCAGCAAAAAAAACTGCCCTCGAACCACGAGGTTGCAGGTTCGAGTCCTGCCGGGCACTTGGTTGGCATGCACACACGTGCATACCTCGGAATCGGCCTGCACATTAAGGCTTTGCCGGCCGGTCGCCATTTCGATCGGGGCGACGGCATTGGCACGGTGGCAGGCAATTCCCCCGGATTATGGCATCTCGGAGTTGCGGCTCCGAACGGTCAATATCTCCCGTAGACGGGACCGAAATTCCGGCAAGCGGCGAAGTCGGCGGCCTGCGGCTCGTTGGCACCAAAGGCCGTCCAGGCACCGGGACGGAAGATACGTTCTTCCGGCACATTGTGCATATACACCGGGATACGCAGCATCGCCGCCAGGGTTATCAACTCGTGACCGATGTGCCCGCTGGAAAACGCGCAGTGGTTGGCCCCCCAGTTGTTCATTACCGTATACGCATCACGGAACACTCCCTGTCCGGCGCAACGCGGGGCAAACCAGGTGGTCGGCCAGGTGGGGTTGGTGCGGCGATCCAGGGCGTCATGGACCGCCGGGGGCAGATCCACCGTGGTTCCCTCGGCGATTTGCAGCGCCGGGCCAAGCCCCTTGATTAAATTCAGCCGCGCTGCCGTTACCGGCATCGCACCACGGGTGCGAAAACGCACGGAAAACCCACCCCCGCGGAAGTATTCGTACATGGCGGGACACCATTGAGCAGCCCCCAGACATTCGCGGGCCTCTTGCGGGGTGATCTGCCACCACGGCTTGATAGCAGGATGACCATCGAGCGTCTGGCAACCGGTACCATCGAGTGCCGCCGAACCGCTGTTAATTAAATGCAGAATTCCGCCCTCGGCCTCGCCCCTGAGTTGATGGCCGGTGGCCCTATGCACCGCATGGGGGCTCCAATAGGTGCGCACATCCGCAAAGATCTGCGCGGTCCCGGTGAGCAGGTGGCCAAAGAGCATGGTCGCACCGTTAAGGGCGTCGTTTTCGGTGGCCACCATGAAGGGTTGCCGGATACCATTCCAATCAAAAGAGGAGCAGAGCATAGTCTCGAGGAAATCACCATTGGGATAATGATCCGTCCATTGGCGTTGCCCCTGAAAACCCGCCGCAATGGCGTTATGCCCCAGAGCCTCTTCACCAAACCCATCCTCCGCCAAGCGCGGATTACCGATCATCAGATCACGCACAATCAGCGTCATCTTCACAGACTGTTCCAACTCCCGGGCCTTTTGCGCGCGGTTGCGGCGACGTTTGGCGGTATTTCCATCCATTCCTTCCTGACAATTGGCTTTGGTCCAGTTCAAGGCATGATGAAATTCCCGGGCATCATAGATATTGCGGTCGATGCGGCGGGCGAGTTCGGTCATATCCACACTCATCACCCGCATGCCCAGATAGCTTTCAAAAAATGCGGTGTCCACGGACGATCCGGCAATGCCCATAGACACACCGCCGATAGCGCAATAGGATTTTCCGCGCATCGTCGCCACCGCCAGCCCCGCACGGGCAAACTGGAGCAGCTTCCGCTGGACATCCTCCGGGATGGCGGTATCGGTAGCTTCTTGCACATCGCGTCCGTAGATATTAAACGCCGGCAACCCCTTTTGACTATGCGCCGCCCCCACCGCCGCGAGATAAACCGCCCCTGGCCTTTCCGTGCCATTAAATCCCCAGATGGCTTTGGGTATCAAGGGGTCCATATCCATGGTTTCTGAACCGTAACACCAGCAGGGGCTGACGGTAATGGACAGGCCAACGCCCTGCGCCGCAAACTTTTGCGCACACTTGGCCGCCTCGGCAATACCACCGATGGTGCTGTCGGCCAGCACACATTCCACCTTGGTACCGTCGGCGTGGCGCAGCTTGGCCGTCAACAGGCCAGCGACACTGCGCGCCATATCCATGGTTTGCTTCTCCAGTGATTCGCGTACGCCGTCCAGCCGACCATCAATGGTCGGTCGGATACCAATTTTGGGATTTGTGCCAACCAGACGATTCTTCGGTTTATTAACAACGATTGTTTCCATCTTAGCCACCGGTTTATCCTTTCAATATCAGTTTTGCGCAAGCTAAAAAAATACGCAGGCGGCGATCAGGCCAGCTTTTTCTTATTTACCGGCCGACCGCAACGGGCTTAGCCCACACCATTCACTGCAAAAGAGTTTAACACGAAACTTTATCAGTGCCTAGTGCCTCGGTCACAGCTTTTTTCCAGGCTTGGAATAAACCATGGCCAGAGAATGTGGGGCGGCGACAGTCTGGCCAGCGTAGCGGCAATTCTGTCTTCGGCGGTGGAAAAATCGCGGGGGCCACGATCCGAACAAAATGCCCAACGGGCTTTTAGGTTGTTGGGGGCGCGGCGACACCGGCAGCCTTGGCCGCAGCCTGCCGGGCCTGGCGGGCACGCTGCTCACGTGGGGTGTCCTTGGTGCGATTCCAATAGTGGTTGCGCGGAGTGGCGCGTTGGCGAGCTTCCGTGCTGTAAGTGAGAATATAGGCGCGCCGCGGAACATCGCTTTTGTTGGGGCCGGTATAGTGCATGGTTCGAGCATGATGAATGGTGGCTCCCCCCGCCGGCAACGGACAGGCCACGGCCTGGGCCAGATCCGGTAACTGGTCCATCTCCAACCCGTGTACGCGTGGGTCGTGTCCGATGGTGTGATGCGGCTGCACCTCCAGCAACTGGCTGCGTGGAATAAATTGCATACAGCCATTGAGCATGGTGGCGGGTTGTAATGGTATCCAGATGGAAATGGCTTCATGGTCCACATCTTCACCCCAATAAGCCTCATCTTGATGCCAGGGTGTTGCGGCTCCGATTTTGGCAGGCTTAAGAATGGCATGGTCGCCGCTGAACTTGGTAGTGGGCCCAAGCAATTGCGTGGCAATAGCCAGAGCATTGACACGCAAAAGCGTGTCGTTCAGGGCGGGGGCATACCGGCTGGGACCTAAAATCTGGGGCAATACCGGTTCTTTGTTTTCCTCGTCGGTTCCGCCGAGATCAAACTGATTACCTTCTTCCCGGCCCACGCGACGGCGGAAGAGATCATCATAAATGGCCCGCAGCCTGGCTACTTCCTCTGTGGTGGTCAGGGCAGGAACACTCAAATATCCTTCACGGTGATAAAAATCGATTTGCTCCGGCGTTAACAAAACGGTTGGTTCCATGATATTACTCCTGAAATATGACGAATCTCCGTTCGCTGGCACGCAGACACCTGGTACCACGACTAGCTTAAAGCCGGGTGCAGCAGCTTGTCGTTTAGACTTAGTAACCGTAAAATTTTGAACATGCGGCGAAGGCTATTAGAATCCCGGATTTCATCTGTCCCGCGGCCCTCCCGGCCGGCACCACCACAGGCAGCGGCAAGTGAAAGCACGCCAGTTCGCGTTACTTTCACCGGAAAATCCTGCCTGTTGCCGCAGATATCCATGCTGGGCTGGTCGCGTTTCGCCAAGGCCCAGCCGCAGGCCTTAGCGGCGCATCAGCACCGCAACCGCTGGGAAATCTGTTATCTGGTTAGAGGTACTGTGGATTGGTGGGCGGGAAAGAATTGTACGACCTTGCACGCGGGCGATGTTTATATCACGCCACCGAATCAGCCTCACGGTGGGAACAATGCGGTGATGCAGCCCTGCGAACTTTACTGGATTCAAGTAGCCGACTGCGGGCGTCGGCCCTGGCCGGGCCTGAACCTGGCGGAAACACGTGCGATCGTGGCGGGCCTTCATAGCCTGCGGCAGTGGTCTTTCCCGGGATCGCCACGTATGGCGGAGCTTTTTGAGAGTCTCCTGGAAGAACATCAACACCGAGCCGCGCAGGTGAACCTGCTGGCACGGGCCATTTTTCATCAACTGTTGGTGCAGGTACTGCGTGATCATGCGGCCGGGGCCGGGCAGGTACCGCGGCCTTGCTGCATGCAAATTGCCACTGCCGTGGAGGCCATGGAGAATCGGCCCGAAGAGTCGATTTCGCTGGCCAATCTGGCGGCTCGGGCAGGATGGTCGGTGAATTATTTTTGCCAGCGTTTCACCCGTGCCACCGGACTCACGCCCACAGAATACCGCAATCACCAACGGATTCGGCGGGCAAAATTGCTGCTCGATCGCCCCGGCCAACCAGTGACCGCCATTGCCATGGAGTTGGGCTTTGCCAGCAGCCAATACTTTGCCACCGTATTCCGCCAGATTACCGGCCTGACACCGCGTGACTATCGCCGGCGCGCGGCTGCGGTTCAGGCTGCGCCTTCGCCTACGCCGGGACAAAAGCCGCTGTAATGGCGCAGGACTGACATTTCTATTTCATGACGAGCAGGGCATATTCCCATGGTTGCAGCGGACCTCGAGATGACGTACGGTAAGGACAGTGGAAGCGGAAATCGGCAACGCGAGCAAAGACCGCGGCCAAGGGGTTCCCATACGACATGGCTTTTGATTTTTTAAAAAAGGCGATCGGCAGCAGCGTGGACAAATTGCGGGGCGGGCTTTCCCGCACGCGTCAGGCCCTGCTGGGATCGCTTAAATCCATTCTCAGCGGCCGCACACTCGACGAAGAATTGCTGGACGACCTGCGTAAACGATTGATTCTCGCGGATCTGGGAGTGGTGGCCACCAACCGCATCACCTCGGATTTGCGGCAAGCCTGGCAGGCGGGAAAAATAAATTCCGGCGATCAGGTGCTGGAATTCCTTAAGTCGGAAATGAAAAGTTACTGGCCGCAGGAAAGCCGCGCCCTGCATTTCGCCCCAGCCGGCCCAACCGTCATTTTGGTGACGGGTATCAACGGAGCCGGCAAAACGACCAGTATTGCCAAACTGGGCCAATATTTGAAGGCGCAGAATAAAACCGTGATGGTGGCCGCGTGTGATACGTTCCGGGCCGCCGCCGTGGAACAGTTGACCATCTGGGCGTCGCGCATCGGGGTCGATATTGTGAAACATCAGATGGGATCAGACCCGGCGGCGGTGGCATTTGACGCCTGCGAGGCCGCGGTGGCCCGCAAAATAGATGTTCTGATTGTGGATACCGCCGGGCGGCTGCACACCCAGGATCATCTGATGCGGGAATTGGAGAAGATACAACGGGTCATCCATAAGAAAATTCCGGACGGCCCGCATGAGGTGTTGCTGGTGCTGGACGCCACCACCGGCCAAAACGCCATCCGGCAGGCCGAAGAATTCAAAAAGGCGGTACATCTGACCGGGATATTTTTGGCCAAACTGGACGGCACGGCCAAGGGTGGCATCGTGGTGGCCATTCGCCATCAACTGGATCTGCCGGTGAAATTTATTGGTTTGGGTGAAAAGCCGGAGGACATCGCTCCGTTTTCGCCGGATGATTTCGTCGAGGCCATTTTCGCACAAACCGAAAACCCCGGCTGAACAGCGGGCGCGGCATCTTGATGGCGTACGGGGCCGGGCAGAAATAACTTTACACTTTCCGGCTGGTTCTTTGGCCAGGTCTCCAAGCGGCGAGTGCTTCGACTTGACATTTCAAATAGCTGTTTTAAAATAATATTTGAATGTGGTGGCGCCATGATTCGCCGCCCTTGGTTGATGGAATCGCGACGATGGCGACCCGACACTCCCGGACATCGGACGAAGGCACACGAGCGCGGCTGTTGCACGCGGCCGGAGAGGTTTTTGCCGATCATGGCTTTCGGGCGGCCACGGTGCAGATGATCTGTCAACGGGCCAAGGCCAACGTTGCGGCGGTCAACTATTACTTCCGGGACAAGGAAAGGCTGTATCACGAAGCGTTGCAATATGGAAAGCATCCGGAAATCTATAATCTGGAGCATTTTAAGGCGGCCGTGCGCCATCAGCCACGCCAGGCCCTGGAACTTTTTATCCAAGATTTTATCCGGCGGCTGCTGACCCAGCGGAACCAGCCCCAGTGGTATACCCGGCTGGTGGCCCGGGAAATGGCCGAACCTACCGCCGGGCTGCAGGTGTTTATCAGCACTTGCGTGCGTCCGCGAATGGAGGCGGTGGCGGCCATCGTTCGCGGCATCGCTTCTCCCGCCAGGCTCGATGAAGCTCTGGTGCAACGCGCAGTTCATAGCATCATTGGCCAATGCCTTTTTTATCATCGCTACCGCAACATCGTGCTCAAAATGATGAAGCAGTCCGAGTTTGGCAACAGCGATATTGAAAGGATCACGGAAAGCATTGTCCAATTTTCGCTGGGCGGGATTCACGCCCTGGTGGCTGCCGGGTCGACCCTGGCTGCGCCGGGTAGACCTAAGCTAAAATTAGAGGTTCCACGGCGAGCATCCGCTCGATCTTTGAAACAGCGAAACAGGAACCGAAAACTTGATCGGAGAGCATAAAGTAACCTTCTGACCCATGCCCCGCGGCCACCGGTGAAAACGGCCAGGTTTAAGGGCAACCCTCGAATGGAGTTCCTCATGGCCCAGGACAATCATCCGGAAGAAGCCCAGATACAGGCCGCCCCCGCTGCCGCCCCATCAGCCGTTGTGCCCGATTCCAGCGCGGGCAACCCATCGCGGCGCAAAACCTTTATGCTGATTTTATTGGCCTTGATAGTGCTGGGAGCATGTGCGGGGGGCTTATGGTTGTGGCTGACCTGGGATTATGTTTCCACCGATGACGCTTTTGTCGATGCGCACATCATCTATGTAAGCCCGCAAGTGGCCGCCCATGTGAACAAGGTGCTGGTCCTGGACAACCAGTACGTAAAAAAGGGCACACCGCTGGTGCAATTGGATCCACGCGATTTTCAAGCCGCCCTGGATCAAGCCCAGGCCGCCTTGCAAGTAGCCCGCGCCAAGCACCGAGCCAGTAAGTTTGGGCTGGCACTGATTCACCGGACTTCGCGTGCGGCGGTCGATCAGGCGCTGGCCCAGATCAGCATCGCCCAGTCACAAATTGCCCAAGCCAAAGCCGCGCTGGCGGGTGCCCGAAGCAATCGGCTGGAGGCCAAGGCCAATGTGGCAGCGGCAGTGGCTGCCGTGGCCCATGCCAAGGCCCAAGTTCTGGCGGATTCCGCCACCGCGGTTAAAGCGCAGCAAGATTACCAGCGTTATTCGAAGTTGCTTAAAACCGGCGACGTTACCCCCAGCCAACTGGAAAATTATCGGGCGGCGGCGGTGAGCGCCCAGGCCTTTGTGGTGGCGGACCATACCGAGGTCATTGCGAAACAAGCCTTGGTGGACCAAGCCCGCGCGGCTGTCGCCGCAGCCCGACAAAGCGTCAGCGCCGCGGAAGCAGCCTTGGCACGTAGCCGGGATGGTCTGGTTCTGGCCAAGGCCCAGTTGTCCTCGGTCGATGTGGTGCCACAACAGGTGGGCAAACAAAGCAGCAATGTGTCGGCCGGCAGTGCCACCATTGCGGAGCTGAAAGCTCAAGTGGAGCAGGCTAAATTAAACTTATCGTATTGCGACATTGACGCCCCGGTCAGCGGTTATGTCACCCGAAAGGTCGTGGAGCCTGGTGATTACGTCACCATCGGGCAGAATCTGCTGGCTATTGTGCGACCGAAGATGTGGGTTATCGCCAATTTTAAGGAAACTGATTTAACCCACATGAAGCCAGGTGACTCGGCCACGATATCCATCGATGCCTATCCCAACGTCAATTTCAAGGGTTACGTACAAAGTATTCAGGCCGGTACCGGGGCCAAATTCAGTTTGCTGCCGCCCGAAAATGCCACCGGCAATTATGTGAAAGTGGTGCAGCGGGTACCGGTAAAGATTCTTTTTAAGGATCTGCCGACAAAATTACCCTTTCTGGCGGCGGGCATGTCCGCGGTACCGGAGGTCAAGGTGCGATGAGCACTCTCGCCGACGCTGCCAAGATTGAGCCGGCGGCCCTGGTCCGTCCCGCCATGAACCCGTGGCTGGTGATGCCCTTGGTAGCCATGGCCGCATTCATGGAAGTGCTGGATTCCACGATTGTCAATGTGTCGCTGCCGCACATTGCCGGAAGTCTTTCCACCACGGTGGACCAGAGCACCTGGGTGCTTACCAGCTATCTGGTGGCCAACGCCATTGTGCTGCCGCTGAACGGTTTTTTTACCAGTCGGCTGGGGCGTAAGCCCTACTTCATGTTGTGCCTGGCTATTTTCACCACCAGTTCGCTGCTGTGCGGGCTGGCCCCCAACATCGGAGTTCTTCTGGCAATGCGGGTTCTACAGGGTTTGGGCGGCGGTGGCTTACAGCCGGGTGCCCAGGCCATCATGGCCGAAACACTGCCCCGAAACCGCGTCGGCATGGCTATGGCAATTTACGGCATTGTGGTAGTGGTGGCACCGGTGCTGGGGCCTGTGCTGGGGGGCATTATCACCGATAATTTGAGCTGGCGCTGGTGCTTTTTCGTCAATGTGCCGGTAGGCATTATCGTGCTGTTTTTAGTGTACGGGATTTTGCAGGATTCCGCGCACCATCAAGCCAGGGGATTTGGCAACGGAATGAAGTTCGATTACATCGGCCTGAGCCTGCTGTCGCTGGGCCTGGCCGGCCTGCAAGTGATGGTGGATCGGGGTGAAGATGCAGACTGGTTTGCTTCCAAGTTTATCTTGGGGTGCGGCCTGGTAGCGGCGATCGGGCTGGTAGCTGCGTTCATCTGGGAATGGTATACGGCCGAACCGATAGTGAACCTGCGCTTGCTGAAAAATCGCAATTTTGGCCTGACCACGCTGGGCATGCTTATTTTTGGGGCGGTCCTGTACGCGAGTTCCACACTGCTGCCGCTGCTGGCGCAAACGCTCATGGGCTACACCGCCAAGGAAGCGGGTATGGTACTGGCTCCCGGCGGCCTGATCGTTCTGGTGCTGATGCCACTGGTGGGCACGCTAATTACCCGGTTTTCCATCCGCTGGCTGCTGGTATTTGGCGTACTGGCTAATGTCGCGGCCCTGGAGCTTATGGCCCGGCTCTCACTGCACGCAGCATTCGAGAATCTGGTCGTTTGTCGCATGGTTCAGGGAATAGGATTGGCCTTCATGTTCGTGCCGATCAATACCGCCGCCTTTGCCGATATGCCCAGAGCGCAAATGAGTTCGGCCTCGGGTATAATTAACCTGGCGAGAAACATCGGTGGCAGCGTCGGCATTTCGTTATCGGTGGCTTATGTCAAACAGGTATCGCAAATGCAGCAGGTCTTTTTGAGCGCTCATGCCAGCACTCTCAATGTGGCGTACCGAACCGCTGTTTCCCATCTACGGGCTGCAGCCGTGGCGGGCGGGGCCGCCCCAGCCCATGCCCTTAAAATAGCCCAAGCCATAATTTACCGCGACATTCTTGGGCAAGCGGGAATACTTGCGTACATCCATGCGTTTCGCCTGTTGGGGTTGATCTTCCTGCTGCTATTACCGTTGATGCTGCTGATTAAAGATGTGCATAAGCGACCGGTGCAACCGGTTTTGGAATAAGGAGTTAAAACCATGAACATGACCGCAAATACCCGGACCAGGTCCATACGACCGCTGGCCCTGCTGGGAATGGCAATGGCGTTGTCACTTTCCGGCTGCGTGAACCAAAAAAAGGAAGTGGCCCATTACCGGAGAATTCTTCATGCCAAGCCGGCGGGAGCGGCGGTAAAAATACCGGCAGTACTCACTCTTTCGCAAGCCATGCGGCTGGCCAACAATAATAACGAAGCGTTGGCCATCAGTGGCGAAAATTATCTGCAAGCTTTGATTGCCAAGGACAAAGCCTTCGCCACATTCATGCCGCACATTGGAATCGGCGCTTCCGATTTCCAGATGCACGGCTATGCGCCGCCGGCCGGCTTTCCCAGCAGCATCACCGATTTTTATCAAACCCATTATGCCAATGTGCCTCTGGCCAGCACGCTTAACGTGAATGTGCTCAAGGATGCAACGGCCATCAGCAGCGCCAACCTGGTGTCCGGCCAGCGCAAAGCGGCCATGCTGGATCTGCAATCCAGCCTGCTGCTGGAGGTGGCACAAACGTACTATCGCGTTCTCAGCGATGCTCGGGCCGTGGCGGTGCTGAAGCAGACTTTAAAAGTGCAACAGGCCAGAGTGACCATGGTGACCCATGAATTCAAGGCCGGCGTGGCTCTGCGCCTGACGGTGCTGCAAAGCCTCTCGGATGAGGCCAATACACGGGTGCAGTTGACCCAAGCCCGCAACAACGTGGTGCGCGGGCGGGCCACGCTAGCTTATTTGATTGGAGCGGCCAATTTGCACCATACCCGATTGCTTAATGATTTTAACCCCAAAATTCATCTACCCACTCTGGCCCAACTGCAGAAAATCGCCTGGTCGCAGCGGCAAGACCTCAAAGCGTCCGAAGATAAAGTAGCCGCGGAGGAAAAGAATGTTCAGGCGGTCTATGAGCAATACTTCCCATCCGTGGCGATTAATTTTGATACCTTTTTATACAAGGGACAGTTTCCAACCGATAGCTGGTGGTCAGGTCTCTTCAGTGTCAACATGCCCCTGTTTGAAGGGGGAGAAATTTATGCTGATTTGCGCACGGCTTATTCCCAATACCGGCAAGCATTGCTTGAGGCAGCGCAATTGCGGCGGCACATCGGCGAGGAAGTAACCATAGCCCGGGCCGACTGGCTAAGCGGGTTGCAACTGGAAAGGAATCTCAAAACAGAAGTGGCCTCTGCCCAGGCGGCGTACCATCAGGCGGAACATTCATTCAAGGCTGGGCTAGCGACCAATTTGGACGTCATCACCGCCCAAGATCAGGACCTGGCCGCACACTTGGCCTATCAACAATCGCGTTTTCAAACCCGTATCAACCTGTTGAATGTGTTTAGAGTTTCCGGCCGGCTGACCTACCCCGCCATGGTGAAACTCCAGCAGGTGGAGCAACAGCGTGATTTTCCACCCAGGGCCAACAAAAAGCCGATCGCGACGAAATTCCCGATCGTTTCAACGCACAGGCAGGCTGGCGCGGTGGCCAGCGCTGGTCCGAGCGTAAGATCGGCTCGCTGAGGCGGCACTGCGCTTTCGGGAATAGTTCCCGCATCATCATGCGCCGGCGCGGCAAAAATAAAATACAGTTATTCCCGCCAAGTACCGATAACAAATACGGGGCGGTAGACCGCCATTATGGTCGGACTTGCGCTGGTTGGCCCTGCTTCTTATGCCAGCAGCGCCGCCGGATAGCGGTGTGGAAAGGCTGGGGCACGGCTAAGCGCACCTGATTTTGGGGATATCGATTTTCGGGCAAACCAGAACGATGGCCACTTGAACCCGCACGAGAAACCAGCTCTACTCTGGAGAAATAAGGATGCCCCTACTTGATAAAAAATCAGCGTCAGTCCGCCACGAAGAAAAACTTTCGCTGCGGATCAAGATACCGTCGTCGGCAGGTACGCAAATGCGATCGCCGCGCACCGCAGCGGCTGGTTCCCCGTGGACTTATGGCTGGATGGACCGTATTGAGCCGGGCCAGACCGTAGTGGAGATAGGCAGCGGAACGGGAAGCACATCTCTAACGCTGGCCGACCGGGTGGGAAATAGTGGGCGGGTCGTGGGCATAGACCCTTCTCCGCGTCAAGTTGAAAAAGCCCGCCAGGCCGCCATGGAACAAGGCCGTACGAATCTGGAATTCTGCCTTTGCCGCATGGACAGCATTCCACTACCTGATGGCAGTGCGGACTGGGTGATCAGCAACCGCCAGATCAACCTGGCAGCCAACAAACTGGCGGTTTTTCGGGAGATATACCGAACCCTTAAGCCCGGAGGATGCCTGGCAATGCACGATATTGCGATTAAAAAGCTGCTGCCGGCCGAGGCCACCGAACTGATGTTGGAATACCTGGAGGGCCTGGCGGGAGCCATGGAGATCGGCAGCTACGATCACTTTTTAAGATTGGCCGGCTTTCGTAGCGTCACCATCACCGATAGCCACACAGAATTAAAACTTTCCCGTCCCAGCGAACGGCAATCGCCCCATCCCACCCAGGTTCAAGGGCATTTATATGGTGGTCCGACCACGGAAATGGCTCTTGGCAGCGAAGTCGGCTTTGCCGCTCTGCGTCAATACAACCTCAATGAGTATGCGGCCGTGGTGGATATTCTCGCGATTCGCTAAAACCGCAGCCAATCACCGGGCGTTAGTGCCGCTGGGCGGCCCGCAGCCGCTGGACCATCGCATGAAAATGAAAGAGGCCCGCCGCCGCAGCCACCTGCACGTGGACATCCGGATCGCCCAGCATTTTGTTCAGCACGCCCACGTTCCCGGACACCGGAATCGCTCCCAGCGCCAATGCCGCCAAGGCCCGTAACTGAGGATGGGAACTGCCGCTGTATCGAATGGCCACTTTCTCCCCCATGACACTGCCACGCTGACCCAAGCCGCGGGCGGCAATCAGGTTTGCGGCTGGATCCGGCTCGCGTAAGCCTGCCCGCAGCACGTTGATCGCCAGCGGATTCCGCAGGGTGCGACATGTACTCAAGGCCGCCAGATGATCTTGCTCATAACCGCTTAAACTCAGGGCAATCAGAGAGCTCAAGGCTCGATGATACTCCAACCGCGCCAGGGCCGAAGTCACGGCAATCTGTACGCCATGGCTGGGGTTTTTAGCGGCGGTCAAAAGCAGTGGAATCGCGGACTTATCGCCGAGTCGTCCCAACACCATGGCGACATTGGCCGATACGCTCGGATTGGCTGAATGCAAAAGCCGGGGCAATTCATTCATCCCTGCGGAATTGCCAAGCCGATCCAGCGCGTAAATAGCAGCCACCCGCACATTCATACTCTTATCGGCGAGCATTTTTTTCACGGCGGATTCGAGCGGTGTGAGCCGACATTTTCCCACCACCATCGCCGCGGAAAACCGCACCATGGGAGATGGATCGCGCAAGCCTTTAGCCAACAGGCGTCGGGCCAGCGGAGTTTCGAGATTTTGCAGACTTTCCATTGATTCAGCACGAATAATCGAGCTGTGGTTGCGCACGGTCTTTTGGATCACGCCAATGGCACCGGCCAGGGGAACATGCGGAATGTGAGGCTCCGCCAGAGCTGATCGCCCGCCACCGACCAGGGCCAAGGCCCCCGCCACAAGCAGCATTCCCCGCGTCAATCGCCCACCAAACCATTGCATCTTATTCATACTCATTGTTCTCCATTATATGGCCGGACCAACCTTGTTCGTTCCTTTGCGTCGTCGCGCCACCACGGCCAGACCAACGCTGATGACCACCAGCAAAGCCGCAACCGCCACCAGCAATTGTGCTCCGGCATCTCCAATCCTGCTGAAGAGACTGATGCGCGGATCCAGGGGTAGTCGGGCTACGGCAAAGGCGCTGACGAATTCCGTCCGGCCACGCCGCTGCGCCAGTTTTATCACGCGCCCGTCCGGCCCTACAAATCCGCTGTCACCTCCATTGACGCTACGGGCTATGGGTACGCGCTCTTCCACCGCGCGCAGCGAATCCATCTGGAGGTGCTGCTGAAGTTCCACCCGGCTATGGTACCAGCCATCATTGCTGATGCTCATTAAAAAATCCACCCCCTTGCGGCCATGGCGGGGGCGGACGAACATACGCGAGGGCCGGGGCATGGCATCTTCATAGCATATTGGGGTGCCGAACCGCCATTTTTGCCCGTTCGCCGAGATGGTGAAACGCCGCCATTTTTTGCCCGGCGTAAGCGAATAGTCATCGTTGGGGCCGAACGGCGTAAGACTTAACAAAAGGTGATGCAGCCAGGGCCAATACGCAAACGGCACGTATTCACCAAAAGGTACTAGATGATGTTTGGCATAGGGAGCGGCGGGAGGACCGGTGGGTGTGATCAATACCGCAATGTTGCGGGTTTGGATCGGTCGGCCCGCCGCATCGTAGCGAATACCCGCCGACCCCACTAAAAAGCTTAGATGATGTTTTCGGGCAAATCGACGCAGGCGCAAATAGAACCGCTGATCCATCCGCAGCAGGCGACGAGCTGAAGGCGATGAAAAATCCGTTGGTGAGAGGTTTAACCATTGGCGGTTTAGATAGCCTCCCACCATCGTTTCGGGCCAGGCAATGAGGATCGGATGTTGCTTAGCGGCAGCCTGTGACAAGACAAAAAACTGGTTAAAAATATGCTTATCCACGGCGATGCCGCCGGCATCTTTTAACGCCTGGGGCACGCTGCCCGAAATCACCGCCACCCGCGGGCCATGGGTGCCAAGAGGTTGGCCCAGACGAAAACTGCCATAAGCCCAAACTGCGGCAAATAAGGCCACCACCAGGATCGTCTCCACCAGCCACCCGCGCCGGCCCATACCCACTTTGCCCCGCCAAACCATCCACCCATCCACCAGCCAACCCGCGCTGATGCCGCAGAGAAGGGTAAGCCCGGATACACCAAATAAATCCGCAGCCTGGAGCAGGTGCAGGGCCGGAGCCAGGGCGGTTCCGAGCATAAACCAGGAAAAGCCGGAGAAAAGCGTGCTGCGCAGGTATTCCAAGGCGGTAAACAGAACCGGAATTAAAACCGCCGCCGGCCAGCGCAGGGTGGCGCTGGTCAATCCCAAAGACCACGCAAAAATCGGCCAATACACGCCCATGTATAAGCTCAAAACAAAGTAACCCCCGAAGGTAACTGGAATCAGCCAAAAGGAATTCATTAAAAAGTAGAGCAAACCCGCCAGGTAATACACCACCAGCCAGCGCCAGCCCAGCCCACCACCCCAGGCACTTATACCCAACGGACACAACGCCAGCAGAGCCAGAGGCCAAAAATAAAAGGGGGGAAAGGCCAGCGTTAACATGACCCCAGAGGCAAGAATCAGCAGCAACCGCCACGGCCAGGCCAAAGGACCAACGGCGCTGCCAAAGGCGGCGGATTGAGAATGTGCTGGGTTGGACTCTACGTTCAAACTGCCGCCTTTATCCATGGAGTTAAGCTCTCGCCCCACTGCCGGGCCATCCGAAACCCACATTATTTACGATGCCCACGCCTCCCCGGCCCAATGGCACCAACCGCCCAACGCGATTTGGTCCGCACGAGAATGTATTTTAACCGATAGACCAGCAGTTGCGTGGTCCGACCGACGAGGCGGTCTGTGCACCAAGATCGTTATTGACGCCTTTGGCAAACGTGGCTAAGCTCCAGACATGAATCAGGAGCGTGGCCATGGCTACCCGGTCGAAAATAGCAGCCCAGATGTTTACGTTGCGGGATTTTACCAAAACGCCGGCGGATATCGCCGCCACTTGCGCCAAAGTCCGAAAAATCGGCTTTGAAGCGGTGCAGGCATCGGCGCTGGGCCCAATTGAGCCAGAGGAATTCGCCCGAATTTTACAATCCGAAGGTTTGACCTGCTGCGCCACCCACGTTGGATTTGAGCAACTTAAAGAGAACCCGCAAAAGGTGGCGGAGGAACATCATTTATGGGGCTGCCAACATACGGCGGTTCCGGCGATGCCGGGCAACTTTCGCAGTGCGGAAGGCTTTGCCCAATTCGCCAGGGAACTTAACGCCCTGGGAAAAATATATCGCCCGCTTGGATTGACCGTTTCCTATCACAATCACGCCTTTGAACTCACGCGGTATGGGCAGGCCACGGGATTGGAAATTCTCTATAAAAATTCCAGACCATCGCGGGTAAAGGCGGAATTGGATACGTATTGGATTCAATACGGCGGCGGAGATCCGGCGGCCTGGATCACCCGTCTGGGCAAGCGCCAACCGCTGGTGCACCTGAAAGACATGGGTTTTGTTGATGATAAAATCGTGATGGCGGAGGTGGGCGAAGGCAATTTGAACTGGCCGGCAATTCTTAAAGCGCTTAAGCGCGTGCAGACACAGTGGTACATTATTGAACAGGATATATGCAGCCGGGATCCGTTTGAATCTTTGCGGATCAGTCTGGAGCATTTGAAAGCCTGGGGAGTTGACAGCTCCGACCAGCCATCCGGCGAGGCCAGTACCGAAACAACGGCATAATGGAAGGGATCGTGGTGGCGGCGAGCGCAACAATCCGCGGCCGGGGGAAAAGGGTATTGCGCAGGCCATGGCCCGCCATGGCAGCGGTGTTGGTGGTGAGCGCCTTTCATTCGATCAGCGCAGCCGCGGCTTTGAGCCAGCACGCCAATCTGCTCATCCAACCAGCCATCGGCACACACCACATGACGTACAACGGCGGCGGCCATGCTACCGCCCGACTGCTTCGCCACGGCGGCCCGGGTGGCACCCGGGCCGTGGAAATTCTGGTCCGCCGGCAACCGCCAGACCCATGGAACATTCAGTACATGGTTGGCGTGGGTCCGGCGCTGCGTGCGGGGGACCAAATCAATTTGAGCTTCCAGTTTCGCAGCGCTGCGCGGGGCAAGACGGTGCGGCTGGCGGCTGTACTGCAGTACATGCGCTCGCCATGGACTGGAATTTTCAGTGTCAGTGCCGCCACGGGCTTCACCTGGAAAACCGTTCATGAAACCATCACCATCCTGAAGCCCATTGCACCATCGAATATTGCCATTGCATTCAACCTCGGTGGCCAGCGGCAAAAACTTCTGCTGGCCAATATTGAACTGACCTTTCAAGACCACCGCCGTGGGAATTTGAATTTTCATGGCCCGTGGTTAAAGCCGGCGTTGGCCCGAATAGCCAAATACCGTATGGCTTCGCTGACGGTGCAAGTTGTCAATGGCCAAGGTCACGCACTGGCCGACGCCAAAGTGCATCTGGAAATGCTGCGGCACGCATTTCAATTTGGGACGGCGGTATCCTCGGCGATGATTAACAGCCGCAGCGCCAATGGCCGCAAATACCGCCATACACTGCTGAAATACTTCAATCATGTGGAAGTGGAAAATGGCCTTAAATGGGGGCCATGGCACGACCAGCGCCGCCGGGCCAGAACCCTGCGCGCCGTACAATGGCTGGCTGCCCACCATCTAAAAATCCGCGGCCATAATTTAATCTGGCCAAGCTGGCATTGGATGCCGGCGTTTGCGGTGAAACTCAAGACCCACCCCCGACAACTGCGACGAGCGGTGGAACATCATATTTTCTCTGAGGTCCGGGCCTTGCGCGGCAAAGTGGATTGCTGGGATGTCATCAACGAACCGCTGGACAACCTGAGCCTACAGCATCTTTTCGGCCGGTCCATCCTCACAGACTGCTACCAAGCCGCCCATCGGGCTGATCCACACGCGGTGTTATACGTCAACGAATATGAAATTGCAGGGGCCGGCGGCCTGCATATCAATAAACAAAACCGTTATGCCCGGCTTATCCATTATCTGCTGGCACACGGCGCAGAGTTGGGTGGTATCGGCATCGAATCGCATTACGGCAGCCTCCTCACACCACCCCGAAGGCTCATCCGTGTGCTCAGCCGCTTCGCGCGGTTTGGCAAGCCGCTGACGATAACAGAACTCACCATTGATGTTCATAATCGGCAACTGCAGGCCCGTTACATGCGGGCGTTTCTAATCGCCGCCTTCAGCGTGCCTGAGGTCGTTGGCATTAACCAATGGGGTTTCTGGGCGGGTCACGATTGGATCTCCAACACGGCACTCTGGAACGGCGAGTGGCGGCTGCGCCCGGTCGGTCAAGCCTATATTCATCTGGTTTACCATACTTGGTGGACCAACCGCACCGGTCAAACCAATGCTCATGGGGCCTACCACACGCGAGGATTTCTGGGGGATTATCGCCTGAGCGTCACCGCTGCGGGAAAAACGATCCATCTGCGCACCCGGCTAGAGCAAGGGGGCCGCACGGTGCGCGTGATCGTGCCCTGATCGGCAGTACGTTAGCCGGGCCGAGGATAGCGGCATCTGATCTTAAGGACTACGGCGATTCCTGCTGTGAGGTTGCTGGGGAACCGCCTGTGGCTGCGGCACATTGCTCCAGTATTTTCAGCAAGTTTTGCGCAGCGGCCAGCCATGTGAAATGCGCCGCTTGTATCAGGCCGCGCCGCCCGAGTTGGCGACGGTATTCGGCATCGGCCGTTAAACTTTTTACGGCACGACCAATGGATTCCGGGTCGTCGTGGGCAAAGAAGAGCACGGCCTTCCCAGCGACCTCACGTAAGGATGTCATATCGCTGCACGCGACCGGACAACCACAGGCCATGGCCTCCAACACCGAAAGACCAAAGCCTTCAAAACTGGAACCACAACACGTCAGCACCGCTTCACGATAAAGTTGGGCCAGTTCCGTATCCGTCGGAGATTCGGCAAAGACCATGCGATCCAAGACCCCGGCCGCCTGGGCCTGGCGGTATATCGGCGTGTTCGGCCAGAAATTATGCCCGGCCAACAATAGCTTCAGAGTTGGATCCTCCCGCCATATTTCGGCCATGGCTTGAAAAATCCGGGGATAATTCCGCCGCGGTATGTCGGAGCCAACCAGCAAAATATACCGATTGGGTACCGGAATTTTGCGGCGCAGTTGGCGGGCGAGTTCCGGGTTGGATTCGGGATGAAAAATCGGGTTGATTCCGTTGAAGATCACATGCACATCCTCGGGCTTGACGCCATAGACATTCATGGTGTCGTTACGCGTCTGGGTGGAAACCGCCACTACATGTTGGGCCCGGCGCAGGGACCAACGATTGTTGAAACGCTCGGTGTGGCCCTGGGCACTGCGGCGAACGTTTAAGTCCAACTCGCAGGCCAAATCGTGAATGGTCATCACCGCAGGCGCGGTGCATGATCGCGGCAACGCCGGGGTGAAACTATGAAATACGTCAAATTTCACCACGCCCAGCATTCGCGGCGAAAGTGGAGGCAGACTTCCAGTCGGTGCCAAGAAGGCTCCCGGCGAGATACCCGACGAAACCACCTTGACGGGGAAATGCTCGCCCATGGACTTAGGAAGCGATTGATCCAGCTCGGCCTGGCGAGCGGTGGGCGCATCGAGGACCAGAATGAAGTAATGTTGGGTATTTAAGGCCGCCCATTGGGCAACCAGGTTGCGGGCATGCTGGGCTGCGCCGGAAGCCTGCCTTCCCACCAACGGTCTGGCATCAAGTGCAATGATCACAAACCTCTCCTCGCCGGAGGCTTAGGTGGATGGCTGGGCCTGCTGGCGGGCAATAATGTCTTTTTTGGCCTTGTCGGTTTCCTCCAGCACCTCATCCACCAAGCCGTAGGCCTTGGCCGCATGGGCATCGAAGTATTTGTCGCGTTCCTGATCTTCGGCGATTTTCTCGCGCGGCTGACCCGTTAATTTGGCCAGCAAGTCGGTCAGGGTGGCCTTGGTTTTAAGTATTTCCTCGGCCTGAATCGCGATATCGGAGGTCTGGCCATACAGGCCGCCAAAAGGCTGATGGACCATCACCTTGGCATGGGGCAGGGCGTAGCGTTTGCTTTTTGTGCCCGCCGCCAGCACCACCGCACCGCCGCTCATGGCCTGGCCAATGCAAAACGTCGCCACATCACAGGACAAAAATTTCATCGTGTCATAAATTGCCAGTGTGTCATCCACCGATCCACCCGGCGAATTGATGTACAAGTTGATGTCCTGATCCTTTCGTGTGGATTGCAGATAAAGCAATCTCATGATCACGTTGGAGCTGGATATATGATTAATTTCGCCCACCAGAAATACCACCCGGTTCTCCAGCAGCATTTCATCCACGGTCATCTGCCGCCAGCGCTGATAATCCGCAGCCAGCCGGGGGCGTATCGATTCCGAAAAAGGCCGCGATCCATCCGTCTGAGTTGCCCCCGGAATTGGGGAGATCATAGTTCCGCTTGAGTCGAATAATGCCATAATGGTTTCCTGTAATGCCAACACTTCAACTGGCACATTATCATAAGGCGTCGGTGGCATATCGGCCAGTGGACCAAAGACTTCCACTGAAGACAGGCGGCCGCCCCGGGGCTGCCACAACCGCCGATTCATGTGGCAATCTCCCGCCGACGCGGCCAGGCGCAGGCCCAAGGTCAAGGCCAAAGCGGCAATCTATTGCAGCACCGAATCTCTGAGGCCGGAGGCCAGATCCGCAATAAAATCACCCACCGCTTTGGGAAAATCCGGCTGGGGGCGCGCCGCCTGTTCCCGCAGGTGCCGAATCACTGCGCTACCCACAATAATACCATCCACGGCCTGGCGCAGGCTCTGAACCTGCGCGGGGGTGGAAATGCCAAAACCGACGCAAATGGGCTTTTTGGTGAGCTTCTTGAGTTGTTGCAGATTTTCCGCCATGTTTGTCGGCAGGGCATTTCTTTCTCCGGTAATGCCGCTCACCGATACATAATAGATAAACGCATCACAAAGGTCTCCGATGGCTTTCTTGCGCGGGGCAGAGGTGGTCGGTGCCACCAGCAGGCTGGTGCCCAAACCGCACTTTTGTATAACCGCAACGGCCGCGGGGGCTTCTTCCATGGGCAGATCCGGGAGTACCAGACCGTTGATGCCGGAATCCAGACACGCCGCGGCAAATTCCCTGCATCCGCGCTTGAAAATAATGCTGTAACTGGCCATGGCTAAAATGGGCACGGTAACACCCATCGTCCGCGCCCGTTTCACCATCGCCAGCGCCCGCTCAACGGTGGTTCCACCCTCCAGCGCCAAGCGATAACTGTCTTGAATCGTCGGCCCGTCGGCAATAGGATCGGAAAATGGAATACCCAGTTCAATGCACCCGCCACCGGCAGCCTGTACCGCCAACAGAATATCCGGACCAATATCAAGGTTTGGATAGCCAGCGGTAAGAAACGGGCAAAGCAGCGCCTGACCAAGCTGGCGGGAATGGATAAATGAATTGTCGATTACACTATTCATCGGTGCGATAGTGTACGGCCCGGAGCGTGATAGTGAAAGTGGTCAGAACATCCGCATGCAGGGCACCTTTCTCCGGTCCCCTAATACACCGCAAATTCTGGCCCAAGCTGATTCTGACCGATTACTCGCGCGGTCTTGGTCCGAACATTATCAGGACAGCGGGGCTGGCAAACGCATCACCTCGCCCGTGGCCCTTGTGACAATTCAGGTCCTTTGCCAACACCAATGCTCTAGAATACCCAACGTCCCAGCGTTTTATCGGCCGGTATCAAAAAAGGTGCGCCGCCGTGACCCACTACCCACCTGTTTTCTTGAATTTTTTCCACAAAAATTACTCTTCAGATCATAGACTTCTTCCAGTACCGCGCCTAGAATTTAAATGACAAGACTCAACGGCCCCAGGCACCGCCAATGTTGCGGATATGGATGTGTGGCAGGCATATGGTGGCCTTGAGTTTGAATTTGGAAGGCGGCTTTTATGGCTGCCTCATTGCGGAAGGAGAGAGCCATGACCATGATGAAAACCATTCCATCTTCCTTATTGGGGTTGCTGGCATTTTCCGCCGGCTTGGCGGCACAAGGTTGGGCCAGAGCCGATGGCGAAGAGAATTTCGTCTTTAACCCGGTGACCAACAGCCCAAATTTGCAGGCGGGCTTTCGCCTGGCACGGGTGCGCAGTTCCGCCGGCAGCATTGCCGTGCGACTTTCCGAAAGATTGCCCTTTGCTCGCGACGGTAAGACGGCGACGCGCTGTACTCTGCGTTTTGAGCTTCTGGAAAACCCAAATGATGTGAATTTCACCCACACGCTGCTGGGCGGACAAGCGTCTTTTCGGCTCATCGAAACCAGCGGAGACGACGACGCGGCGAGACTGCTTCCGGGTTCCATCATTCATTGGAGTTTGGAAGATTCGCTGGCCGGCTTATGCGGCCAGCCCCACTCTGGCACCCTGCATCACAATCGAACTATTTGTTCTTGGGACACGGATGCGGCAAAAGTACGCACCGCGGCCGACGCCTGGAGTGGGTTGCATCTGGTAGCCCTTGACAACAATTTTCGCTTGAGCGTCCTTTGGCTGGAATCGGCTGTTCATGCGTTGCCGGTGCGTCCGCTGGGACGTGGAAGTGTGTACCTTAATCCAGTTCTCAACAGTTCCATCCGGGCCACACATTCGCAGTTGCGGTAGAGTTCAATAAACCGACTGGCCATGGCTCGACTTGGCAACAAACCGGTAGTAAAAGCTTGCGCCGGTGCGCAGCGTTGGCTCATTTCGGCGCACCGGAGGCGAAAGTCTCCGGCAACGAAGCGGGTAACGGGCCGGCCGCCGTTGAGAGTCTTGATCCTTGACAGATGGGTGATTATCCCCATAATTCACGCTCATGTTGCGCTGGCTCTCTTCCGCTCCGGGAGCACCAATTTGATAACCGGGTGAGCGATGTTAACGGTTGTTTGGCACGGTTTACCGATGTTCCAACGGCCTTGAGGAAATAACGATGTTACCTGTTGCCAGAACCAGCAAATCCAGAAAAGGCATGCGGCGTGCCCATCATGCGTTGACCGGTATAAGCGTCCATCGCTGTCCGGGGTGCGGTCAATCCCGCCTGCCGCATCGCGTTTGCGGCAATTGCGGTTATTTGAACCGCAGTTTCAAGCTGAAAATGCCTGAGAAGACGGCTTCATAGGGCCTTGCAACGCGCTATGGCGCGAACTTCCGGTTGCAGTGGGTGTGGCAGGTAAACCACGCCGCGGCGGAAAGCAGACGGCCTTGGTGAACTTTGGCCGTCTTTATGTAGTTCAATGACCGTTTCCTGGGGATCAATGGCAATGCGCATTGCGGTGGATGCCATGGGCGGGGATAAAGCTCCGCAGGAGGTTCTGGACGGAGCCTTAGAATCGCTTGCTCTTCTAAAAGCAGACGATGAGCTTTTTCTGGTAGGCAATGAAGAGATTATTCGCGCACGCCTGGGGACAACCGCGGCGGGCAAAGCGCGTGTTCATATTGAACCGGCCAGTCAGATTATCGGCATGGACGAGGCTCCAGTGGAGGCAGTTCGGCAAAAACGGGATAGCTCCATTGTAAAGATGGTGAAACTGGCGGCCGCGGGAAAGGTGGATGCCATTATTTCCGCCGGCAATACAGGGGCCTTGGTAGCGGCGGGCGTCTTGATGCTTAAAACCCTGCCGGGTGTGGATCGGCCCGGCATTGCCGTCAATGTTCCCACGCCGCACGGCGTGGTGATGCTCTGCGATGCCGGGGCCAATGTGTCGCCCAAACCGGCTCATCTGCATCAGTACGCGGTGCTGGCATCACTTTATTACCAGGCGATTCACGGCAAGAACCAACCGCGTGTGGGCCTGTTAAACGTGGGCACGGAAGATGAAAAGGGCACACCTCTGGTGAAGGAAGCCCGGCAATTTATTGCCGCGGATACCTCCATTTGCTTCGTGGGTTTTGTGGAAGGTCGTGATATTTTTAGCGGTGGATGCGATGTGGTGGTGACTGATGGCTTTACCGGCAATGTGGCGCTGAAGGTGATGGAAGGGATGAACTCGGCTTTTATTTACAATGTGCATGCGCAGTTACGGGATATTCCTCCGGACGTCACGACAAAAATTCGCCCAGCCATGGATCGTCTCCTGGCCTGCTATGACCATGAGGAGCACGGTGGAGCCTTGTTGCTGGGTGTTTCAAGCATATTTTTGAAAGTGCATGGGTCCGGCGGAGCCAAGGCCATTCAAAATGCGGTTAAGGCGGCCTACGAAATCGGACGCAAAAATGTCAACGCCTCGATCAGCGCACGGTTAGGCTCCTCAATAGTGGCATAATTCTTAAGGCCATGGTAATCTCTTGTCCGCGCCCGGTGGGGTGGTATTTGACTTCAAGCGGCGATCAGGAGTGTAGATTGAAATGCGTCGGTTTGGCGCTGTCATTAAAGGTACCGGCAGCTATCTGCCCCAGCGGTGTTTAACCAATGCCGATCTGGAAAAACTCGTTGACACCAGCGATGACTGGATTGTGCAGCGTACCGGCATTCGGGAGCGACGCCTGGCGGAAACCAGCGAAAGCACATCCTCCATGGCCTTGAAGGCGGCGCGGGCTGCTCTTGACGCGGCACACCTGACCCCGGAAGACCTGGACTTGATCATCGTTGCCACGCTTACGCCGGATATGCTTACCCCTTCCACCGCCTGCATTTTGCAGCATCAACTCGGTATTCAACGGCATATCGGAGCATTTGATCTGGGAGCGGCGTGTTCCGGCTTTGTCTACGCCCTGGCTACGGGCAGCCAATTTATAGGTTCCGGAGCCTGCAAGCATGTGCTGGTGGTCGGTGCGGAAACGCTCTCACGGGTGGTGGACTATACTGATCGCGGCACCTGCATCTTATTTGGCGACGGAGCTGGGGCGGCGGTGCTTAGCGCCCATGATGATCCGAGATTGGGGTTGCAGGCCTTTTCGCTTGGTGCCGACGGCAGTGGAGGAGAATTCATTCACGTACCGGCCGGCGGATCGCGCACACCCGCGAGTCTGGAAACGATTGCCTCTCGGCAGCATTATTTGAAGATGAACGGGCGGGAAGTTTACAAGTTCGCCGTGCATCAAATGACCTTGAGTCTCGAAAAGGCCATGCTGGATTGCCAGTTGACCGCACAACAGGTGCGGCTGGTTATTCCGCATCAATCCAATGTACGCATTATTGACAGCGCCACGGAGAAAATGGGTTTCCCACGGGATCGGGTGATGGTGAATATCGATCGCTACGGCAATACCTCCGCCGCATCCATACCCATTGCGCTGGATGAAGCAATGCAAACGGGACGCTGTGGGCCTGGGGATTGGATTATTTTACTGGCATTTGGCGCGGGCTTGACCTGGGCGTCGGCCACCATCCGTTTGTAAACCATGCGAGTTGCGGGATCATTATGAAAACGGCCATATTATGTCCCGGACAGGGTGCCCAGCATGTGGGTATGGGCAAGGACTTTTACCAGGCTCATGCCGCCGCCAGGGAGGTTTTTGATCAGGCGGATGCCGCGCTTGGCTATGCGCTAAGCAGCCTGTGTTTTGACGGCCCGGAAGATAAACTGCAGGCCACGGATCAGGCGCAAGTGGGTATTTTTGTTACCAGCGTGGCCATTTATCGTACGCTGGAAAATATGGGAAAAACGCCCACTGCCATAGATGTGCTGGCCGGGCTTTCTCTGGGCGAATACACCGCCTTGCATATCGCGGGGGCCTTTAGTTTTGCCGATGGCTTGAAACTGGTGCAGGCGCGGGGGCAGTTGATGCAGGCGGCCGCTCTGGCCCGTCCCAGCACCATGTTAGCGCTGGTGGGAGCCGATGATGCGGATGCTGAGGCCATCACCCACGCGAGCAGTGATGTGGGCGTGATTGTCTGTGCCAATTTCAATGCCCCGGGGCAAGTCGTCCTGTCAGGTTCCATCGAAGCCTGCCGGAAGGCGGCCCAGGTGGCTCAGGAAAAAGGTTTTCGGGCGGTTCAATTGAGTGTGGCCGGAGCTTTTCATTCGCCCTTTATGGCGGAAGCAGCGAACCAAATGAAAGCCATTCTGGAGCGCACCACCATTGTCGCTCCAAAAATCCCCGTCATCAGCAACGTCACGGCCTCCCCCCACACGGACGCGGCTTCCATCCGTCGGCTTCTGGTGGAACAGATTGTCTCACCGGTCCGATGGGCGCAAAGCATGAGTCGGTTGTTGGCTGACGGTGTGAAGGACTTTGCCGAGCTGGGTCCGGGCCGCGTTCTTACCGGGCTGATGAAAAAAATCGATCGGCAGACGCGGGTGAAGAATATTTCCACGGTGGAAGGATTATCACTCTAAATCAGTGGTGGCTGCGTCGACCGTGGTGATAAAGGAAAAAGGCAGAACTTTATGGCAAACGCGAAACCAGTAGCCTACGTCACTGGAGGATCCCGCGGGATCGGTGCGGCCATTGTGCAGGCTCTGGCGGTAGATCATCATGTGGTGGCGGTAGCGCGCAGCGCGGAAAAGCTAGCGGCTGTGGCAGCCGTGGCAGCGGCGTTGGGGCAGAGTGTAGAGGCCGCAGTGGTGGATATTGCCGATTCGGCCGCTCTGGCCGGATCGATTGAGGCGGTGATTGAAAAACATGGTCGGTTGGATGTTCTGGTTAATAATGCGGGCATAACACGCGATGGACTGTTTATGCGCATGGACGATGCTGATTTTGACGAAGTCATCCGCACCAATCTGAAATCGGCGTTTGTGGCGGCCCGGGCCGCGGCCCGGGCCATGATTCGCGCGCGGTTTGGCCGGATCATTAATATCACCTCGGTTTCCGGCATCATCGGCAACGCCGGACAGGTCAATTATTCGGCTTCCAAGGCGGGGCTTATCGGTATGACCAAATCCATCGCCCGCGAACTGGCCGGTAAGCAGATTACCGCCAATTGCGTGGCCCCCGGCTTTACCACCACGGATATGACTGAGGTGCTCCCGCCGCAGATTAAGGAAAAGGTACTTGAGCTGATTCCGCTGCGTCGCTTCGGGGAACCGGGCGACATTGCGGCGATGGTAGCTTTTTTGGCCGGTCCACATGCGGGATATATTACTGGCCAGGTGTTCGTGGTGGACGGCGGCATGAGCATGTGACGCGCTGCGGTAACAAAGGTGGTGGCGAACAGGGGGTGCCCATGCCGATCGACCATTGCCGAGTTGCACCAAACATGGTAGGCTTGGTGCGGTATCGTGAGAGTCGTTCAAACAGGTATGAAGCTCAATGTTCCTTGGGGATGGCGTTGCCAATTATGCCCAACTACGGTAATCTATCGTGTCCAGTGAAGGTCCGCACCATGTGGGGCTGACTTCAGTTAAAGTTTGGTTGAGTATAGTGTTGGTTGGCTTTTTTTGGAGGCCTTAAATTTATGGCTGAAGTTGATGAAATCGAACAGAAGGTAATTGATATTGTGGCCGAACAAATGGGGGTGGATAAAGCGGAAATAACCCGCGATACCAGCTTCGTCAACGATCTCAATGCCGACAGCCTCGACACCGTTGAACTGGTCATGGAATTCGAGGACGAATTCGAAATGTCCATTCCGGATGAAGAAGCCGAGAAAATTCAGACTGTTGGCCAGGCCATCGACTATATCAAGACGATTGCCGCCAAGCTGCAAAAGCCGCAGCAGTGATGCCGGCCGGCCAGAGTTTTTGTGAGCCTTCCGGGAACCTGTACGACCGGAAGCAGGCCGCAGCGTTGGAGTAGCCCCTTTACATGTCAAAACGAAGAGTTGTCATAACCGGTCTGGGCGTGGTAACACCCTTGGGTGACGATTTGGATCTATTCTGGAACCGTCTGAACGCGGGCCAATGTGGTATCCAACGCTTGACCCGATTTGATGTCAGCGGGTACTCTTCCCAGATCGGTGGGGAAATAACGGCGGCCAATTTTAACCCGGAAAAATCTCTTTCCGCCAAGGAAATAAAACGGCTGGACCGCTTCAGTGTCTATGGCATGGTGGCGGGTATTCACGCCGTCCGGGATTCGGGCCTGGACTTTTCGCGGGAAAATACGGATCGCTGCGGGGTGATTGTAGGCTCAGGCATCGGCGGCATTGAAGAGATGGAAATTCAATACGATAAGATGCTGGCTCGTGGCGTCGACCGTGTATCACCTTTTACTGTTCCCCGGCTGATGGTCAATGCGGCAGCCGGAAACCTATCCATTCAATGGGGACTACGAGGTCCGGTGTCGGCCACGGCTACGGCGTGCGCCACCTCCGGCAATGCGATTACAGATGCGTTTCGCACTATTCAGTACGGTGAGGCGGACGTGATGCTTTCCGGCGGAGCCGAGGCCGCGATGACCAAGCTGGGCTTGGCGGCCTTTTGCGCTCTGCGGGCGCTTTCCACATGGAATGACCGCCCACAGCAGGCCAGCCGCCCCTTTGAAAAGAATCGCAATGGCTTTGTGATGTCGGAAGGGGCGGGCGTTGTGGTACTGGAAGAATATGAACATGCCAGAACCCGCGGAGCTAGAATTTATGCCGAACTGGTCGGGTGTGGGGCCACCGGCGACGGATGTCACATCACGGCCCCCGACGAAACCGGTGCCGGTGCCGCCAAGGCCATGATAAAAGCCCTGAGCGAAGGCAACGCTCAACCGGATCAGGTGGGCTACATCAACGCCCACGGCACCTCTACAATTCTTGGGGATCTAGCGGAAACGCGTGCGGTTAAAACTGTTTTTGGCAGCCATGCCGCAAAAATTCCGATCAGTTCAACCAAGGGTGCGTTAGGCCACAGCCTCGGAGCATCCGGGGCTATTGAACTGGCCATCACCTGTCTGGCCATGGACCGGCATGTGCTGCCCCCCACCATTAACTACGACGAACCTGACGAACTTTGTGATCTGGACTATATTCCGAATCAGGCCCGGGAAGCCCAAATAAAACATGCCATGAGCAACAGCTTCGGCTTTGGCGGCCATAACACCAGCATTTTGATTGCCAAAATTTGAAACCGCCTCTCACCGTGTCACCGGTCATTCAATGCGGTGCCGGAGGTGGTTTGGTAGCGCAGTGGCCGCAGGTACTCATACCCAGCAAGGTATACGCGGGACAGGTGCCCAAAATGCCCGTCAGCAGCGGTATCAGGCCCAGTAGCCCCCATAGCGACTTGGGGCCGACAAAGATCAAGCTTAAAATTACCAAGCCGACGATCACGCGTATGACCCGATCTAACACCCCTTCGTTGTTCTTGAAAAACGCAGCCATATTGAACTCCTTGGTTAAAACCCTGTTTTATTATAGGCGCTGGTTCAGCGGCCGGCTCCGCGGCGTTGGATGAACCTTCTCCGGCACGGTAAACTGATGCCGTTAAAAAGGATGCCGCCCGACCCATGTTGAACTCCTCAGAGATCTTTCTTCTAGCGGTGCTGGTACCTCTGGCCGGGGCCTTCATTCTGGCAGTGTTTCAGCGCCAGCTCAAAGCACCCTGTCCCTATCTGGCAACCGGCTTTCTACTGCTAAGCTTAGCCACCACGATCCTGGGCCTGGTGGAACATATCAACCATGCCATGATCAATGTAGCCCCGTCTTCGGTTAGCCCCATACTGTCCTGGATGGAACTGGTCTCGCCGGCTTCCACTTTATCGACCACGATAGTCGTTGATCACGCCAGTCGGATCGGCGATCCGCTGAGCACGCTGATGCTCATGATCATTTTGGTGCTCGCGGTGCCGGGCCAGATATTTCTTATGATGTATCTGAAACGCAGTGATGAACCACCCTATTTTTATGCCCTGATCTGTCTGTTTGTTTTTGCGGCAATGGCGGCGTGCTTGGCGGGCACCTTGCTGGCCCTGATGGCACTGGCCTATGTCGCGGCGATTGTCGGATCCGTTGTACTGGCGGGCTTGACGCGATCCGGCCATCAAAGCACCGCGTGGCCATCGCTGGCAATGATGTCCGCAGCCATGGCCTGTTTTTTGATGGCGGTGGCTGTATTTATCTCGCGTACCGGCGTGGCCGGCGACGAACTGTTTGGCCGTGCGGGTTTATCTTCCATTGGGCCGCACTTGCAGACCGCGATAGGAGTTCAATCTTACCTTGAGATCCTGCATTTCCGTGGCGGACCCTTTGCCGCAGGCCTTAATTTTTTAACCTGGTGCGGTGTGGGCTTCGCGCTTTTCAGCATGGCCTTGGCCGGCCAGTTTCCGTTTCAGGCCTGCCCGCTGGAGACGCTGGAGGCCCCGGCGCCGCTCAATGGTCTTTTGACGGGTGCCATCCTTCCCCTGCTGGGTATTTATGTTGTGGGGAGGTTATACCCGCTTCTCACCCTCGACGCTCGTTTAATCGTGGCCATTGCGGGATGTACCACCTTGAGCACGGCCCTTTTGGCCGCCTGGGCTCAAACCGATATTAAACGGATGACGTGGTGGATCGTCAGTGCGCAGTATGGCTGGTGCTTCGTGCTTTTTGGTGCTGGAGCCTGGGTGCAGGCTATGGAACATGCCATTCTCTGGGCGACCTTGGCACTGGGATTATTTTTAGTCGGCGGCATGGTGCTGGCGTGTAATGGCGGACGAGGCGATGTGCGAACACTGGGGGGCTTATGGAAAAAACTTCCCGTTACCGCCGGAGCGGCCTTGATTTTCGTGGTCATCGGTTCGCAGGTGATGAATGTGATGATATCCGGTGAATTGCCGCAGGCGCTGCTCTGGCTGCACCACTATGGCCGTGGACTGGAAGGCTTTGGTCGCCTATTGTATTGGGTGCCGCTGGTGGCGGTGGGCTTAAACAGTTTGGTGTTGTGGAGGTGGTGGTGGTTGGTCTTCGGCGGTACCAGCCGGGATGCGGCCCATCCACTGGCAGTCAGCCGGGAATCGGCAGTACTCACATTGCCATTGGTTTTACTGATGGTATTGGCCGTGGGTATCCATGAACCCTTTTTCGGCGTTAACGCCCTGTTGGCCCATGCGGCTCCCGGCCTTCTGTCGCAATTGGCACATACTTCCAGCCCTGCCACTGCCGGAAAGATCCCCTGGCAATTATGGCTGCCCCTAGCCGGTACCATCGCCGCTTTGGTGCTGTACTTTCGCGGCTTGGCCATGGCGGACCGGCTGCGACGCCTTCCAGGCATCAACCTGTTGTATATCTGGTTCCACAGCGAATTTTTCATAAAGGAAGTATCGCTGGTGATTCCGGGACTGTTGCTGAAAGGATTGGCGATGGCGGTGAAATTTATGGATCGGACTGTCTTGGAATTACTTTTGATTTTCGCCGCGCTGTTTTCACGCGTGGCGGGCATGATGGTGAGCTTGGTGGAAGAGGCCTGGTCCGCGGGAATCTGGGATCGCATCACGGCCCTGCCAACGCCCCGACCAATGACGCGTTTCTTGAATTCCGGTCGTGTGCGTGGCGGACTGGTCTTACTGATCAGCGCCGGTCTGGTGGCGGCGGCCATCTTAATTTCGATGGCACTGGCTTGATCCGGCGCGGTATCATCGGCGATGATTCCAGCCGTGAGAGCCGACGCGGGATATCCACGCAGCGGCGAGTATCATGATATGGGAAATGTCGAAGGCGTTGAAAATAACCATCTGATTTGGAGTTCGCTTTGTCCATTTACGCTTCCAGTTCCATTCTCACCTGCCTTATTGCTTTGCCACTGATCGGCTCCCTACCCTTGGCGTTACTACCGAGTTCGCGCATCGGGCTAATTCGCACGGCTGCGCTGATGCTGCTGACGGGGATGTTGGCGACCGGAATTGCCGCCGCGTATTTGTTCAACTGGTTCGCAGCCGACATCCACCACCGGGCCATGCAGTTGCAGCAGCAGGTGGGATTACTGCCCTCCATTGGCATGTATTACCATGTCGGGGTGGACAACCTATCCATGCCGCTGGTACTCCTGGTGCTGGCCTTGGCAGTAATAGCGGGGCTGGCGGGCCTGGAAATTCAACAGGAGGCCAAACGCTTCTATATTTTGCTTATGTTTCTGGCGGCAGCGGCCATCGGGGCCTTGATTTCCCTGGATTTAATGCTTTTTGCCGTATTTGTGCAATTGGGTGTCATTCCCAGCTATTTTCTCATTGCGTTATGGGGCAAGCAGCGCAGCCAAACCGCAGCCATGAAATTCGCACTGTTCCAGAGCCTAGGATCGGCTCTGATTTTTGTAGGGGTGATGGTCCTGTTTGTGGCCACGCGGAAGGCGGGCATTGAGCACGGTTGTCTTGACCTGCCGCTGCTTTTACACAACGCAAAATTTATGTCTCTTTTCAGGCCGGGAGATGCTGGGGCGGACTGGGGCGAATTGATTTTCTTTTTAATTTTTGCGGGTCTGGCCACGCGACTGCCCACTCTGCCACTGCATCTGTGGATTCCCGACACCCTGGCCGAAGGCACCGCAAGCGTGACCATGCTGTTGATTCCGGCCAACGCCATCATCGGCACTTATGGAATATTGCGAATTTTATTGGGACTCTTGCCCTACCAATTTCTGGTGAACCATCTTCTGCTGGCACTTTTGGGTGTGGCCGGAATCATTTACGGCGGACTCTGCGCGTTGGCCCAGACCGATCTTAAAAGATTACTGGGCTACTGGGCAATTTCGCAGGCAGGCTACGTCCTGTTAGGCATCGCCATGCTTAACACGCTGACCCTGGAAGGGGCGCTGACGCAAATCACGGGGCTTTCGGTGGCGATGGGACTTACACTCTGGATGGCTCAAATTATTGAACATCGCGCGCATCACTGCGATTTGAACCGGATGGGCGGCCTGGCCCGGCAGATGCCGGGATTTTTTGGAGCATCGGCGCTGGGTATGGCGACCGCCCTGGGTATGCCTGGACTATGCCTGTTTGCCGGCCCCATGATGATTATTCTCGGAGCCATAGGATCGCATGGCATGTTTGCCGGACCATCAGCGGCCGCGATTTGGTCGCTGCCGGCGATTATGGGGGGTGCTGCAGCCGCAGGTATGGTTTTGACAACAGCCTATATGCTCTGGACATTTGAACGGATATATCTGGGCAGCCCAAAGCCGGAATTCCACCACTTTTCGCCCCTGCTGCCGGCCGAACGATTGGTGCTATTGCCGCTGATTGCCGGAGCAATCATTCTTGGGGTGCTGCCGGGAATTCTCTTGATCAAGCCTTTTAGCCCAGCCGTGATGGCTCTTCTAGAGCCGATCCGGCAAGCGTTGGGCCATTAAATCATCCACCGATCGATCAATAATTCTGCCCAAACTGTTTCTTTTCCGCTTCCTTCTGAATGATAATGTGCGGCCGCACCAGAATCAGCAGGACCTTGGTGTCGCGGACAAAGCTACGATTGGTGAAGAGCCGGTTGATAATCGGAATCTTGGACAAAATGGGTACACCCGATTCCACTTCAACTTCGCCCACCAGCCGCTGTCCACCGATCAGCAGCGTGCCGCCATCGGGGACACTCACGGTTGTAGCCAGTTCAGTCAGCGAGATATTGGGCAACTGCACAAAGCCACCGGCCAGCGGGATGCCCGAAGTTGTGGCGGCTTCGGTACTTTGCCCGCTGATGTTAAAGGTCTGTAAGCCGTTCAGGGTGGAAAGCGATGGTTGCAGCGTCATCACCACATAGCGATGATCCGCGGAAACCGTAGCCTGCACCGCCAGCACCACGCCCGTGGTCAGGGTGGATATATTCAGATTGGTGCCCACGCCACCAACACCGTTGATACCGCCACCGCCCACAGTCTGGGTGAAGCTGGAGACAAAGTTCTGTTGCTGGGCCACGGTAATGTAGGCCTGCTGGCCGTTAAAGAGCGTGATGCGCGGCGCGGTTACCGTGGTGGTATGCACGTCTTCCTGGGTGGCCTGCATGAACAAATTCAACTGATAATTGGAGAGTATTCCGCCAGAGACATCCAGAGCATTGGTTGGACTGGCCGTACCCGTGCCGGCACCGTTGCCGCCCAGCGACCCGACAATACCGGTCGCTTGAGGTGCGGCGATAGCGGCGGTGTTGTTCTTAATGGTAAGCGGGGCGATATCCGGACCAAAGAATCCTTGCGGGAACGTGAGATTCCAGCCAAAGGCGAAATCATTGAGGAAGTTAGTACCCACCAGCAGGAACCTGGCCTCAATGGAAATTTGAATGGCCCGCGATTCACGCAGTTGCTGGAGCAAACTGGTAATTTTCTGCTGGGCGGCCGGCGTCTGACTGACCACCAACTGGCCGCTGATCTCGCGAATGGTGCCAACGGTTCCACCGTTATCCACCCAAGTGTTGCGATCCACCGTGTTTTCAATGAGTTTGGTAATCTCACGCACCATCGCCTTTTTGCTGGTGGTGGTCGATTGGGCACTGCCCGCCCCGCCAGTTCCGCCGCCAAACAGATTGCCCTGATTGTTGGCGCTGCCGGCACTGCCGCTGCTGACGCTGGTATTGGTATTTTGCGTAGCGGATTGCAGATTAAACTGCGGGAAGTTACTGAAATTAGGTGCCTTGACCAGCAAATCCTGAATGTCATACACCCGGACGACTTTCTGCTGGGCCAACTGATCGTTGGTGCTGATGGTAATAACACCCTGGTCCACACTGTAGCCGAGCTGCGTTGAACCGCCGCCCTGCACTTGCTGGAGCACGATTTGGAGCACTTTCTTAAAAGGCACATCGCGCAGGGTCAGACTTACCGGAGAGGTTTTTTCAACCCCAGCGGCGGCCAAGGCACTCCAATTCACCACAATGTTCAGACCGGTCTGATTGCGCAGCAGGTCAATGACATTTTCGAAGGGTATCTGGGAAGCGGAAATCTTGGGATCATTTTCGCCCAGTCGCTTATCCACTTTGCGGTCCATGGGCGATTCCGAAGAGGTCATTTCGGCTTCGCGCATGCGGGACAATTCCGGCCAATCGCGCGGATAAATAAGCAGCCGTTGATAGGGAATCGTCTCTTCTTCATTGGCCACATCGTTTTCTTGGATGCTATGGGAACGATGGTTGGCGTAATGGTTGTACTTGGTGTATTGAATCTGGTCCTGTACCATCCGGCGCATAAAACGGGCGGTATAATCCTGCGGATCAATCGCCACGATCTGGTCGAGGGTATCCAAGGCATGCTGGTATTGCTGCTGTTTGTAATAGTTGTTAGCAGTCTGCATCAATTCATTGACCCGGATGCGCCGCTCCGCCGCCACACGGGCCTCGAGTTGCACCTGGGATTGCTGAATCTTTTGCGCCTGAATTTTGGCAATCGCAGCCTGCGCCATCGCCTGTTGCTGCTGCACCATGGCAATTTGCTGCTTGGCCCGAGCCATCATCAGGTGATAGGCACGCGGGGAGAGCAGATGACGGGAGCTCGTCGCCGCAGCTTCGGCGTTATCCGCACTGTTCAGGGCCCGGTTGTAATGCCCGATTTTTAGTTGGGCATTGGATTGCTCCAGAGCGGTGTTGAACATGACCTGGGCCCGCTGGGCCAAAATGGCGTTGCTATAGATCGTCTGGGAAAGCAAGCTGACCGATTGTCCGGAAGCCAACTTTTTGGCATTGCGTCGGCCCAACCGAGCCGCCACATTGTGCGGGTTTAAGGCTAAGGCCGCCGTATACAGCGTAATGGCATTTTGATATTTACCAGCCTTGACTGCATCATCGGCTTCCACCACCAAAAGTGAAGCCCGTTCGGCGTTGACTTGGGCCAACGATTCCATAGGTAGCGCGGGTTGGACTGTGGAAGTCGGCTTGGGTGTAGCCGGAGTTCCGGACACCGGATGAACCGGTGCCATGGGCTGTTGGGAATGCGCGAGTTCCTGAGCCTTTTGCTGGGCGGAGAGTTTCTGCTTGGCCGCCAGAGCCAAAGCCGCCTTCTCGCGGGCTGCGGCTTGGGCGGCCTTTTCCTGGGCGGCCTGTCGCGCCGCCAGCGCGGCGGCTTGCGCCTTTTCACGGGCTGCCGCGGCGGCGGCCGCTTCCGCAGCCTGTTTGGCTTTTTGCTCTGCAGCCAGTTTCGCCGCAGCCGCCGCACGGGCCTTTTGTTCCGCCGCCAGTTTGGCCAGGACAGCTTCCTGCTCGGCCTGTTTCTGGGCCGCTAAAGCCGCTGCAGCCCGCTGGGCCGCACGCTGCGTTTCCTGCTGATTTTGCTGGGCTGCTAATTGTTGTTGTACCTGCTGCTCGTGGGCGGCAAGCGCCGCAGCCGCAGCGGCCTTCTGCATCGCCAACTGATGCGCAGCAGCCGCCGCTTTAGCCTCTTGAGCATGGCGGGCCGCCGCCAACCGAGCCGCTTGCGCCGCAGCCTGCTTTTGGGCCATTGCCAACTTGGCTTCTTTGGCAGCCTGGGCGGCTTGGGCCGCCTGCTGCTGGGCCTTGAGCCGAGATTCAGCGGCCGCTGCCGCCTTGGCCTTTTCCGCCGCGATGATGGCATTAACCTGGGCCACCCGCTGCTGCGCGATCAGGTTTTCGTAGGTGGCTGGCACATTGTTATTGCTGCCTAAATCCACTCCGCTCTTGCGAATCGTATAAAGATCTGCTTCAGCCGCATCGTAATTTTTGGCGTTGTAGGCCGCAATCGCCTTTTGCAGCAATTGGTTCATCGCCGGAACCATTTCCTTCTGCTTGGCTTCGGTCAGGGCAAGATTGTCCTGGGCATCCCGGCGAATTTCCGGAGCGGCGCTGGAGTCTTGGATCAGATACCGATACAAACTTGCCGCATGCGCGAGATGACCATCCTGAAACGACATCTGGGCATTGTGGAAAATATCCTCGGCCTTGGCGGAGGCGGCCAACCCGACATCCGCTTTTTCCAGCAGACTTTCCAGAGTGGTCCGCTCGACCGGCGTCAACTGCGAGGGATTAATCGACAGCAGCACCTTTTTCGCGGTGGCAAATTGGGCTTGCTTGAGCAAAGCTGCACCACGCGCGAGCAGCTCTGCCGCGGACGCTGTCCCCTGCGTCTGGGCTACCGCCATGGGAATCAGAGGCAAAGCGCCCCCCGCAACCAACACACCGGCAACGCCTAAAGCGAGCACCCTTGATCGAATTTGTTTCTTCAAGACTCTACTCCTAATTTACCGCACAAAGTCCTACGAAGTCTTAACAACGTCCTACGCTGGGATATTTTTTAACACTCCGTCGGCACTTTTGATCCGTCCGGAGTCGGTTTATTCGCACTCCCATCTGTCGCTCTCTCTTTGGATGCTCTCTGTCAGACTGCCCCGGTGCCCAAGGCCACACCTGCGATAGTGTAAAACGGCTGGGCAACTCTTGCAACTGAAATCTGGTTGCCCACCGAACGGACCGAAACTTTCGGCCCTAAACCATGAAGCCTACGGCTTGGGAACCCCCGGCACCACCGGAGTCGGTGCAATACCGGTTTGCGTCACTCGAGCATTCAAACGAGTTTGCTCCGGGTTCGCCGCATCCCATGCGGAGGTTCGCAAGCTCAAACTGCCGTTGGGATGCTCCACCACTATCGTCAACGAACTTCCGGAGGCGTTCTCTTTAGCATCCACCAGCGTATACCCGGTGGAAAAATTTACCGATTGATTTTGCAAAGCACCAGTAACATTGTTCATCAACGGCACCTGTTGAACATTACCGATAGCCTCACCGGGAGCCACCCACTCATCGGCCACTGTCCAGACGTTTTGAACCCATTTGAATATCCTGAAGGACGCTTGACCCTGCGATCCCAACTGACTGCTAACCAGGAAGAAATACTCTGACTGGCGAATTTTCACCGGCTTGGTTGGTTTACTCCACGGGCTGACCAACCACGGCTGCGATTTGGCGGCGGGGTCCGTCAGGTGATAGGGGAATTCAAAAACCGGGTTATACAATACCACTCTGATTTCGTAGCGATACTGCTCGCCCGGCAGGGCGGTCTGGTCATAAAAGATCACCGGAATATCGGTAAGCCCGACACCATTGTTGCCCAAAACACCCGCCCCCTGCGGCGGCACCTGCAGGACGCCGTTATTCGGCTGCATTTGTTGCTGTTGCATTTGTTGCTGCTGCATCTGTTGCTGTAGCAGTTGTTGCTGTTGACGGGCCATCTGCAATTGTTGCATCCGTTGCATTTGCAGCATACGGGCCATGGCGGCCCGGGCACCACCCGCGCCCGCCGGCCCCTGATTAAAGGCTCCCGGAGGAGGACGGAAGCCCGGCCCAAAGGGTGGCATTCCACCCGGACCCTGCGGCGCAACCACAGGGGGCTGCGGCTGATTCATCGGCGCTATCAGATGTCGCGTGGCCTCAAGCGTGTGGAAAGCCGGCGTGATGATCTGACTGCGCGCTTGATCCAGCAATCCCAACGCCGCGGCAATCTGGCGCGGTGTTGCATGGGACAAATCGACCTGCGGCAGCGGCTGCAGATAGGTTCCCTTTACCGGCACCCACGGCCCCCACTGGCCGCTGGGCAGGCGCGGCTGGCGCCGCACTTGAACCCGGTAGAACGTGGTACGCCGATAGGATCGCGGCAAACCCGATTCATCAGCTTTAAGATGACTGCCGCCGGCCAGGCTCTTATGCCAGCGGGTTAATGGGAAAATTGCCTTTAACTCCACCCAGTGAATGTCTGTAGGTTCAGGAGTATCGGTGGCGACGCCACGACCCTGCACGGCTTTGAGATCGGTCAGGCGGGGCACACTGGGCACATGAAAAACCCAGTTTTTAGCCACGGGATTGATCGTATTTTGCAGGCGTTGATTGCGCGGACCAAAGGCCACAGTCGGCAATTGCGTCAAAGCCGAAGCTAATGGTTGTATTTGCGAGAGCGTGTATATTTGTTTATAATCCGGGATGACACCACGCTGAACATTCGCGGACCTCTCGGCATCTTTTACCGATCTCCTCAAGGCATCCACAGCCTGGTTAATTTTTTCACCCACACGCCCGGGCCTTACATTGCCCGACATACCCCCCGGCAACACCACAGCATTGGGATCCTGGAAGATGTTCCGGTAGCACAACCACGCGACAAGCAGAACCACCACCACCGCCACCACTTTTTCGACGTGCTGTTCGAGAGGATTTATATTTTTCATCTTCATGGCGAGCCTCGATTTCCGGGGAATGAACGCCTTGGCCCGGCCTGATGCACGACAATTCCGAATCTTTGACGATAAGCGGCTGGCATCACCCGGCCATTCCATTGGTTGAACAGGATATCTTCAAAGAGGAAATCCGCCTCGACGGCGGGTACGGCCCCATAGACATACCCGTGCGTGATGGCATCGATGGGATCCACCGTGCGGATCTGCACATTCAGCAGTGTGTAGCCGTTGTTCTGGCGATACATATTGTTGATGAACGTGTTGATTTTTGAAGGCGCAATGATCACGCCCACGGCCACATGGGTTACCTGATAATCACTGGTGCCCACATGCCCGGTCATCTCCCCCCCGTAATTCAACCCGCCCACAGCCGCCGGCGATGACGGACTGGGATAAGCGCTGGGGAGCGCACCGGGATATCCCCCCTGATACCCCTCCGGCGGCCCATTGGGGGGCATTCCGCCGTTATAACCAGGAGTCATACCGCCCGGCTGATACTGGTTGTACCCCGGTTGGGCGCTGGGAGCCGCACCGGCGCCTAAAAACAGTCCACCTCTGGGAACCATGACCGGCCCCAGATTGGACCCAGCAGATAAAGATCCGCGGCCCGTCTTGACACCCGCACCGACGCGAACGTAAAACAACTGCTTGATCGCGGAATCCGCCACATCCCGACTGCCACGGTTGGTCAGGACAATGGCATGCACCACATCGCTTTGCAGCCACGAATCCACGAACGCGTTATAAATATCCAACGAAGACGGAACGGCGTTGGTGCTTTGTACAAAATTGCGTTCCTGAAAACAAAAACGCCCGGCATAAATGCGACAGTGCGCTGCAGCCTGAAAAATCGCCTGGCGCGTCAGTTGTCGGGATATCCGCGCTTTCTCTACCACCAACTTGTCGCTATGTTGATGTACCAATCCAAAATGGATCTGCGACAAACGTCTCCTGATCAACCGCTGGATTTGCCCTTCCGACGGCGGCATCGCCGCATGAAGTTGGGCCAGCCAGCCACGGGGATTGCGCCTGGCCAGATCAAACAGGCGTTGATAATCGCGTTTGAAATTGGCCAGCCGCACCAAATTATGATTCGACTGGGGCAATAAATGCGGCTCGGGAACCCCCGCCAAAAGCGGAATAACCGGCCCTTTAGGACCGTATGGAAATACCACACGTCCTCGGCTGTTGATTGCCACGGCACTGGCCTTGATTTCCCGGGCCTGATCCTGCATCAACTTCTGAACCTGTTGCTTGCGATTGATGATTTCCGGGATGATTGGGCCGACGAATGATGGCTGGCCGGGAATGTGAATGGTTTGTTGCGCCAGATTTTTAGCCACACCTACGGTACTTAGACTCGTGGACATTTCCCGCCGCAATCGCGTTGACCATCCCGCCAGCGGATATTCCAGCGACACCAAAGCCACCACCACCACCAGCGACAGAATGATCATCAGCAGATTGTTCTTGATGAAATTCATGCACGTCCTCTAGAGATTTCCCGCAGCCGGCGCGACGATCCCTGGCCACCCCGATATATTACCCGACATTTTCATTGCGTGCGACTCCACAACAACGTTCCAGCCACTCCCCGGCAGTCTCCCGCCCCGCCCGCATCGCTATTGGCCATATCCTGCCACCGCCGGCCGGGCCGGGCCGGTACTGCGGAGGTAAACCAGCACGGTCATCTCAAAGGCCGTCGCGCTGGTGAGCGACCGGGCATTATCCGGATTAATGACGCCCAGCTTGGGCTGACTTTGTCCACCATAGGGCGCACCTGGATACCCACCGTTGTCCGGCTGAAAGTTGCCGCCCGGATTAAATTGTGGGAAAACGCCCGGCGGATTGCCGTTGGTGGGTCCGGAATTCGTGGGTGCCGGTGTCGGCGACGTGGCCGACTTAGGCTCGAAGCTGGAGAGAAATTCTTTGGCAAAAGGACCGAGATTGGAACCCCAGGGGTGGAAACCAACGGCCTCCCCTTGCACGGCCCGCCGGCCGATTCTGGAAATCTGCAGTACGTTGGGCGGAACGACGAGGTAAAATGGAAGTGGTGCGGCCGGCAGGAGATTTTGCGCCGCAGGGCGGGTGGTTGAACCCGCTTGGCGCCGCGGGGCATTGTGCTGGAGCGCCGCCATAAAGTGCTCCAAAATAAAAGGTGCCTGCCGATAGGGCGTATAGCCATGGATCGTGAGTACAAAACCCCTTTGGCTTTGCGGTGCCCCGCCGGCAGTGCGAACGGTCATATTGGGCACATACTTTGACGTGATCGACTGAATCATGATCTTCCAGTCCGAACCAGCCCCCTTGGGCATCGGACCGGCCTGCGGCAACGATTTGTAGACGGTGGAAATTATTTCCGGCCAGACCCGGCGATGGGCGCCCATGGCCAGATAGCGCTGCACCTGCCCCAGATTTTTCAGATACGTATTGCTGACATCGTTATATTCGGCCTGCCACTGCGAAACCTGATGGATAAAAATATTGTTTTGCGTAAGCTGCGGATTATGCACACTCGTTTGATAGGCGTTTTTGTCCAGGTAATACCGGCCATACGCCACCATCGCCGACGCCGCGACCAGAGCCGCGGTGGCGATAAACCACGGACGCTTCTGGGTCCAGAGCATTTTGCGGGCGATTTCCACCGGCAACAGGTTGCTTTCGACTGTAGCGAGATCCAACCCCTGCAGGGCCAGCCCATACGCCACCGGCAGGCCCAGGATATGTTCCCCCATGCTGGCCAGCAGCCTGGCCTCGCCGGTCACCTTGCTGAAACTGTCCAACCGTCGCACTTCCATGCCCAAATACTGTTGCAGATATTTTTGCAGATTGGAAAGCTGAAACGAATTGCCCGTTCCCAGAATCTGTTCAATTTTGTTATCCCGGTGTCCACTGTTGTAATAGCCGATGGACCGCTGAATCTCCGGGACCAGATCCGCAAATGTCGGGCGCATGGCCTGAAATATCTGCCGGGCGTATTTGCTCGTAGCCGCGGTCTTTTTGAGTTGCTCCGCCCGCCGAAACTGCTGCTTGAAGCTCTTGGCCAAGGCCTCGGTAAAGCTGTTACCGCCAAGATTGATGGTGCGCAACCACAATCGCCCCTGATCCATCATGATAAGATCCGAGTGGTCGGCACCAATATCCAGAACAATCGTGCCCTTGTCCTTGACCGCCTGTTCATAGGTCATGGCATTGTATATCGCCAGCGGGGCAATCTGCACACCATGCACGGTAACCCCCGCCGTGCGAAAATCCGCCAGCAACTGCGCGACGATATCCTTTTTAATGGCAAAGATGCCGATCTCCACGTCCGGAGAATCCGCATTCTGGAAACTGTGATAATCCCAGTTGACCTGATCCAGCGGAAAGGGGATTTGCTGAATTGCCTCAAAGCGCACAATTTCCGGAATTTTGCGCGGCTCCACCGGCGGCAATTTGACAAACCGCGCAAAACTCGTCGCGCCCGGAGCGCTCACAAATACCTTTTCTCCCCGGAGCGGATTGCGATCCAGAAATTTCCGCAGGGATTGCCCCACCACCTCCCGACGGTCCACATCCGGTTCCGTGAGAAAACGCTCATGCTCGATCACCTCGACGGCCAAGACTTCCAGTTTGCCTCCCTGCAACTGGAGTTTAAGCGCCTTGAGCGACGTCGTGCCGATATCAATGCCCCATGCCGTTCGAGAACCAGCCATACCAACTCCTGGCCGTTACCGACCAATTCCGACGCCACTGACCGCTTTAACCTGCGGCGTCATTGACATTCCCATGATCTTGGGTTGAGCCCCGGCGGCCAACCCAGCTCTCCCACGCCACCAGAAGCCCCCACCGCCGACCGCCTGCGGCGGCCAACGCTTCTTTGGACGCCCCGGCCGCCCCCACACTTCCATAGTCTGTAATAAGAACCCGAAACGGGTTACACGTCAAGTCAAATTTTCAGTGCATCTGGCCGGCGTCAATGGTAACCTCATCGCGGCGCTGGATTTTTTCCACCGCACCATCGCGAATCCAGAAAATGCGATCCGAAATATCCAGCATTTTCAGGTCATGGGTGGCACTGATCACCGTCACCCCGCGTTCCCGATTCATTTCTTTGAGCAGCCCAATAATGGCCTTGCCCGTATTTAAATCCAGATTTCCGGTCGGTTCATCGGCCAAAATAATCGCCGGATCATTGGCGAAAGCCCGGGCAATGGCCACGCGCTGCTGCTGGCCACCCGAGAGTTGGGAAGGTTTATTGTCAATCCGATGCCCCAGCTCCACCCGCTCCAAGATGGCCTTGGCCTTGTCCCGGGCGTCGGCTTCCAGCATCCCGCCAAAAATCATGGGCAGGGCCACATTTTCCAGGGCGGTCATCACCGGGATCAGATTGAAGGTCTGAAAGATATACCCGATTTTGCGACAACGCAGCCACGCCAGTTCCAGGGCGTCGAGTTGGGCCACATCGACCTCATCAATAAACACTTTGCCGGAACTGGGCTTATCCAGGCCGCCGATGGCGTTGAACAACGTGGATTTGCCCGATCCTGATGGACCCATAATAGATATGTATTCGCCACGATATATTGTCACGCTCACACCCTTCAGGGCCTGGAGCGTCTGATCGCCCATGCGATATTCCTTCACCACGTTGATGGTGCGCACAATTTCTTCGCGTCCCTGGGGCACCGCCGTTGTTGAGGCTGTCATCACCACGTTCATCTCCAAAAAACCGCCCGGCCCCAATTCTTGCAGCCCACCGGCAAACGCTTGAGCTTTAGACCTCTACCCGCATCGCCGCAATAGGCTCCATCCGCGCGGCTTTCCACGCCGGATACATGGCCGCCGCCGCCGTAATCGCCGTACCGATGCCCAAGGCCGCCAGGCAAACCCACGGAACGCCGCCCCATGGAATCAGCGACCAGGCGGCGGTCGAATAGCGTACCACCATCATTCCTGCCGCCAGGGCCACCCCCAGCACAATGCCGCATACCGTGCCGGCCACCCCCAGAAAGATGCTTTCCAGCAGAAACAGTTTCAATATAAAAGAATCCAGCGCCCCCAGGCATTTCATCGTGCCAATTTCCCGAAACCGCTCCATCACGCTCATCAGCATCGCATTGCTGATTCCGACCAGACACACCAGCAGCGAGAGGCTGAGCAACCATACCAACCGGCCGTCGTCCGCCACCGGTCCATGCACCGTAAGGTGCGCCCTGGCCAACAGTGCCGCGTGAATCACCGGCCCAAAGCGGTTGCCCAGCCACACCTGCGTTAAAAACGCCATCGCCATGACAATGGTAATCAATGTCAAGATGCTGCGCCCCAGCCGCACACGCATGGACTTAAGCGCGATTTCCACCGCCTTCGACAGCGGCAACTGCGTCTGCCGCTGCACCCGCCCCACGGCCTGGACTGGTAAATTCATGATCGTTTTCTCCGTCGGCGGCCACCCACGGATTTTCGCCGCCCCACCACAAAGGCCACCACGTTGCGTTTCGCCAGCATATTCAAAAAACTCACCACGGCAATTTCCGCCTCACGCAAGTTCACGGCATGCTCGAGACCAAAACCACGTACCAATTCCTCGACCGTCAGATCCCCCTGACAATGCCGCCACACCCAGTCCCCCAGCGTGTCAATCTCAAATTGCCGCAGTGCGGAGCGTCCGCCCATCAGGCGCTGCCAGCCATTGAGCCGGGTTTGCCCACGCAGAATCAACCGGCCATCCGCCAGCACTGTCCGCTCCACCCGGGGATTTTGCACGGGTATGGCCCGCAGCATATCCTGCCGCTGCTGTTCATTATTGCTGCGCCCTGAAAGCCACTGGAGCATACCACCGCTCATTCTTCCTACAACGCCGCCGCCGTTAAGTCATTGCCCCGCCCCAGCGACCCGGCCCTCTAAAAAGAGCCCCAATAGCCGCTTGGCCAGCACCGACCGGCCCCGCGGCATATTGGTATGCAACCAGACAATACAGTTATTTCCCCGATTACGCCACAATGCCAGCGCCTGGGCGGTGTTCCCCGGCCAACGGCCCGGGGCCACGCAAAAAAAGACTCCGGCCCCACGCGATTCCCACCGCCCTCCGGGGTGCGCAGCTACCAGCGGCAACTTCGCCGTCGCCCACGCTTCCAGCGAAGCGTCACCCAGAAGTCGATCGGCCATCGACCAGCTACCCGTTTGTAAACGCGATCGGGAAAGCCAGCCGGGCTGAAATTCCAGCCGGCTTGCGCCCGGCAACAGACTGATCTTTTTGAGCTGCCACTTCGCCGGCACCGCCGCGTCAATTCCGTAAACCCGCCACCGGTACAATTCCGCGTTTTGTGCATCGGTAAAAGAAGCCAAAATTTCCGCCGCGGTCGGACCGCCGGCCGGGCCGCTTATTTCATACAATCGCCGCGCTATGTGCAGGAGTACGATCCAGCGGTCGCCATGATCAAATTCCCATGCCGATTCGCGTCCCGCCACCGCCGTCACTTTCGCCCGCAAACGACGCATCTTGCCCACCAGCCGGCGCAGTCGGCGCGCCAAGCCCGCCTGGCCACCACTTTGCCACCGCACTTCCAATGGCCCAAGGCGTAGATCCGCGAAAGCTATCGTGCCCGCATCAGTATCACCATGGGCCACGCTAAGGTTCCAATCCGCCGGAAGTTCCAGTGAAAATCCCGCCCACGCAAACACCTGCCGATTAGTCATCGCCACGGCCCTGACAATTCTCTACACTCCACAGCCAAGCATTCGGTTCCAGCCGCAAGCCCCGATCCCGGCCGGCCGCAGATCACAACGTTGCGTGCAGCCATGCGGCCACCGCCGCCGCCGGCAGCCGCCCGTCATGTGCGGGTAACGCCACATCGCTTAACACCACGGGGGCGTGGCCGCTGTCTGTTGGGCGAATTCCGTGAGACCCCTTCACCAGGGCCACATCCTGCGCTATGCACCGTCTTGGGGCATCTAAAAACATCTCCCGTGGGTCATAGCCCGGCTTGCGGTGAATATCGACGGTAAACTGCCAGGCCGGCTTTTCCGCGTCGCTTTCCCACCAGTCATGCGCAAACCATGCATCGGCGGCTGCCAGCAGCACCAATTGGCCGCTGCGCGGCGAATCCAATCCCCACGCCCGCAGTTCCGCCGACCCAGCCAGTACGTGCTCCACACCCGCAAGGCCCTCCAGCAACCGCCGCACCGAGTCGGTGTGGCGCTGGTCGCAATACACGTGCGCCACCTGATGATCCACCATCGCAAAGGCTGTACTGGCCTGGTAATCGACCAGCAATTTTCCTTGCTCATCGGCCCTGGTCCGCAACAGCCCTGCCCCGCGCAACAATCGGTTGGGCATCAGGCATCGGCTCACCGCCGTAACGCCGTAATCTCCGCATACAATCGCCCGCCCGCCATCCGCCCGGACCACGGCCAACAATTCCGCCACGCTTTGATCCAAAGCCACCAAGTCCGCGGCAACCGCCGGATGGTCCGGTCCCATACGCTGCAAGTTGTAATCCAACAGCGGCAGGTAAACCAGTTCCAGATCCACCCGCTGCAGCTTCCACACACGCACCGCGGATTTTACAATCCATTGGGTACTGGCCGCACCCGCAAAAGGCCCCCAATACGCCTGCAACGGAAAGGGTCCCAGTTCCGCCGTCAACTTGGGATACAGATCTGCGGGATTGCTCCAACATGCGGTAACGGTTTTGCCATCCGACGTGTGTTCCGGCTTGGGCGTTAAAACAATGTCGGCGGCATCCGGCATCGACTGCTGCCAGAACAGCATCGCCACCCGTTTACCCGCCCCCGCCCAGAATCGCGGCACCTGCACCAGCGCGTTGGCTTGTTCCCAAAAACTGGTCTGCCGCCGAAATTCGGCAAATGAGCCTTGATCCAGATGGCGCTGCACTTCCGTGCGGCCAAAAGTATAAAGTCCGTTGGCAATAATTCCATGGCGCCCCGGTTCCACGCCGGTACTAAGCGTCGCCTGCATGGTGGAAGTGACCGCGGGTATCACCGGCTCCAAAGAGCCGCGATGCTGAAAAGATCCCAGCCCAGCCCCCGTGGCGCAGCGGTTCGACAAATTTCCATCAAGCCCGGCGACCACAATAAAACATATTCGTGCCATAGTTGGTCTATCTTAGCGGATATCCCAACTGCGCCAAACCAGCCATGGAGCCTTGGCAAATATCCCCTGGCCATGGATAATCTCGTGCGCCTGGCCCAACCGCACACACGGCAATGTAGCAGCGCCTGGGATAATCGTGCCGGCGGCGAAAGAGCCTTTATGAACCAACCACCCACACCCGTTGCAACCCCGCAGCAGCTTGAACAAATCGCGTTGCGCGCGGCCCAAACGATTCGGCCCGGCCAGTGCATCGGCTTGGGCAGTGGACGGGCCGCCCACGCTTTTGTCCGCGCCTTGGGCCAGAGAATTCACGCCGATTCCCTGGACATCGTCGGCATCCCAACATCGGAAGCTACCGCTCAGGTGGCCTACGACAGCGGTGTGCCGCTGGGAACGCTCGACAAAATCACCGCGCTGGACCTTGCCGTCGATGGTGCCGACGAAGTGGATCCCAACCTGAATTTGCTCAAGGGCGGCGGCGGCGATCTACTGCGGGAAAAAGTCATCGCCTCCATGGCGGCAAGAATCATCATCCTTGTCGGTCAGGAAAAATTGGTGCCCCGGCTGGGTGCAAAGTTTCCCGTTTTTTTGGAAGTGGTCGCCTTCGCCCTGCCCGTTGTTAGCCGCAAACTTACCGCCATGGGTGCCACCGTGCAAACTCGCCGACGCCCGGACCAAAGCGTCTTTCTGACCGACAACGGCAACCCCATCCTGCACGCTGTCTTCGGCCCCCCACCGCATCATTTAAGTGATCCCGAAGAATTGGACCGCCAACTGCACCATATTCCCGGCATCATCGAAACCGGTATTTTTCTGAACATGGCCCACGAAATTTTGGTGGCTAATTTTGACGGCAGCATCGAACACCGCCGGCGCAGCCCAGCATGACCCCGGTTGACCTTTGCCACCATGGCGTTAAGACTTTTTCGCCATGGGCAAACGCCCCCCCAAAAGCGCTTCACCCCCGCGGTCGGGCACAGGTGGCCGGAGCGAGGACTTAGGGACCGGGCAAAAATAACTTCACACTTTCCGGCTGGCCCTTTTGGCCGCCGGCTTCGTTGTTCGCTCTTTACAGACCCACTGCGGGATATGCGCGCCGGTCACGCCTCGCCAGCGGTAACAAGATTTCGGACAAAGCTTCAGCGCCGTAAAACACGAATTTATTTTTGCGCGGTTCCCAACTCAGCCATCGTTGGCGTCCGGATTTTTCGGCTTTTCCGGCTTCTTTAGAAAACGCGAAATTAATCCGGGTACATCCACACGCGAGGCCAATTCCACAGCCGCGGTGCGCACAACTGCGGACAAAAGCCCCCCCGCCGAACCACGCGGCGATACCTCCGGGGCAGCTTGGTAGCCTGGCGCATCCGATGAGGTACCAGGATCAGTCCTGCGTTCATCGGCCTTCCCGGATGCGTGCCCAAACGGCCAAGCCTTGCCTGCCCGCCACGCAGCCAGCCACGGCACTAAAATTCCGGCAATTCCCGCCGTGGCCATGGACGAAATCAGATGTCGTCGGACAAAACGTGCCGGCGACAAGCGCTGCCGTAAGTGGTGCATGCCTAGATGAATTTCATCTTCCAGTTCGTCCAGACACATTTCCCGCTGATTTTCCAGATGCAGAATTTGCTCTTCCAGCGTCATCGCGGACCTCCTGAATGGGCCGCCGGCGCTGCGGCCGTGGTGCCGGCCGATTGGCGTCGACTCTGAATCAGCAGCAGGATCACCAGCGCCCCGACGATATGAAACACCGCAAAAATCAGACACACCGCAATCGGCCCCATCACCAGCAGCAACGCCTTGAACACCGCCACATAAAGAAACACCAACCCCAGCAGCAACAGCAAAACTCCACCCACCACCAGCATCGCCGTCAAAAGGACTTCACGCATGGTTACGGCAAAACGCAGGCCGATGAGCTGGGTCTGAATTTCCAAGAGCCGAAGCACTTTCGACATCAGCCTCTTGAAGGTTACGGCTCCAGCCGCCGGCTGACTAACGGTATCAGGCCAGGGCGAATGTTGTCCGGATGCCGGTTCGTCAGTCATGGCCCAACCCCATTTTTAGTTTATTCTCTTGGCGCGCCGCCCCCCAGCACCCATCAACACCCCCCACCCAACAAAAAAATGCATCGACATGCAAACATCAGGCGATTGCCGCCAGACGCAGCATGCCGCTCTCTAGGCCCGGTTGCCCATAGCCGCAATCGTTCAGGCCTGCCGCGAAACGCCCATCAGGAACGCCGCCGCAGGGCCAGCCCAAGTACCAATCCCGCAGCCGCGGCAATGCCCAGAGCCGTATACGGATTCCGCCGAACATAATCAACAACCGTGTCGTTGACATCCGCAGCGCTGTCGGCAAGTTTGCCACCCTTTTCGTGCACCCAGCCTGCGGCATTGTGCTTAAGATCCCGGGCATAGTCGGCCGCCGCCCGGCGGGCTTCCGCCGCCAGATCCACCACGGCATCCTTGGCATGAACATACTTCTCATGGAGTTCATCCGAATGCTTCTTTTGAGCCTTTTCAACTTCAGACATCGCATTTTCCGTCATGAGACAACTCCTTTAACTAAAATACGTCCCGATTATCGAGACTCGCCACTTGTGAATGCATCAATGCCGACGGAAGGCACCAAAAGCCGGCCCTTCGTATTAATCTTAGGCACCAATTTCAGGCTAATCAACTCGCGTCCGCCCCCCCCACCAGAATTCAAGCCCTAGCCCGCCGATAGCGGCGTATCAACGCATTGGTGGAGACATCATGGGTGAGGCCGGAATCGGTCGCGGCGGAAAGCTCGCTCCCAATGCGTTTTGCCAGCACCTTGCCCAATTCCACCCCCCATTGATCAAAGGAATCAATCGAGAAGATGGCCCCCTGGGTGAAGACCGAGTGTTCATAGAGCGCCACCAAAGCCCCCAGCACCTCCGGCGTTAGCACCTCGGCTAAAATAACGTTGGAGGGGCGGTTGCCTGCAAACGTGCGATGCGGCACCAGCCAATCGGGAGTGCCCTCGGCCTTGACTTCCGCCGCCGTTTTGCCAAAGGCCAACGCCTCCGCTTGCGCAAAAATATTGGCCATCAGCAAATCATGGTGGTTGCCCAGCGGATTGAGCGATCGGGAAAAACCGATGAAGTCACAGGGAACGAGTTTCGTGCCCTGGTGGAGAAGTTGATAAAAGGAATGCTGCCCATTGGTGCCGGGTTCGCCCCAAAAAATCGGCCCGGTTTGATAATCCACAGGAGTGCCATCCAGGGTAATGCTTTTACCGTTGGACTCCATCGTCAACTGCTGCAAATAGGCGGGAAAACGCTTCAGGTATTGATCATAGGGCAGCACCGCCACGGTCTGGCTGCCGAAAAAATTATTGTACCACACCGCCAGCAGCCCCATGATCACCGGCATATTTTTTTCCAGCGGCGCAGTGCGGAAGTGCTGATCCATGGCCCGGAAACCGGCCAGCAACCGGGCAAAATTATCCGGCCCCACCGCCAACATGGTGGACAGCCCGATGGCGGAATCCATCGAATAGCGTCCCCCCACCCAATCCCAAAATCCAAACATATTGGCGGGGTCGATGCCGAATTCACGCACGGCCCCGGCATTGGTGGAGACCGCCACAAAATGACGCGCCGTATGTGCCGGATCTTTGGCCGACCGAAGCAGCCAGTCACGGGCGCTGTGGGCATTGGTCATGGTTTCCAGCGTGGTGAAGGTTTTCGAAGAGACAATAAAGAGAGTCTGCGCCGGCACTAAACCGTGCACCGCCTCGGTAAAGTCGGTGCCGTCAATGTTGGAAACGAAGCGAAAGGTCATATCGCGGCGGGAGTAGTGCCGCAACGCCTCGTACGCCATGACCGGGCCTAAATCCGAACCCCCGATGCCGATGTTGATCACGTTGCGGATCGGCTCGCCGGTATAGCCCCTCCACTGGCCCAAGCGAATGCTATTGGCTAATGTCGCCATCCGCTTGAGCACCTGGTGCACTTCGGGCACCACATTTTGTCCATCCACCATATACGTGTCCGTCGGCGCGGCCCGAAGGGCTACGTGCAACACACTGCGGTTTTCGGTGAGGTTGATTCTTTCCCCCGCGAACATCGCATCGCGCCGCGCCTCCACACCGCTCTGCCGGGCCAAATCGAACAACAGCGTCATGGTTTCATCAGTCATGCGATGCTTGGAATAATCGAGAAATAAGCCCGCCGCTTCCAATTGGAAGCGTTCCGCCCGGCCTGCGTCACCGGCAAAGAGATCCCGCAACTGCCGGGTGCGCAGCGTTTCGTGGTGACGGGTCAGGGCCTGCCACGCCGACCGCCGCGGCAGCGCAATTTTTGTGTCGCCGTCCGCTGCGGTTTTGAGATTTTTGTTTACCACCATTGAGATAGCTCCATTAAGCAAAAACAGTGCGCGTTCAGCCACCGCCGCAGCCACGCCTTCATCCCGGCCGCGACTGGCACGCTGATTTTCAGGTTCGCCCGGCCGCCAATTTCGCACCCTTGACCCGCACCGACTCCATGAGTTCATTCCACGATTTTACAAAGGACGCGGCACCTTCCCGCTGCAACTGTTCCGCCAAGACATCCACCTGAAAGCCGACTTTGGCGAATTCTTTTACCACTTCCTCTGACCGGCCCACATCGCCGGTCATTACCTGGGCGACTGTGCCATGATCCGCAAACGCCAGCAGGGTTTCCTCCGGCATCGTGTTGATGGTATCCGGAGCGGCCAAAGCACTGATGTAAAAGGTGTCCGGGGCCTGGGGATCCTTGGTACCGGTGCTGGCCCACAAAAGCCTTTGCGGCATGGCTCCGGCCGCCATCAGCTTTTTCCAGCGATCGGCCCCGAGCAATTCCCGGTACGCCTTGTACGTATAATTCGCCACGGCCAGACCCAGTTGGTTGCGCAGTGTTTCGGGCACCTTGCCCATGACCGCCTTATCCCATCGACTGATAAACACGCTTGCCACGCTGCGTACCTGCGGGCTAAGCCCCGCCGCAATGCGGCGCTCCACGCCGCGCGTATACGCCTCCGCCGCAGCCACATATTGCCGGGCCGAAAACAGCAATGTCACATTGATCGGGATGCCGAGAAAAATCGCCTCTTCAATGGCCGGAAGGCCCGCGGCCGTGCCGGGAATTTTAATAAACAAATTCGCACGAGCCGCACGAGCAAAGAGATCCTTGGCCGCGGCGAGTGTCGGGGCGGTATCGTACGCGAGTAACGGCGAGACCTCCAACGACACAAAGCCATCCAAGCCGTGCGTCCGCTCGTAAACCGGCTGGAATAAATCGGCGGCCCGCCGCAGATCATCCATGGCCAGCCGAAAAAAAATATCTTCCGTCGCATGGATGCCGGTGTCCCGCAGGTGCCCGATGGCGTCGTCATAGGAAGTACTTTTGCTGATGGCATGATCAAAAATAGTGGGATTGGAGGTAAGCCCCGTAACGGCAAGGTCTTGAATATACCGTTGCAGTGTGCCGCTGGAGAGCAGGTTCCGGGTTATGTTATCCAGCCACAGGCTTTGCCCTACATCGTGCAGGGCTTGGGTACGCGGGTTGATGTTTGCGCTGGCCATGATACACCTTTCTAAAACCATTCCGATCTTCAAGCCACCATGATCAACTGCATGAAGCTGATCATACCCGGCACTCCCGCCTTTATCCTCCTCACCAGAGAAGTGTAGCCGCCTCGACGAAAAAAATCTGCCTACTGACCGGGCGAAAATAATTTTGCCCTCTCCAGAGGCCCCTGCGGGCGGCAGGCTCTGGGTTTCGCTCCATACGCAGCCCCTGGCGGGGTAGAAGCAACCGTCGCGCCGCGCCAACGGTAACAAAATTTCGGACATAGCTTCAGCGCCGCAAAACACGAATTTATTTTTGTCCGGTCCCCGACCACACCGGAGATTGCCAGAGTTTCGTTCTTGCTATACGATGCTTTGGACGATCGGTGAAGGCCCTGAAAAACGGAGGTTATAAACCATGTCCCACACCCACACTGGTGATTTTGCGATTGGCTTTAGACGCGGCGGCAGCCCCTGGCAGCGCGATCTGCAAACGCTGGCCAAGTTCGCCAAGGACCATCATTTCGTCGGCATCGACACCGGCCCTGAACCCGTCAACGAACTGCGGAAAATCAAGGACGCCGGTTTGACCATCGGCACCGTGGACTTAAAAGACTGGAGCATGCTGGCTTCGCATGATGCCGGCAAGCGCAAAGAAGCGGCTGCCCGGAACGCTGAACTCGTCAAGCAATGCGCTACCCTCGGTGTTAAAAACTTCTTCGTCGTTGTGATCCCGGAGGATCATGCCCGTCCGCGCGCGGAAAATTTCCGCGTGGCCGTTGATGGCTACGGTCAGCTTGCCCAAGCCATAAGTTCCACAGATGCCCGGCTGGCCATTGAAGGATGGCCCGGCGGAGCGCCGCATTATTCCAGTTTGGCCTGTACCACCGCCGACTATCGCGCGTTTCTCAAGGACCTGCCGACCAATGTCGGCATCAATTATGATCCGTCCCATTTAATCCGCGTGGGCATAGACCATGTACGATTTCTGGCCGAATTCGCCCCCCGCGTCTACCATGTACACGGGAAAGATACGGAAGTGATGGAAGATGAACTCTATGAGCATGGCAACTTGCAGCCCGCCACTTTCGCTAAGGGCCACGGCTGGGGTGGCCATCACTGGCGTTATACCATTCCGGGCCACGGCTGCGCCCATTGGGGGCGTATTTTTTCCCTGCTCAAAGCCGCTCATTATCAGGGCATGGTCAGCGTGGAACTCGAAGACGAGCACTTCAATGGCACCGAAGAAGGCGAAAAACGCGGCCTGATTTGTTCCCGGGAATATCTGCGAAGCGTATAGAACTATCGCCGCCTTGCGGAGCGGCCTCTCCACAGCCCCGACCGATCGTGGCACGTCGGACTTTGGCCTGTACCAGACCCTCCGGCATAGCCCGATGGGGATAATCACTTCCGGCCGACAGATTTTATCCTGCCGGTTGTCGGTATCCGCCGCCGCCACACCGGTAGCAAGGCCTGCGATACCGTGCATTTTACCGCGATACCGGCTAAGATATCTGACTTGGGTGTCAGCGGCCAGGTTAGCTAAAGATGGTACGTTCAAAATCCAGCATTCTCGAGCCAAGCGGACGCGCCGGTGCGGCGGTGATCGCCGTATTGTCCTGCGCTCTGGCCATGGTTTGCTGCAATTCCGCCGCCACGACGGCAGGCCGGAATAAAGTGGCCGCCACATTCGCCTCGCTTTCACAAGTCGCACGCGGCACCGCCGCGCTGCCGGGCATCGGCTGCGCATGGACGCACTGGCACAAGGCGCTGCACCGTGGGGCCATCGGCAAGCTCTATCGGCTTGGGCGTATGTACCGGCGGCAACATTCAGCTCGATGCGTATCTCTACCCTCAACGCTGACCTGCGGTGAGGCCGCGATCATCGGCGCGTCCAACGGGAATTCCGCGACGGTGCACCTCCAGCTTGCGTTCCGCACGCTCTCGCGGGCGCTGGATTTTGTGCGCGGCCGCAGCCTGCTGCCGCCACCCACCCGGGCATAAATCCCGCCGGATTTTCAACAGCGCTGCGGGACGATGATGTACCCCTACGGGTTTTTCCTTAACGACATGACAATAAAAGGCCTTGATGATGCTACCGCAGGTATTTAATAAAACGCTGGCCAAAGTTTTTGGCTCGCGTAATGAACGTCTGATCAAATCTTATGCCGCCCGGGTACGGGAAATCAACGCCCTGCAACCGTCGATTCGCGTGATGACCGACGGGCAAATGCGCGCCCATGCGGAGGAATTACGCGCCCGGCTGGCCAAGGGCGAAGATGATGTGGCGGTTTTGCCCAGCGCCTTTGCCCTGATGCGCGAGGCGATGGATCGGCATATCGGCCTGCGCAACACCCTGAACCCCGCCGCCGGGTTCGACCCCACGACGCTGCCTCCACGGGGGCGGGAGTTATTTGAGCAGGTCAAAGCCCAATGCAAATCGGAGCACGACTGGCGGTTTGTGGACATGCCGGTGGAACTCTATGAATTGCTGCGTGCCGCGGTACCCGCGGACCGCCCGCCCTTTCGAGCCCATCCGTTTGATGTGCAGTTGATCGGGGGCATGGTGCTCTACGAGGGTAAAATTGCGGAAATGGCCACCGGCGAAGGCAAAACGTTCGTCGCGCCGCTGGCCTGTTTTCTCATGGGTTTGCGCGGCTGGCATTGCCATGTGGTAACGGTCAATGATTACCTGGTGCGACGCGACGCCGCCTGGGTGGCTCCGGCTTTTTATGCTCTGGGCATGTCCGTCGGCTACATTCAGGCATTTATGGAAAACGAAGCCCGCCAAAAGGCCTATCAATGTACCGTGACCTACGGCACCAACAGCGAATTCGGGTTTGACTATCTGCGCGACAACATGAAGCAACAGTTGGCGGAGCAGGTGCAGGGGCCGCTGGATTTTGTCATCGTTGATGAAATTGACAGCATCCTGATTGATGAAGCCCGCACGCCGTTGATTATCAGCGGTCCGGCGCACGACGATTCTCCGCGTTATCGGGCAGCCGATGAGGTGACGCGCAAACTCATTGCCGCCCAGAAACCATGGGAGCTGGCCAATGCCCGGGTGGAGCACCTGAAGCGGCAACTGAAAACGGCCGAAGGGGAAATCAAAAACGTCCGCGGCGAAGCGGACAAGCTCTCGTCGGTTCAGAATCTGGTGACGGACCTGCGCGGGCAGTTGACCCAGGCGGAGGCGCAGCTTATCAACCACGTGCAGCTCTATGAAGTTGAACTGGACCGCAAGTCGGTCCAACTCACGCATGAGGGTATTCAAAAGGCGCAGGAATATGCGGGAGTCGGTTCTTTTTATGTGGGCGGCAACATGGATTGGCCGCACCTGATTGAACAAAGTCTGCGGGCGCACGTCGTTTATGAGCGTGATAAGGACTACGTGGTGCAAAACGGCGAAGTCATCATTGTGGATGAATTCACCGGCCGACTGATGGTGGGCCGGCAATGGAGCGACGGCTTGCACCAGGCCTGCGAGGCCAAGGAACGCGTGACCGTCAAGCCGGAAACGCAGACCATGGCCACCATCACCATCCAGAATTTTTTCAAGCTCTATCGCCGCATCGCGGGCATGACCGGCACGGCCATGACGGAAGCGGAGGAATTTGACAAAATTTACAAGCTGGAAGTGGTGTTGATTCCGACCAATCGTCCACTGATTCGACAGGATGACGATGATCTATTGTTCCTGACGGAAAAAGCCAAATGGGATGCCATTGCCGAACACATCAAGGAGGTTTCCGATTCAGGCCAGCCGGTCCTGGTGGGCACCACCAGCGTGGAAAAGTCGGAGCGGCTTTCCAACATGCTGGGCCAAAGATACGGGATCGAACATGAAGTGCTCAATGCCAAGAACCATGAACGCGAAGCGGAAATCGTGGCCAAGGCGGGCCGGCAGTACCAGAACAAATCAGGCTCCATGGTGGGGGCGGTTACCATTGCCACCAACATGGCCGGCCGCGGCACGGATATCAAGCTGGGGCCGGGGGTCACTGAAGCCGGCGGGCTGTACGTCATCGGGACGGAACGCCACGAGGCGCGGCGCATCGACAACCAGCTTCGCGGCCGGTCCGGCCGACAGGGTGATCCGGGACGATCGCGTTTTTTTGTAAGTCTGGAAGATGACCTGATGAAGCTTTTTGCTTCGGAATTCACGCTGCGGGCCCTGCAACGCCTGGGCATGAAGGAAGACGAAGCCATTGAACATCGGTGGTTGACGCGCGGGGTGGAAAAAGCTCAGAAAAAGGTAGAAGAGCGAAACTTTGGAATCCGCAAAAATCTGCTGGAATACGATGAAGTTCGCAATCATCAGCGGCAATACTTTTACACTTCGCGGCAGAAAATCCTGGAAGGCCGCAATTTGCAGGATATGATTTTCGAAATCATCCAAGATTCCGTCCAGGATGCGGTAAACCAGTACCTGGACCGCGATTATGTCGCGACCTGCATTGCCGAATGGGTACGGGCAAATTTCAACACCGTGATCGATCCGGTGGAACTCCGGGATACGGAACTGGCGGTGCTGGAACACACCATCCGGGATAAAACCCGCGAAGAGGCGCGCACCAACATTCACACCTCGCTGTCGGAATTCATGGATCCCGATGCGGATCCGGCCGACTGGGACTATGCCGGCCTGTCCACCTGGGCGATGAATCAGTTTCACGTGTCGATCAGTGCCGCCAATCTTAAGACGATGGACCGCGAGCATATCGCCGAAACGCTGGTGGAAAAGGCGCTGGAACAAATCGAGATCAAAGACTGCACCCCGCTGGCCAAATACCTGGTGAAACATTATGCCCAGCAACAATTGGCGGCCTGGGCCAATACCAAGTTTGACATGGAGTTACCCCCGGAAGAACTGGTGAATAAAACGCCGGAGCAGGCGGTGGAACTTATTCTCCGCACCGCGCGCCGCCTCTACCAGCAGCGGGAAATCGCCTACCCGGTCGAATATGCCCTGGAGGTCACCCTGGGGTCCGGCGGCACGGACAATGTCTACGCCTCGGAACAACTCGCCACCTATATCAAAGCGAAGTTTGACACTCCGATCACCGGCGAGGAAATACGGTCCATGGACCTGAAGAAGTTGCACACTCATCTGGTGGCGATCTCGGCCCGGGCCAACGCCGACATCGATCGGCAAATTGATGAAGCGGTGGAAAAGCTGCCGGAATCGGAACAACTCGCGGCCTGGGTCGCCAATCGCTTTGTCACGGCGGTTCCGCCGGATGAGTTCGTTGATGAGCCGCCTGCGGAACGCCGGGAGCGGCTGCGTGAACTGGCCCATACGTTCCTCCGCCGGGAATTGACGGAACTGGAACGCAACGTGCTTTTGCAGATCTTTGATGAAACGTGGAAAGACCACCTTTATGCGATGGATCAGTTGCGCGATTCCATCGGTTTGCGCAGCATTGCCCAGCGGGATCCCGTGACCGAATACAAACGTGAAGGTTCCAAACTGTTCACGGAATTTATGCGGGCACTGCGCGACAAAGTCACGGATGTGATTTTCCGGGTGCGTCTGGCCTCCAGCGATGCGATGCGCGACGTCTATGGACAGGTGCAGGAAACGTTTGACCCCCATGAATCCTACGGGGTGGACTCCAGCGCCGCGGTGGAAGCGATGCGCAATGCCGCCCTGCCCGCCGGGGCGGAATCTGAACCTGCAGATGAGCCGGAAGACACGGATCAGCCCGTGGCCCCCATCGTTAATGCGGCACCGAAGATCGGCCGCAACGATCCCTGCCCGTGCGGCAGCGGAAAAAAATACAAACATTGTTGCGGGCAAACCGTGTGAATCCGGCGGCGGTTAGAAATGAAGTGAATTGATGTCTTTGTGTCATGTGGTCATTGTCGGTCGTCCGAACGTAGGCAAATCCAGCCTGTTGAATTTTCTTACGGGCCGGCTTATTTCAATCGTCGATCCGACCGCCGGCGTTACCCGCGACCGTATTTCATCCCTGGTGACCCATGCCGGCCGGACCTTTGAATTAACGGATACCGGCGGCTACGGCATTGCGAATTCGCAAGAACTGGCACCCGAGGTCCAAACGCAATTAGGGTTGGCGATTGCAGGGGCGGATTTGCTGCTTTTTGTGCTCGATGTTAAGGACGGCCCCACCGTGCTGGACCGATCGGTGGCCGCCTATCTGCGTCCATTCAATAAGCCGGTGCTGTTGGTGGCCAACAAGGCGGATGGTCCGCGGCTGGCGGCCAATGCCGCGGAGTTTTTCTCTTTTGGCTTTGGCGAGCCCATCAGCATTTCATGCCGAGAGAATCGCGGACGCGAGAAATTACTGGATGCGGTGGTGACGGCCCTGCCTCCCCCAACGGAAGATGAAACAGCGCCGCCAATCCCGGAACTCAAACTGGCCTTTGTGGGCAAGCGTAACGCCGGCAAAAGTACACTGGTCAACGCCCTGGCGGGTGAAAATCGCGTGATTGTCTCAGATATTCCCGGTACCACGCGCGACAGCGTGGATGTGCGCGTGGAGGTGGCGGGCCGGTGCATTTTGATCATCGATACCGCTGGTGTGCGCAAGCGATCGAAAATGACCAGTAACGATCTGGAATTCTACAGTTTTCACCGGGCGCAGCGATCCATTCGACGAGCGGACGTGGTTTTTCTGCTGCTGGATGCCACACAGGAATCCGGCGATGTGGATCAAAAGATCGCCGCGTATATCGGCGAAGAATTTAAGCCGGTGATCATCGTGGTCAATAAATGGGATCTGGTGGCAGAACGCGCGTCGTTGGAACAATATTCCACGTACATTGGCAGTATTTTACGACGGCTGGACTATGCGCCGATTGTCGGAATCAGCGCTAAGGAAGGCCTGAACATCGAACAGACCGTGCATCTGGCGTTTACCATTCATACGCAGGCGGGGCATCGTCTCACGACCGGCCAGTTGAACCAGGCGGTGGAGGACATTTTGCAACTGCGTGGTCCCAGCAGCCCCACCACGCGCCCCGTCAAGGTGTATTACGCCACGCAAATTGGTGTATATCCACCCACTATTGTGCTATTTGTGAATAATCCAGATCTCATCACCGAGGAATATCGGCGGTTTTTCGTCCGGCAACTCCGAGCTAGAACGGTGCTTACTGAAACGCCGATCCGCCTTTATGTGCGGAGCCACCATCGAGGCAAAGAGCCGCGGCCGCCCCAATCGCCCAGAACTCGCGTTGAACGCCGCAGGCCTTCCACTCGTAAGTAACGGGTGGAGATTGGTTTTCGGGCGCGCGGCGTGGGTTCGAAATAAACTAAGGGCCGGGTGATTATATCTCACGAAAGCCACGCAAATGGACGATTTTAAGGATTATGGCGACGGCAGAACCTTCTGGAATTTTCAAAATGCGCCGCTTGGCGCGATGTGGCCAGGCTTGCAGGCTTTGGGGCGTGAGCCAGCGCGGAAGTGTCGGGCACCCACGATGGTCGGCGGACCGGGCGGTTGGCGTGCTTGTCTAGGCAATTTAGGTTATTGTAGAGATTCCGTTGCGGCTTGCGCGGAAGCTGGTAAGGATGTTTGGCAGTGGATGATGCGCACTTGATTCGAAAAATGGTGGTCAGCAGTAGTATTCTCATTGGTTTGGGAATTGTATCGATTGTGGTGCTGAGCTGGCGTCTTGGAGGCAACAGCGCCTGTGCCGGCACCGTGGGCGGCAATGCCTCCGGCGTGGTGGATCTGCTGAGCGCCAATACACCCGCCGCGTACGCCGAGCAGGTCAGCCGTTTGGTGCGCGAGCAAAAAATCCACGCGCTTCTGGCCTTGCATCCATCCGATTCCCAAGCCCCCGGCATGGCCCGCCTTTATCGTTGGCAGGAAACGTATGCCCACCGCATGATGAAAATAGCCCAACAATCGCGTCAGCAATACGTGCAGCAATCGCAGTTGGCCCAAAAGTCGGCGCAGGCGGGAAAGGATCTGCCGGCCATCGGGCATCTGTTGGCGGCTTATGCGGTAAGCCTTCATAAAACCGCCTTCCGACATCTGCCGTGGGTAGAAAAGATTGCCCAGCAAGTTGCTGCGAAAGCCGCGGTGTACGATCGCCAGGGGCGCTGGCTGGAATCGCTGGAGCTCTATGGCGAACTTCACGACTTGTTTAAAATCTCCATGCGTTACGATAAACGCTATAAGCGCATGGTACGTATTACGACCCTGCTCGGACGTTACACGCCCAAAGAGTTCTTCGCGATGCAAAGCAAACTCTTCAAGCGCAGTAAAGTAAACAAAAACAACACTTTGGTCCCCAACCAAAAGCCGGCACCCACCTTTCAGACCCCGCCGACCTTTTCCAACTGGAGAAACCGGCTTACGGGTATCAGTCAGGTGATGATGATAAACGCCTTCCAGCGGGCCCATGATGACTGGGTACTGCCGGTGCCTTACCGTAAGCTCTTGGTGGGTGGTCTGCGCACCATCGAACTGTTCCCGGAATTACCGCCGCTGAGTCATGCATTTCCTCTGCTGGCCAACGCCACCAAATGCCATCAATTCACCACGGATTTGGCGAACATTATGCAGCAGGTGAAAGCCGCCAAGAGTATTGATACCGCCCAGATGATAGGCTACTGGCAGGAAGTAACCAAGGCCAACAAAGCCACCGTGCAACTGCCCAAACGCGTAGTGATCCGCGAGTTCACCGACAGCGGCCTGGCCACACTGGATCCCTACACCGTGGTGTTCTGGCCAAAGGAAGTGAAAGAATTTGACAAGGAAATCAGCGGGGTCTTCGGCGGAGTGGGTATTCAGATACAAATGACTAACGCCGCGCCGCGGGTCGTTAGTCCCCTGGTAGGCACTCCGGCTTTCCGGGCCGGCATTGAAGCCGGCGATGTGATTGTCACGATCAATGGCCAGAGCACCACCGGCATTACCATCAATCAGGTGGTACAGCGCATTACCGGGAAGCCCGGCACGTACGTCACTCTGGGCATCCGGCGCAAGGGGCATCCGGCCATTATGGAATTCCGGCTTAAGCGTCAGGAAATTCGCGTGAATTCCATCAAGGGCATCCGCCGCCGGCATGGCTCGACAAAATGGCGTTTCATGATTGACAGGCGCGACCGCATCGGCTACATCCGGATCACGCAATTTCAGTTGGATACCGCCCAGGAATTTCAAAAGGCCATCCAGCATCTTTTGCGCCATCATGTGCATGGCATTATTCTGGATCTGCGTTTTAACCCCGGCGGCTATCTGGAAACCGCTCTAAAGATGTGCAATATGTTCCTCAACCAGGGAACCATTCTCTCCACCAAGGGTCGAGTGTGGCCGCGACACGATTACGTGGCGCAGGGAGATCCGTTGGTGCCACCCAATATTCCGGTTATCCTTCTGGTAAATCAGGACAGCGCCAGCGCCTCGGAAATTTTCAGTGGATCCATGCACGACCTTAAAAGAGCCTTGCTGGTGGGCCACCGCACCTTCGGGAAGGGGTGTGTGCAAACCATGCATCCGGTGGGCACTGCCGGCAACGCCCTGATGAAAATCACCATGGCTTATTACTACCTGCCTGATGGGGAGTGCATTCAGCGCCTGGATCATGCCAGAGTCTGGGGCGTCCAGCCCGACGTACACGTGCCATTTTCACCCCTGCAGATGCGTCAATTGCAGGCTACCTGGCAGTACAATGACATTATTCCCGCTCCGGGCTATAAGCCATCACCGGCAACACAAAAGGTCATCAACAGGGTCACGAACGAACCAGCCTACGACACCCAGTTGGATACCGCCTTGTTGATGATGCGACTGCAACTGGCCCAGACCAACTGATCTGGTCCGCCCCTGGAATTGCCGGGCCCTTGAAAGGACTTTCAGTCATGGACAAACAACGAATTATCGGCGACGTGGTAAGCTCTTTGGTGGCGATTTTCATGGCTTTGGTGGCTCTCCTGATGAGCATCCGTTATCTGGCGCGCCCGCAGGGAATTTTGGATTGGTCGGTGCAACTCTGCGGTGCCGCGACGGTGGGCATCATCATATTTTTCCTGTGCTGGGGGCACTTTCAAAGGACGCCCAAACCCGCAGCAAAAAAATCCCCCATGCCCGAATCCACCAGCACGTCGGACCAGCATTCGCCCGGCTCGACCAATCCCCAAGCTTGAAATCGCGGCACCATGGCACCACGGATGGAGAGAGAGCCATATTGCTTTTTCCACCGGAGTTGGGTTTAATATCGGCCGTGAATGGTGTCGGCGGCGAACTGGTGTCATGCGGTGCGCCGTCTGGTTTTTGGCCATGACTTTGGCAGGAGATTCAAGATGGCTCGCACCCCTTTGATCACAGTGGCCCTGGTAATCTTCACTACCGCTGTCGCCGGATGTTCCAGCGCCGGCAACGACCGTATTGCCCATCAAACCACGCAAAGCGTTTCGGCACATCTGGTACGTGGAGAGACCACCCAGACACAGGTGCGGGCACTCTATGGTGATCCCATCAAGGTATCGTTCACCTCTGGTGGAAATCAGGTATGGGAATATGAATTCACTAAGATGCACGCGACCGCGAGTGATTTTATCCCGTTTGAAAATCTTTTCCGTTCGGATGCCAAGGGCCGCCGGAAGTCTTTGGTCATCTACTTCAACAAGCAAAATATCGTGGAAAATTACGCCTTTAGTTCGTCCTCGGTCAAGGTGCATCAGGGATTGACCCCCTGACCGTGGTGCGGTGCCCGCTTTCTTGCGGATCAGGGGTGAAATTGCCGAAACTCCCCCGACTCGGATCGCCGTTGCACCACCTGCCCCCCGACCGGAGGTTACGCAAACACAACCTTTCCCGGCGCATGGGGCACCTTGCGCATGACGCCCCGCGTATCCACAATCAACTGGGCACTATCGGCGATCTCCCGCCAGTTATAGATGGAATGATGCGTGGCAATCAATACGCAGTCATAACGCGCCAGAACCGCTGGAGAAATCTTCACACTTTCCAAGCGCAGGCGGTGTCGGCGCATCCGCGGAATCCGCGGGATGTGGGGATCGTTATAATCGACATCGGCCTGCAGGGCTAATAATTTTTCTATAAGTTCCAGGCTGGGGCTTTCCCGAATATCGTCAATATCCGGCTTGTAGGCCATGCCCAACACTAAAATGTGACTGCCCTTCACCGATTTGTTATGCCCATTGAGTGCCCCGGTCAGCCGTTGAATAACGTAGTCCGGCATGTGCTGGTTGATTTCCCCGGCCAGCTCAATAAAACGGGTCGGTAAGCCCACCTCGCGGGCCTTCCAGGTTAAATAGAACGGATCAATCGGGATGCAGTGCCCACCGAGGCCGGGACCGGGATAAAACGCCTGAAAGCCAAACGGCTTGGTGGCCGCCGCATCCACCACTTCCCAGATATCAATCCCCAGCCGCTCCAAGAGAACCTTCATTTCATTGACCAGGGCAATGTTCACGCACCGGTAGATGTTTTCCAGCAATTTTGCGGATTCCGCCACTTCCGCACTGCTTACCGCAACCACTTTCTCCACCGCGGTTTCGTAGAGAGCCACCGCCACAGCCAGGCTTTCCGCGTCGATTCCTCCGACCAGTTTCGGAATGGTTTGCGTGCTGTGGCTTTTGCGGCCAGGATCTTCCCGCTCCGGACTAAACGCCAGGAAGAAATCCACACCACAGCGCCAGGTCGCCCCGTTAACCGGGGGTTCCCCGCGGTTGGACTCGGGCTGGCCTCCTCCCGCCTTTTCCAATATCGGCAGCACCACTTCACGGGTGGTGCCGGGATACGTAGTCGATTCCAGCACCACCAATTGCCCGTGGCGCAACCGGTCGGCCACCGCTTCAGCCGTGTGCTGGACAAAACTTAAATCCGGTTCGGCATGTCGGCCCAGAGGGGTGGGAACGCAGATCACAATGGCATCCGGTTCGTTTAATCGCTGAAAATCGCAGGTGGCTTCAAAGCGGCCGGATCCGGCCATCTCCCGAATAAAATCATCGCCCAAGTGGCGCAGATAACATCGGCCGGCGCGCAACATTTCCACCTTGGCCGGATCTATATCAAAGCCGATGGTCTTGAAGCCGGCGGCATGAAACGTTCGCAGCAGCGGCAACCCCACATAACCCAAGCCCATCACCCCAATAACGGCGGTGCGGGCGTTGATACGTTGGATAAGTTGTTGTGATGACAATCGATCATTCCCAGCCAACACCGGCCTTCTTGACCAGAAATCAGGCAAATATCAGCCCCCGCCACCCCAGAGCACCAAGGGTATCGTCGGCGGCTGACACCAGAAGCGGAATTTTACCCCCGCACGCCGCCTGGGGCAACTTAGCGGCTGATTCAGGGAAACGGAAAACAGAAACAGACGCAGCCGTGGGGCACGTTGTTGCACTTTGCGGCATCCGGCACTCATGCGGCCATCGACGCTCCGGCGTAAAGCTTTCATTCCCGCGGAAATTCGGCACCGCCGAATTACTGGATGAAACGCCAAACGCACGAGCGAAAACGGCAGAGTTGAATTCGCTGCCAACTGCGGCTAAACTTGCGGGCTTGAAGATTCGGTCTTTATCCATGAGGGCGTAGCTCAATTGGTTAGAGCATCGGATTGTCGATCCGAAGGTTGCGGGTTCGATCCCCGTCGCCCTCGTTTGGCCGAATTTTCAGGTTCCATCCGGCCCGCGGGGCGTGAGGAGATGCCCATGGCCGTGACGACCCGCTGCCCAGATCTGTGTCTGACCCAACGCCAGTCTAGCATTTTTTCGCCATGCCGACACACCTCGCTGCCATGAAACCCGGCCTCCCAGCTTGCCGGTAAGATGTTGGCCTGTCCGCTGGTGATAGGGGTTGCGACTCCAGCCCCAGCCGTTAAGATTGGCCCGGTGTAATTGGAGTTGTGGATTGGCCGAATCATCCTCCCCGAATGCTAAACTGGCCGCACCCGCCTGGGTGCATCGCAGGTGGTGCACGATAGTAGCTTTCGGGCTGCTGGCGCTGGGCCTGGTCAGCAACATCATTTTTCTTTTTCATCACTGCCCTTTCGATTTGACCGAAGATGAAAGTCATTACTGGCAGTGGTCGCAGCATTTAGCCTGGGGGTATTACACCAAAGGACCGGGGATCGCCTTTATTATTCATCTGGCCGTGCTGGTGGGACGCTGGTTTGGCGTGGCTCACGCCACGATGCCGGAGATTCGCACGCCCGCGGTTATTTTTTCCAGTATCAGCGGTTGGGCCAGTCTGCTTTTGGCCCGACGGATATTTCGTGACGATCGCGCGGGGCTGATGGTGATTGTATTGTCCGCGGCGATGCCGGTCTTCGCGGTAGGCAGTTTGTTGATCACCATCGATTCGCCCATGTATTGCTGCTGGGCATTGGCGGTGCTTTGTACGTGGCTGGCGGTGGAACCGCGGGCAGAGGAATGGAGTCAAACCGCAGATTGGAGCCAGGCCCGCGCCGGATGGCTGTACGCGGCGGGGGTATTGGCCGGGCTGGGCAATTTGTGCAAACCGATACTTATTGCCCTGCCGCCATCCATAGCGATTGCCGCGTGGTGCAGCCCTTACCTGCGAAAAAAACTTTCCACCTGGCACAGTGCGGGAGCGGTGCTGGTGGCTGCGGCTATCCAGATTCCCACCCTGGTATGGAATGCCGATCACCACTGGGTGATGTTTCGCGCGATTGGCGGAGAAGGAGGCATTCACGGCGGCACCGTCCACATATTGGCGCGGTTGGAAGGTGCACCGATGCGGGTTTTAAGTTTTATCGGGTCCGAGGCCGGCATCACAGCCGGATTTATGTTTGTGTTTCTGGTGATGGCGGTGGTGGTTGGCTGGAAACGTGCCAGGACCTTGCCGCCCGTGGCCGCCGCCGGCTGGATTTTTCTTCTGGGCGTGGCCCTGCCCATTTTCGGCTTTTACACACTGCTAAGTCTGTGGAACAAGGTACAGGCGAACTGGCCGGCAGCCGGTTTTTTTGCGGCGATGGTGTTATTGGCCGGCCAGGCCAGCGAGGAATGGAATAAAAATGGCGGTCGGCCCAGTGCTTATCGCAAGTGGCTGGTGGCCGCAGTGATTTGGGGATTTTTGCTCATTTTAGCTGCGGAAAATATGCAGCGGGTTTATCCCCAACTGGCAAGACTATTGCCTCATACGCCCGCCCGGCGGTGGGATCCCGCGTTTCGTTTACGCAATATGCGGGCGCGCGCGGCGGCCATTGAAAAAGTTCGTGTGGCCCTGACGCGGGGGCACAGACATCCGCCGCTGATCATTGCCACACGGTGGGATACCGCCAGTTCGCTGCATTTTTATTTACCGGGTCGCCCCTTTGTCTTTTGCATTCAGTCGCGGGTCGGAGGCAAGGGCAGCCAGTTTGATTTATGGCCGGGATTGAATCAAAAAAATCCGCGTACCGGCCAGTTACGATTTCTGGGCCGCAACGCCGTGCTCACCGGCATTTTAGGGCAGGCCACCGTGAACAAGGTGCTGGCTCCGGCGTTTGCACGCATTGCGCCGGTACAGGTCATTCAATTGTATTTTCGGGGCGTACCCACCGAAAAGATTTTTGTGCGGCGCTGTTACCACTTCCGCGGTTTTCCACCCGCCAGCCGGCCACGGTAGGTTCAAGAGGCTGTTGCGGACCTGGAGCCTGCGTTGGGAACCGCGCTCAAGCGGACGTTCCGTCGCCACGGGCGCTTGCCGGAAGCCCGCAAAACCCTTACAAACATGGCCATGGATTTAATGGAGAACGCATGTATTGGTCACGCACCCTAATTCCCACAAGCCGCGAAGTACCGGCGGACGCAGACATTCTCTCGCATCAGTTGATGGTCCGGGCGGGTCTGGTTCGACGGCTTTCCGCCGGTATTTACGACTGGCTGCCGCTGGGTTGGCGGGCCATGCAGAAAATCTGTGGCATTATGCGTCAGGAAATGGCCCGCGTTGACGCGGAAGAAATACAGATGCCGGCGATTCTTCCCGCCGAGCTATGGAAGCAAACCGGCCGCTATTTTGACTACGGTCCGCTGCTTTTTAAGCTTAAGGACCGCAAAGATACGGAAATGATTTTAGGCCCCACGCATGAGGAGATTGTCACCGAGCTGGTCAAGGCTTGCGTCAGCAGCCACAAACAATTGCCCTTGACGCTTTATCAGATTCAGCAGAAATTTCGGGATGAGGCCCGCCCACGCAGCGGCCTGTTGCGGGTACGCGAATTTATCATGAAGGACGCCTACAGTTTTCACAGCTCGGTGGAAAGCCTCGGAAAAACCTACCATGATATCTTTCATGCATACGTGCGCATTTTCAAACGCTGCGGCGTGACGGCGATTCCGGTGGAGGCTGAAAGCGGGCCGATCGGCGGCGATGCCAGCCACGAATTTATTTGCCCGTGCGCCGCGGGAGAGGATTTGATTGCCCGCAGCGAAGACGGCTCTTATGCCGCGAATTTGGAAATGGCAGACCGACAAATTCCCGCCGACGCCGGCTTCCCCATTCCCGGTGCGGATGTGTCTGCACAATTGCAACGTGTCCATACGCCCGGCGCGGCCACCATGGAGCAGGTTTGCACCTTTCTGCACGTCGCGCCGCAGCAGATGATTAAGACGCTGGTCTTCGTCAAGAGCGAGGCCGACGGCGGCGGCTTTGTGGTGGCCTGCGTTCGCGGCGACCACGAAGTGAATGAAGCCAAGCTGCGCCGCCTAGTGGGACCGGTGCAACTGGCCGAGGATGCGGCGGCCCGGACGGCCGGTTTTGTGATTGGTTTTGTCGGTCCGCACGTAGTGAACCATACCGGCGCGCAACTGGTGATTGACCCGGATGCCCTGGCCATTGTTACCGCGGTTACCGGAGCCAACGAAAAGGATTACCACGTTACCAATTTTAACTGGATCACGCATCTGGAGGCCCAGCATCGTGGTAAAGCCCAAGTGGCTGATATCCGCAACGTGGTCGATGGAGACAAATCTCCCCACGGCTCTGCCCTAACGCTGGAGAAAGGGATTGAATTGGGCCATGTCTTCAAGCTGGGCACAAAATATTCCCAGGCTCTGGGGGCTGTATATCTGGATGACAAACAGCAAAGCCAACCGATCATCATGGGTTGTTACGGCATTGGGCCGGGCCGGATTATGGTGGCGGCACTTGAAACGCTTTCGGATAAGGATGGCATCGTCTGGCCGATAGGCATTGCGCCATTTGAAGTTCTCATCACGCCTATCCGCTATGAGGGCCAGGCCCGAACCGTGGCCGACGAACTGCACGCGCAATTGGCGGACCGCGGTGTGGAGGTGCTACTCGATGACCGCGACCAGCGCCCTGGAGTGAAGTTCAAGGATGGGGATTTAATAGGCATTCCGCTGCGGATTGTCATCGGCGATAAAGGGCTGGCAACGGGTCAGGTGGAACTCAAACGCCGCACTGCCGCCGCACCGGAGATGCTGCCGCTGGAAAACCTGGCGGAGCAACTGGTGGCGCTGATTGGCCAGATGCGGCCTCGGGTGTAGCGGTTCGGATATTCAAAGGCCGGTGAAGGCGGAGCAAGGCGTGGTGGAAGGGGTTTGGCACCGGGTTTATTGGTCCCGGTTGGTGGTGTAACGAGCCATGGCGGTGAGGATGTTGCGAATCTCCCCCGCGGGTAATACCTGAATGGCGGCAATCGCCTGATCCACCAGCGATTGAGCCTGCTGGCGGGCATAGGCGATGCTGGGACTGGGAATCAGCAGTTGCCGCACATGCTCCGCCCGATCCGCCTGGGCGGACTCCAGCAGGCTGACCAGCAGTTCCCGGTGTTCGAGCGCGGCGTGGTTGAGGAAATGAATCATGGGCAGCGTAAGCTTGCCTTTGTCAACATCCGTGCCCAATGATTTGCCTACGGTTTTCTGTTGGCCCACAATATCCAAAACGTCATCGACAATCTGAAACGCCATGCCCAGATGCTTACCATAAAGCGCCAGCGCTTCAACGAGCTGGGCCGACGCTCCGCGGGCCAACGCCCCCAAACGGCATGAAGTTTCGATGAGGCTGGCGGTTTTGCGATAGATGATGTCAAAATAAGTGGCTTCGTCGAGTTTCCAGTTGCGGCGATAAAAATTCTGGGTCAGTTCGCCTTCACAGACAATATTGGTGGTATGGCCGATCAGGCGAGAAGCGGTCTGGCTGTTGAGGCTGCTGCACAGGTGAAAGGCGTGGCTGATGAGCAAATCGCCCAGGAGAACCGCCGCCTCATTACCGCGCAGATGGTTAATGGTGGCCCCGCGGCGGCGGATTTCCGCCCCGTCCAAGACATCATCATGCACCAGGGTGGCCACATGTACCATTTCCACCACGGTGGCCAGAACCACATGTTCGTGGCCGAGTTTCATGGAAGTTGTAGCGTTGCTCTCTACCTCACGCGACGCCACCGCCATCCCGCACAGCAGCACCAGCGTGGGCCGCAGCATTTTGCCCCGAAATCTGTTCACATGACCAATCAGATGCTGGACATGCGGCAACGTACTGGCAAGCTCGCGCGCAAAAAGTTCATCGACCGCCGCCAAATAGGGTGCCAAACCGATGGAGGGGGCGGCAACGGCAGCAATTGGCATAGGAACCTCATTAAACTAACGCCGCTAAACGGCGCATTGCGTTCAATAATTATTGAAAATATAAGAAGAATTAGCTAATTCGTCCAGTGACGGGGTTTCCAGTGGCGGCTGCGGGGTTTGGCTGGCCCTTCGGTCCGGCATGGAATGGTTTATTGCGCCTCCACGGCGGGTGCAACCACTTGCAAATTGGCCAGCCAATGGGCCTCCACGGTGTGAGCGTTTCGATATGCCACCACCGGTGGCTGCGTTGCCATGGATTCCTCCGGGCCTAAAATTTCCAGACCGGCGGCCAATTTCAACGGCCCCGCTGTTTCCACGGAAAAATCCATGGGTTCGCCCGTGTAAAGAACGGCATCAAACCATACCTGATCTTTCTGCGTTACGATCTGCCAGCGAATTGGCCGTCCGCCGAAGCTACCCTCCGCAGCGGCATGAATGACCACCCGCCATGGACCCGCGGTTAAAACCGCCGTTCCATCGGCAACGCGCTGCGCCGCCACGGCTGTACCTGAGAGCAGATACCGGATGCGCAGGTCTTGCACGCGAAAGCATCCGTTTTTGGGCCGATCCAGGCTGGGATGAAAATCGCCGGTATTGGGGGTCATATTAAAAACAGTCAGAACACGGTTGGCCTCCTGCACACTCCGGCAACTGATGGCACAAAAGTCCCGTCCATCATGCAAAGCTTGCACACGCACTACCACGGCAGGATCGGTCGGTGTCCAGAGATATCCCTGCAGCGGGCGATGCTGGGTCCAAAAGATGGACCGATTCATGGTTCCAAAGCAGGCCTTTTCCGCCATCCAGGTGGTGGCGTAGGAGGAATCCGCTTCCGGATCCCGACGAATAAATCGCTCCCTTAAGAGGATGCCGGTCGCCCGGAACGATCTACATTGCTCGATCGCCGATGCGGGGGCCGGCAAATGCGTAATGGGCGACCACGAAATCCGGGAAACGCCTCCATCATGGGAGCGAACAGCCAGGCCGGTCGAGGCGGCTAAGTACGCGGCGGCTTCTGGTGGCAGATGGTCATGATAAGCCCGGGCATGTGGCGGTGCCCATTGGCTGGTTTGTGGATGAAAATGGGCCAACGTGGTTTGCCAGGCAAAAGTCCGGATCCATTCGGCAGCCGCTCTAGCGGCCGGGTCATGCACCAACTGCAGGATTCTTTCGGTTTCATGGATCGCCACAATGGTGTACGTCGGACTATTGTATTCGTTAAAATTCCCCTGATCCTGCACGTAAGCCACCATATTGGCCAGACGTTGGCGACCGTAATCGAAGAGTTGCGGCAGCGCCAGAATTTCACCGGCGACAAGAGTAACACCGGCCCCCATAATGGCAATATTGGTGTAATTGCTTTGGACATTGCGGCGGAAGATCGACCAGGCCGCATGTCCCAGGGCGATGCGGGTGTCGCGGCGCAGCGGCTCCGGCAGGTCCGCTTCGTATTGGACCAGTATCTGAGCCAGACGAGCGCCGATAAAATCAGCCCAGTTCCAGTCGGGTGGATCCATTTCGGCCAGCGATTCTTCCAATAGCCACGGCCATATCCCGTAAGTACTGGCGGTTGAATCGCGCTGCTGCAAGGCCAGAATTCTGGCGATGACCAGAGCGGCTCGTCGGCGGTTGGCCTGGGTGCCGGACTCCAGCAGGGCCAGAGCATAATCCGCCGACTCGCGGGTGGCATGCGTCCACGTTCCTTCGGGCACATGGGAATGATAGCCCGGTCCATGAAAAGGTGCTCCGAGCATCTGGCATTGGGCATCGTAACGTGACTCGGCCTCGGTCAGATATTGGTTGAGGTTCATCGGCATCCTCTTATTTCAGCAGGCGACTTATTTAACCATCCAGCATAGAGCCTACTTTTGGGCTGGCGGCGGCGCATCGGCTATTGCGATCCGCCAATTTTCCTGAAGGGGAATTGGCACCATATTGGACACCAGCGAACATATCCATCGCCGCCGGCAAACCGCCGATTTCAACGATCGCCGGAGGCAGCCCCACACGACGCTGGCGGCCACCGTCGGCAAGCGTCATCCGGGCCTGCCGAATTTCATCCTCGATTGAAACAGAGCGGCGCTGGGACTTCAAAAAAACTCCTGGTGGCGGATGGTGAGAGGCGATCAACTATCAGCAAGGCGTGTGGCCAGTGCTCTGGGCAAAAGATTAGCCACATCCATGGCCAGCAGCCCTGCGGGGCCAATGGTTTGAACAGCCATATCGCCGGCCAGACCGTGAATGTGCACGCCAAGCACCGCCGCCTCCGCTGGCGCTATTCCCTGGCCGATGAGCGCGGCAATCACCCCAGTAAGCACGTCCCCCATACCCGCGGTGGCCATGGCTGGATTACCGGTTTGGTTGATGGCTCCGCGGCCACCGTCGGCAACGGCCGTGCGGTGGCCTTTTAGCGCCACGACGCAGCCGGTGGCCCGGCTCAAAATTTCCGCCAAGGCCCAGCGGTCGGGCGCGGTGGCGGCGTTGTCGCCGGTGTTGACCGGTCCAGCTACGGCCGCGGGCGGTGGCTCAGGTTCAAAATCTATAGCGACGCCATCCGCGGTGCAATAGGCTTCGGCCGTATTTTCTGAATCCTCCGGGGTGGCGTCGGATGCCGGGACACCCGAATTTTGCTCCGGCGGTGATTCAGGCACGGGATGAGAGGCTATTTCCAGGCTGCCACGGCGCTTGGTAACCGCCCCCATTAAGCGCATAAACTCCACGGTATGCGGCGTTAAAACCACGTTACTCCAGTTTTTTCGCTTCGGCCATTCACTGGCTTCAAGGCCAGAAAGAATATTCAAGGCATCCGCATCCAGCACCATCGGCCCGGAATGGCGGGCGAGAAGTTCGAGAACAATTTTTTTAGCCAGCGGGCTTTGACCCAAGCCCGGCCCCACGGCCAAAGCGTCATGTTCGTCGGCAAAATCCAACAGGGCCTTGGTATCACGCGAACTTAGCACAAAACCCGTGGCCGATGGACAAAGCATCAGCGCAATGGGCAGAGCTTCCTTGACGGTTGCGATGCGACAAAGGCCGGCCCCGGTGCGGCACGCGGCCAAGCCACTGATAGCGGGTGCGGCGGGCATAGTTTCAGACCCACCGATAATCAAAACTTTGCCGTAATTGCCCTTATGAGAATCACTTTTACGAGCGGGCAACATGGGGAGATCAATCTTTTGCATTGCTCTACTTTAGGCGAGCGCGGGCGGTGCGCCAAGCCTGCGTCAACGGTTTCGGGGAAGCGGGTGTGAAGCCGCATATTTCATGCGCGTAAGGGACCGGGCAAAAATAACTTCGCACTTTCCGGCTGGTCCTTTTGCCCGCTGGCTTCGTTGTTCGCTCCTTACAGACCCACTGGCGGGGTATGCGCGTCGCTCGCGCCTCGCCAGCAGTAATAAAATTCCTGCGCCGTAAAACACGAATTTATTTTTGCCCGGTCCCTAACCCACCGTCAATGGCGGGGCAGCACGGTAGCGCGAGAAATAAGCGATCGGGCAGGACATTTTTTATGTTGCCGGCGGGCAACGCCGAGATCATCCCGGCCCCACGGGATACCGCCACGGTTATCTTGTCGGCGGCAAAATACGACCGCTTTAGTTGGATCATGGAAAAATATATTGGTTTGAACGTAAAACGGATTATTTAGCCCTCGTGCCTTGCGAATCGGGAATTTTGGCCGCCCGCGTATTTCAAAGGCCTGGCAAGAAAGCTAAGCACCGGCGGCGGCGGGTAATTCGGTGGAGCGTCTGCTGCTGGCCGTGACCGCGTTGGCTTCTATTTCCAGCAGTGGCCAGTCGGCGTTGTCCCAACCCACCCGGCTGCCAACCGGAAAATCGACCACAGCTTGCCCATGCGGCAATTTCACCCGCACCGGATATCCGACCTGCACCAGAAGTTCGTTGGTTTTGGGGTGTTGTTCAACCACGCGGCCCTGCATCCGACGCGGCCGGCCAAACAACGGCTCGACATAATTGCCGCCATCACTAACCATTTCCGCTTTGCGCGCCGGTGCATGCACATCCCCGGCAACCCTTTGGCCAACCCGCAGAGCTGCGGCACCGGCGCATTTGAATGTACTGCGGTAGTTACTCCCCGGCACCAAGACAGTCACTTGGTCTGCGGTGATATCATTAACGATAAATTTCATGGCGCGGTTCTCCAGTCATTCGCGCCGGTGATTATAGTAGAACCTTGTGATTCGAGCAAAAGTTCCCGCCTCGCACGCCCTGATTTTTCCGCATAAGCACAGCACTTAGTAACGGGTCCGAAATAACTTCCCTATTTAAGTGCTTACAGGGCCAGCCCGATAGTTCCATTGGGGCAGAAACGAATCGAAGCAGATTTTCATGTCGCGTTTGAATTCCTTGGTGCATTGG